>CAVGBO010000045.1:0-68378 GCA_963627465.1 Phocaeicola dorei
CGAGGGTGGCCGCACGGTTGGTTCCGGCGTTGTGGCGAAGGTTATCGAGTAATTCCTGATACCCGGGGGAGGATTTGATGCCTCCTCCGGGGTACAGGTTCATCTGGTATCATTGAAAAATGATAACCGACACAATGCTTAGCAGGAGGTGTCCAAAGTGGCAAATGCCGCTCGTACCAAGGTTTGCCTGGCCTGCACGGAGTGCAAGCAGCGCAACTACAACAACATGAAAAACAAGAAGAACACCCCGGATCGCATTGAGCTCATGAAGTATTGCCCTTTCTGCAAGAAGCACACCGCTCATCGCGAAACGAAGTAATTTCCCCCAACGACAGCGTGAGGATGTGAAAGAAATGGCTGAGGAGAAAAAGGCGGTCGCCGAGCAGGAGAAGAAGACTCCTGCCAAGAAGGCAGACGCCAAGGAAAACAAGTTCCTTGCCTGGTGCAAGCGGCTTCCTTCCCGGATCGCTACACCCTTCAAGAACATGTGGTATGAGCTCAAGAAGGTGACCTGGCCGACCAAGCGCAAGCTGTGGGTGTATTCCGTGGTCGTGCTGGTGTTCATGCTCTTCATGAGCATCGTGATTGGTCTGCTGGATATGGGCGCATCCGCTCTCATCCGGCTGCTGGTCTGATCCGGTAAAATAGGAGAAAAGACACATGAGCGAAAGATCCAACGAGGCCTGCTGGTATGTTGTGCATACCTACTCAGGCTATGAGAATAAGGTCAAGGAGACGCTGGAAAAGTCCGTTGAAAACAACGAGGCGATGCAGAAGCTGATCTTTGATGTGCGTGTTCCCGTGGAAGACGTCATCGAAATCAGAAACGGCAAGCGTGTCAAGACCCAGCGCAAGGTTTATCCCGGCTATGTGCTTGTGCACATGATCGAGACCAGCGAAAGCTGGTACGTGGTGCGCAATACCCGTGGCGTTACCGGTTTTGTGGGCCCGGACAGCAAGCCTGTCGCCCTCACGGAAGCGGAAGTGGATATGATGCTCAACCCCACCCCCAGCGGCGTGGAGTACGACATCGCCATTGGCGATACGGTGGACATCCTGTCCGGTTCCATGGAGAATCAGCAGGGTGTTGTCGAGGATATTGATACCGTGCGTGGTAAGATCAAGGTCAGTGTGCAGATGTTCGGCCGGGCAACCCCTGCCGAGCTGGACTTGGCACAGGTCAAGAAAGCTGACTGACGCTCACGTTCCTTCATCCCCAATGTTCAAAAGGCTTTTACGCTGCTTAGCCGCAGCGAGAGCGGCGGAGAAATCCGTCTTTCAGGCACTCGCTTTTTGCGGGTGTAACGTGGGAGGAAGTTGCAACGCTTCCGCGTGACCACATTTTTAGGAGGTGCCATAACCATGGCCAAGAAAGTTTCTGCGTACATCAAGCTGCAGGTGCAGGCTGCCAAGGCTACGCCCGCTCCGCCTATCGGTCCTGCTCTGGGCCAGCACGGCGTGAACATCCCCGGTTTCTGCAAGGAGTTCAACGAGCGCACTGCTAAGCAGGCAGGCCTGGTGATCCCTGTAGTCATCACCGTGTACTCTGACCGTACCTTCACCTTCATCACCAAGACCCCCCCGGTTCCGGTGCTGATCAAGAAGGCCCTGAACATGGAAACTGCCAGTGCCCGCCCCAACCGTGACAAGGTTGGCAAGCTGACCAAGGAGCAAGTCCGCGAGATTGCCACCACCAAGATGCCCGACCTGAACGCCGCCAGCATTGAAGCAGCCATGAGCATGGTTGCCGGCACTGCCCGCAGCATGGGCGTTACCGTGGAGGAATAAGACCCTGTGGGGCTTGGCCCCTTGATCAATGTGGGAGGACATAGCGCCGTTAATACCACATGGGAGGAAGAAAACATGAAGCATGGTAAGAAGTATGAAGACAGCGTAAAGCTGATTGACCATCTCACCCAGTATGATCCCACTGAAGCCTGCGACCTGGTTGTGAAGACCGGCAAGGCCAAGTTCGACGAGACGGTGGAAATCTCCGTCCGTCTGGGTGTTGACCCCCGTCACGCTGACCAGCAGGTTCGTGGCGCTGTGGTGCTGCCTCACGGCACCGGCCGCAGCATTCGCGTGCTGGTTATTGCGAAGGGCGAAAAGGCCAAGGAAGCTCAGGCTGCCGGTGCTGACTACGTCGGCGCAGAAGACATGATCGCCAAGATCCAGCAGGAAAACTGGTTCGACTTTGATGTCTGCGTAGCTACCCCTGACATGATGGGTCTGATCGGCCGTATCGGTCGTATCCTGGGCCCGAAGGGCTTGATGCCTAACCCCAAGAGCGGCACCGTCACCATGGACGTGACCAAGGCTGTGAACGAGATCAAAGCCGGTAAGGTGGAGTATCGTCTGGACAAGACGGCTATCATCCACTGCCCCATCGGCAAGGTTTCCTTCGGCACTGAAAAGCTGACCGAGAACCTGAAGGCTCTGATGGATGCCATCAACAAGGCAAAGCCTGCCGCTGCAAAGGGCACCTACGTGCGCTCCCTGTATCTGTCCAGCACCATGGGACCCTCTGTGCGTGTAAACCCGCTGAAGTTCTGAGATTAAGCACAGAAACGAAGCATCCTCCGTGTGATCTAACACACGGGGGATTTTTTTTGACTGTCCATTCTTTGCTTTGCATAATGGATGAAAATGCGATACAATGGCATCATGAGGTGAAGGACATGGTACTGAACGACGCTCGCAGCTTGCTGGAGCAGCTGACACCCCTGAAACGGGATTGCGGCACCCTTTGCGGCGGTGCCTGCTGCCGATCCCTGGAAGGAGAAGTCACAGGCATGCTGCTCTTCCCCGGTGAAGAGGATGACTATGTGGGGCTGGACGGCTGGCAGCTGACGGAAACCAAACAGGGTTGGCTGGTTGCCTGCCCCGGTACCTGTAACCGCAGTATTCGGCCTCTGGCCTGCCGCATTTTTCCCTTGCTGCCGGTACTCCGTGAGGATGGGGTGCATGTGGCGGTGGATGCCAGAGCTCGGGCGGTTTGTCCTCTTTCCCGTCAGGGCATGAAGGCCATGGATCAGGACTTTGTTGATGCTGTGCGGCAGGTGGGTGTTTTGCTGGCAAAGGATGAGGAACAGCGAGCCATGCTACAGCAGCTGACGGACATACAGGATGAACTGGTTGCCTTACGAAAGCGGATAAGGGGGAAGTAACATGTTCAAGGCCGTTTCTGTCAGCCGAGAGGTGGTTGGCAAGGGGGAAAGTCTGCTTTTGCAGGGCAACAGCACCACCATGGATTTGTCCAGGTGGCAAGGAAAAGTGCAGTGCGTCTACATTGATCCCCCTTTCATGACAGGGGAACAGTTCATGCGCCGCCGCCCGGTAGGGGAGGAAGGCTGGAAAAAAGGGAATCCCAGTATTCAGCTGCCGGCTTACACAGATAAGTTTTCCAGCCGGGAAAGCTATCTGGATTTCCTGCGCCGCCTGTGTGATCAGGCGAAAATGCTCCTGACCCCCACAGGTGCTTTCGCCCTTCATTTGGATTGGCGTTCCGCTCCCTATGGCCGCATGATCTGCGATAACGTTTTCGGCGAAAAGAACTTCATGAACGAGATTATCTGGGCATACGAAAGCGGGGGCAGATCCACCAAGTGCTTCAGCCGGAAGCACGATACCATCCTGCTGTATGCCCGGGGAAAGAACGTCCGCTTCGATATTACCAAGGTGGGGGTTCCAAGGCAGGACAATCGGAAGAACCATATGCGCCGGGAAATTGATGAAAACGGACGCAGCTACCGGAGCATCCGCAGCGGCGGCAAGGTGTACAAATATTATGATGATGATCTGGTGTACCCCGGGGATGTGTGGACGGACATTAGCCACTTGCAGCAAAAAGATCCGGAGCGCACCGGCTATGCCACCCAAAAGCCTCGGAAGCTGCTGGAGCGTCTCCTGCTTCCCTTGATTGTGGAAGGGGACACGGTGGCGGATCTGTGCTGTGGAAGCGGCACCACCATGGATGCAGCCCAAAACGTGGGATGCAGATTCCTGGGCATTGATTCCAGCAATGAGGCTTTGCAGGTAACGGCTTCCCGCCTGCGCAAGCACAACTACATGGTGGAGAACGAATGCACCGTGGATGATGCGGTGCTGGATGCTGTCTTTGATCAGGATAAAGGCATGGTCACCCTGATGGGTTTCCGGTGTCCTGGAAATTTCCCTGACCTTCCGGATCCCTTGGCCAGCGTGGAACAATGGCGGGCAGGCCGCATTCGGGATGGGGTTTTCTACACCGATGAAAACCTGATGCGTACCTACCAAAGCCCGGATCTTCCCCTGTGGGGGCTTCTGCCGGAGCAGGAGGGCACGCCAGCTGTTTCCGTAACGGATGCGGCAGGAAAGCGTCGAGTCTTCCAATGGGAGGATTGAATGGAATAGAAAAGACCTGGAGCACGGTTGCTTCAGGTCTTTTTCAATGGGGAAGATGATTACGCTTCGCCCATGCGCTTGCGCAGGCGGCGGGTAATGCGGAAGTAGCAGGGGAACAGGAAGGCATCCGCTGCCAGCCAGGCAACGGGGCTGGCAAAGCAGGCGGCGGTATATCCCCAAATGGGCACCAGCAGCCAGCCCACCAGCGTCCGGGCGATCATCTCGCAGATACCGGCGCACACGGCAATCTGGGTGTAGCCCATGCCCTGAATGGAAAGCCGGACGATATTCACAAACAGCAGGGGAATGAAGAAGGCACCGTTGATCAGCAGATATTCCCGTGCCAGGTCGGTAACGGCGGCAGCATTAGCATCGGAAGAGGAAACGAACAGCCCAATCATAGTGCGGCTGAAGAAGTAGATCACCGCCAAGGCGATGATGCAGTAGCCAATGCCCAGGATGGTGGCTGCCTTCAGACCTTCGTCAATCCGGCGAATCTTCCGTGCACCGATGTTCTGCCCGGCAAAGGTGGCCATGGTGGTGGCCAGTGCGTCAAACACGCAGCAGAAGAAGTTGTTCAGCCGGCCGGCGGCGGAAACGGCAGCCACGGCAATGGTGCCCAGACCGTTCACAGCCACCTGCACCACCACGGAACCGATGGCCGTGATGGAGTATTGCAATCCCATGGGGATGCCGATGTTGGTCAGCTTCTTGGCATGGATGGCACGGAACTTCCGTTCTTCCGGCGAGCAGTGGAGAATGGGGAAACGCTTCTTGATGACAATCAGGCAGCCCACGCCGGAGGCAATCTGGCTGACCACCGTGGCAATGGCGGCACCGGCAACCCCCATGGGAATCACCAAAATCAGCACCAGGTCCAGCACGATGTTCACCAGGGAGGCAACCACCAGGAAATACACAGGGGTCTTGCTGTCCCCCAGGGCACGGAGGATACCGCCTGTCATGTTGTACAGCATGGTGGCGGGAATGCCGAAGAAAATAATCTGAATGTAGCTGACGGCGTCATCCACAATCTCTGCCGGGGTGTTCATCCAGCGGAGCATGGAGGGGCAAAGCAGTCCCGTCAAAATGGCCAGCACAATGCCGAAGACACCGGAAAGGTAAGCGGAGTTCATGACGAAGCACCGCATATCGCTTTCTTCCTTGGCACCGAAGGACTGGGCAATGGGGATGGAAAAGCCGGAGCAAATGCCCATGCAGAAGCCCAGAATCAGGAAGTTGATGGAGCCGGTGGAGCCTACGGCAGCCAGTGCGTTGGCACCAAGGAACTGCCCCACAATGGCGGTGTCTACAATGTTGTACAGCTGCTGAAAAATAAAACCGAAAAGCAATGGCGTGGCAAAGCCAAGCACAAGCTTCATGGGCGACCCTTCAGTCAGGTCGCGGACGGCGGAACGCGCCATCAAAGTCACCTCAATTCTTTATGTGCTCCTGCACAGTGTCAACTGGTTATATCATAACATGCACCACCTTGCAAGACGGCAAATCTGGGCAAAAAGAAGGCGTTTTTGGTGCAAAAAGAACATGATCGTCAAGGCTGCCTGTTCGGCATATCGGGACAACTTGTGAACAGAGTGTAACATTTATTTTTGCCCCGGGGGAAAAGGTTGCACCCAGGTGGAAAACGTGTCATAATAATGATATTCGCGGAACAAGTATGCGAAAAGAAAGGATTTACCCATCATGAAGAAGATTTCCCGCCTGCTGGCGCTGGTGCTGGCATTGATGCTTTGCACGGCTTCCGTGTGCACCGCTGTGGCAGATGAAGCAACCGCCACCGATACCACGGAAACCGCAACCACCTCTCCTACGGATGTGATGGCTACCGTGAACGGTGAGCCTGTGCTCCGGGAAACGGTGGAAAACATCGCTTCCAATCTGTCCTACACCTACAGCCAGTATGGCTATGATACCACCACCGATGAAAATGCAAAGTTTATCAATCAGCTTGCTCTGGACTATGCCATCCAGTACGCCCTGATGGATCAGAAGGCTGCTGAGTGGGGTCTGGATCAGTTCACCGATGAAGAGATGGAGACCCTGAAGGCCAGCAATGCCGAAAGCTGGAACAGCCTGGTGGACAGCTATGTGTCCTACTACGGCAACCTGACCGATGAGTCCACCGATGAAGAAAAGCTGGCCGCCAAGACCAGCGCACTGGCCGCTTTGGAAGCCATGGGCTACACCGAAGACGTCATGATGCAGAGCACCTTGGAAGAAGAACGGTACAACCGTGTTCGCGACAAGATGGTCGAGAACGTGGCAGTAACGGATGATGAAGTGCAGACTGCCTTCGATACCCAAGTGGAATCCGACAAGGCCTCCTATGAGGGCAATGTGGCTTACTATGAGTACATGACCAAGTACTATGGCCAGACTTCCTACTATGTGCCGGAAGGATACCGGGGCATTACCCACATCCTGCTGACCGTGGATGACGACCTGCTGCAGAACTATGAAGATCTGGCTGCCAAGCTGGAGGAGCAGGAAGAAGCCGAGGACACCGACACCACTGAGGCTACCGCTACCGATGTGACCGAGGCAACCGAAACCCCTGTGACCCAGGCGGACGTGGATGCCGCTTATCAGGCCATTCTGGACTCCGTGCAGCCTACCATTGATGAAATCAATCAAAAGCTGGCTGACGGTGCTTCCTTCGCCGATCTGATTGCCGAGTACGGCGCTGACCCGGGCATGCAGTCCGAACCCTATATGTCCGAGGGCTACAGCGTCCATCAGGACAGCGTGATTTGGGATGCTGCCTTTGTGAAGGCTGCTTTCTCCGTGGAGAAGGTGGGGGATGTGTCCGAACCTGTTGTGGGCAGCTATGGCGTGCACATTGTGTACTACCTGCGTGACGTGCCCTCCGGTGCTGTGGAGCTGACGGACGACATTAAGGAAGACCTGAAGAGCACCCTGCTTTCCGAAAAGGAAAACGAAGCCTTCGCTTCCACCATGCAGCTGTGGCGTGATGCTTCCAAGATCGAGTACACCGCTGAAATCGAAGCACTGGATGCTGAGTAAGAACTGAATCTAAAGAGAATCGCCGTGAGGAGCAATCCCCACGGCGATTCTTTCTATATCAGGAAAACTGTTATGCCATCTGTACGGAGATGGTCAGCAGATCTGCATCCTTGGAGCTGTGGCCAGCCATGAGCAGGAATTCACCGGGCTCCACCACCTGCTGTTCTTTGGCGTTGATGAGGGAGAAGCTCTCCCTGGTCAGGGGCAGAGAAACCCTCTTGCTTTCCCCGGCGTTCAGCGTCACCTTGGTGAAGGCAACGAATTTCTTCACCGGGGTCATGACAGAGCTAACCACATCCCGCAGGTAGGCCTGCACCGTTTCCGTGCCTGCCGCATTGCCTGTGTTGGTGACGGTGACGGTCAGCTGCAAGGTCTCCGGGTCAAAGGACAGGTCGCTGTAGGCAAAGGTGGTGTAGCCCAATCCTTCACCAAAGGCAAAGAGGGGTTCGGCAGGCTGATCCTCATACTTGCCCCCGTGCCAGCCGGGCAGGCTGTTGTAATACACAGGGATCTGCCCCGTGTGCACAGGGAAGCTGATGGGCAGCCGTCCCACCGGGGCAATCTTTCCGGCCAGCAGCTCGGCGATGGCCTGACCGCCTGCCATGCCCCCGTTAAAGGCCACAACCAACGCATCTGCTTCCGCAGCCTCTGCCGGGATGCACAGGGGCTTGGAGCTCATGAGCACCACCGTCATGGGAATACCCAGGGCGCGAAGCCGATGGAACAGGGCATCCTGATCCCCGGTCAGGGACAAGTCTGCCCGGTCATGGGTTTCACCCGTCTGCTGGATGGTATCCCCCAGCACCAGCACAATGGCGTCGCAGTCCTTGGCAGCAGCGGCAGCACCCTCCAGATCAGAAGGCGTTCTGTTCATCACATCACAGCCCTTGTGGTAAACGATTTCCGCATCCGTGAATACGTTCCTCACGCCTTCTAGCAGGGTGGTGTAGGGACGCTGAGGCTCTGTTTTGTCCGGGTCGTTCATGGGATGGGTGAAGTAGGTCCAGTCGCCGTACTGGGCACGAATGTCATCCGCATTGGGGCCAATGACGGCAATTTTCTTGGCACCCTTCAGGGGCAGCATCCCGTTGTTCCGCAGCAGCACCAAACCTTCCCGGGCGGCATCCAGTGCCAGAGTACGGTGCTCCTCGCAGCCGATGCGTCCCTTCCGGCAGGGCTTTTCCGGCTGATCCAGCAGGCCAAGCTCCGCCTTTACCGTCAGGATGTGCATCACGGCGGCCTCTACATGCTCCATGGCAAGGCGACCGTCCTTGCAGGCGGCCACGGCGGCCTCGTAGAACTCCTTAGTGCGCATCATCATGTCGTTGCCGGCTTGCGCCGCCTTGATGGAGGCATCCTCTATGTCGGCACACACGTGCTGGTTGGTCACCAGACTGCGCACATTGTCCCAGTCCGTGACCACAAAGCCGTCAAAGCCCAGTTCGTCACGAAGCACCTTTTTCATGGCTTCCTCGTGGATGGTCAGGGGCGTGCCGTCCAGAGAGCCGTAGGCGGTCATGACCGTGGCGCAGTTGGCTTCTGCTGCCTTTTTGAAGGGGGGCAGGAAAACTTCCCGCACCTTCCGCATGGTCACTTCCGTGTCGCAGGCATCCCGTGCACCCACAGCCTCGCCGTAGGCAATGTAATGCTTGGCACAGGCCAGAATGCTTTCCGGGTCATCCAGCTGATCCCCTTGGAAGCCCTGAATCATGGCAGCACCCATTTCGCCGGTCAGGTAGGGATCTTCACCGAAGGTTTCGTCCACACGTCCCCACCGGGGATCCCGGGCAAGGCAAAGCACCGGGGCAAAGGTCCAGTGGAGGCCGTCTTCCGCCACTTCTTCGGCGGTGGCACGGCCGATTTTTTTCGGCAGCTCCGGATTAAAGCTGCATGCCATGGACAGCTGGGAGGGGAAAATGGCGGCATCCCGGTTCAGGCAGTGACCGTGCACCGCATCAATGCCGAACAGCACAGGAATGCCCAGCCGGGTGTGGCAGGCAACGTTCTGCAATTCCCTTGCATTGTCCCCCAGGACGTGCAGGAAGGAACCTACCCCCAGCTTTGCCCATTCCAGCGCCTCTTCACGGGTGCATCCGGCATAGGAAATCTGGGTCATTTGGGCAACCTTTTCCTCAATGGTCATTTGGGCTAAAAGCGCAGCAGCACGGGCATGCGCCTCGGATTTTTTCATGGGCAAGACCTCCTGTTCTCTTTTCGGGTTGGTTGTTGTCCTCATTATAAAATGCCGAAAGAGGATTGTCAACGACGAACCAGAGCATGAAAAAACCGCACCCCGAATGATCGGGATGCGGACAAAGAGATGGGACGAACGAAATTACTTCAGCGTCTCTGCGAAGAACTCGCCGGTGGCGTCCACAGCGGCGTACAGGGAGTGGAAGTCTTCCTCGCTGAACACATTGAAGGTGTGATCCATGCCCTCGATGAAGCAGGTCTTGGAAGCTTCGTTGCTGGAGGCAGCCACGATCTTGTTGCTCCACTCGGGGTCAACGGTGGTGTCCTGGGTGCCGGCAATGGCAAGCACGGGGCCGGTATAGCCGGCGGCGAACTCAGCCAGCACGTCGGTGTTGGCCACGTCATCGCACCAGGCCAGGGACACGTTCAGGGAATCACGCCAGTCAAAGGTCATGGTGAAGTAGCCGTTGGCCTTGGCTTCGGCATACAGGTCGTCGGTGAGCATGCTGCTCAGGTCGGGAGCGCCTGCCCAGGTCACCAGAGACTTGAAGGTGCTGCTTTCGCGGGCAGCGCACAGCAGAGCGTCCGTGCCGCCTTGGCTCCAGCCCATGACGCCGATCTTCTCGGCATCGATGTTCTCCAAGCCCTGCATGTACTTGGCAGCGGCCAGCGCATCGCTGACGGCACTCTCGAAGGTGTAGCCCATGTAGTCAGCGGTAGAATCGCCGCTGCCCATGAAGTCGATCCGGATGGTGGCAATGCCGTACTTCTCGGCCAGCACAGGAGCAGCCATCTTGTAGCCGTTGCCTGCTTCGTCCCGGTTGGAGCCGGTGCCGTGGAGCATCACCACAGCGGGGAAGGTGCCTTCGCCGGTGGGCATGCACACAGTGGCAGGAACTTCATGATCCCCGTTGGTGATGGACACAACGGTTTCCGTGTAGCCTGCGGTCTCTTCTGCCATGGCAGGAAGCACAGCAAGGCACAGGGTCAATGCGCAAACAAGAGCAAGAACCTTTTTCATGATTTTATCTCCTTTCAATGATGGAACAGTGGGTACCTAGGCACATTATAGGAAGGCGGAAAGCGTCTGTCAAGACGAGAGACGAACAATGATAAAATAATAAGGAAAATCGTTTGGAAATCATATCAATAAGAAGAAACTTGTTATCAAAAGGAAAATGATGAAGTCAGCACAAATCATCATACAATGAGAAGGATGAGAATCATTCTCATTGATCATATTAGAATATGAGAATGTGAACGAAAAAGACGGGAAAATTCATGGTTTTTCCTGTTTTTTCTGATTGACCCCTCTGAGTTGCTTTTGTATAATTCACGGCATGAACCACCCGAAAAGCACATGTCGCACACAGAAGCGCGATGAAAGGAGATGCAAGCATTGGCACGGTACATCCTCCAACGGTTGGGACAGACCTTGTTAATTTTGCTGATTGTATCATTTATCACCTACTTGCTGATTGACTTTCTGCCCGGTGATCCCATTGCTGCTATGACCGGCGGCGAGATTTCCGGCGAGACCTATGATCGGCTGTATCACGAGCTGAACATGGATAAGCCGGTACTGGTGCGCTACATCCTCTGGCTGCGTAACGCTCTGTGCGGTAACTTTGGTACATCCCAGAGCTACAACAAGTCGGTGATGACCATCATCGGCGAGCGGCTGCCGATTACCTTGTACCTGTCCCTGCTGGCCTTCTTCATCAGCGTGCCTCTGGGCATCCTGTTCGGCATCATCAGTGCCGTGAAGCGGGGAAGCGCAGCGGACACGGCAGTGACCCTGACAGCCAACATCTGCTGCTGTCTGCCCCAGTTCTGGCTGGGCATCCTGTTCATGTATGTGTTCAGTATGCTGCTGGGCTGGCTGCCTTCCATGGGCTTTGTATGGCCCTGGCAGAATTTCGGACAGAGCGTGAAGCAGACCATCATGCCGGTATTGTGTCTGGCCATCGGCGGCATTGCTTCCATCACCCGTCAGACCCGTTCCAGCATGCTGGAAGTCATCCGGCAGGATTACATTCGCACGGCACGTTCCAAGGGTCTGAAGAAGAAGAAAGTCATCTACGTTCATGCACTGAAGAACGCCCTCCTGCCGGTCATTACCCTGATGGGTCTTCGACTGGGCGGCATGATCGGCGGCTCCGTGTTCGTGGAGAACGTATTCGTGATTCCCGGCATGGGCTCCCTGCTGGTGAACGCCATCAACAGCCAGGACATTCAGCTGATTCAGGGCTGCGTGCTCATGATTACCCTGTTCACCAGCGTGGTGAACCTGATTACCGATATCGTGTATGTGGCGGTTGACCCCCGCATCAAGATTGCCTAAGGGGAAGGAGGAAAACGAACATGTCAGAAGTTGCATTTGATAAGAAAGCGGCGGCGGAAGCCAGCCGGGCTTACAAGAAAAAACATCGGAAACAGTTTGTCAAGACCCTCTTTTCCCGGAAGATTGTGCTGGTGGCAGCCATCATTGCCCTGCTGATTATCCTGGTTTCCATTTTCGCCTACCAGATCGTTCCTTATGATCCCAACAAGATCAGCATCAAGGAACGGAATCAGGGTGCCAGTGCAGTCCATCTGCTTGGTACGGATGAGTTCGGACGGGATGTGCTGAGCCGCATCATCGTCGGCAGCCGAGTTTCCCTCGTGGTGGGCGTGCTGGCTGTGGTGATTGCCTGTATCATCGGTACCGCCTTCGGCATGATCGCCGGTTATTTCGGCGGCGTGGTGGATGACGTGATTAACCGAATCAGCGAGGCTATCCGTGTGATTCCTCAGGTGGTGCTGGCCATCGCCTTGTGCGCCGTGTTCGGCGGCGGCATCCTGAACCTGTCCATCATCCTGGGCATTTCCAACATGACCATTTACGTCCGCATGATGCGAAGCGAGGTTATGTCCATTAAGGAACGGGACTACATCATGGCCGGCAAGCTGCAGGGCAATAGTTCCTTCCGCCTGATGGTGAAGCACGTGCTGCCCAACAGCATTTCCCCCATCATCGTGACCATGACCCAGCAGATCGGCAACACCATCCTGTCCGAGGCAGGCCTGTCCTTCCTGGGACTGGGCATCAGTCAGCCCATCGCTTCCTGGGGCAGCATGGTTTCCGGCGGCCGTGACTATCTGCTGACCAACCCTGTGTATTCTCTGGCACCCGGCATCTGCATTGCACTGCTGGTAATTTGCCTCAACACCTTGGGCGACGGTATCCGTGACGCCCTTGACCCCCGTCTGCGCGGCGAACTGTAAGGAGTGTGGAACGCAATGGCACATTTGCTTGAGGTCAAAAATCTTGCTACCACCTTCCGCTCTGACGGCAAGGAATTTAACGCCATTGAAGGCGTAAGCCTCCACGTGGATCGTGGCGAAATTGTGGGCATCGTAGGCGAGAGCGGCAGCGGCAAGTCCGTTACCATGCTCAGCGTGCTGCAACTGATCGCCAGCCCCGGCCGAGTGGCAGGAGGCGAGGTGTACCTGGAAGGCGTGGAGGGCAACTTACTGAACCATGACGGCGAAAGCGAAATGATGCGTCAGGTTCGGGGCGGCCGCATCAGCATGATCTTCCAGGAGCCCATGACCAGCCTGAACCCGGTGCTGACGGTGGGCTATCAGATTCAGGAAAACCTGATGCTCCACAGCAATATGTCCGCAGCGGAAGCCAAGGAACGCACCATCGAAGCCATGAAGATGGTGAACATCCCCGATGCGGAGACCCGGTACGGCTATTATCCCCAGCAATTTTCCGGCGGCATGCGTCAGCGGATCATGATCGCTATGGCCATGGCGCCTAAGCCTGATATTCTGATTGCAGACGAAGCAACCACCGCATTGGACGTAACCACCCAGGCACAGCTGCTGGAGATGATCCGCCGCATTGCCAAGGAAACCAACACCGCCGTGATCATGGTGACCCACAACCTGGGCTTGGTGGCTCGGTATGCGGAGCGGATCTACGTTATGTACGGCGGTCACATGATGGAAACCTCCAATGCCAAGGAAATCTTCCATCACACGGAGCACCCCTATACCCGGGCACTGCTGCGTGCCATTCCCCGGCTGGATGACCCGAAGGATCGTATCCTGATCCCCATTGACGGTCTGCCGCCGGTACCCTCCATGCGTCCCAAGTACTGCCCCTTCTATGCCCGGTGCGAATATCGCTGCGACCGGTGCAAAGAGCACACCGATGCCACCCTGAAGGAAGTCCGCCCCGGTCACTACAGTGCCTGCTGCCTGACCCAGGCGGAACTGGACGCCAAAGAAGAGGAGCTGAAGCACAAGGACTACGGTGCTTCTCCTGTAAGACATCCCAACGATGCCATTTGCCTGGATGTGCGGGACGTACGCAAGTACTTCCCTGTCTACAAGGGACTGATGAAGCGGAAGGTTGGGGATGTAAAGGCCATCGAGGACATCACCTTCACCATTAAGCAGGGGGAAACCTTAGGCGTGGTTGGCGAAAGCGGCTGCGGCAAGACCACCCTGGCTCGGTGCATCATGCGCATGTATGAGCCGGATGCAGGACAGATCATCTTCCACGGCAAGGACATTGCCCACAGCAAAGATCGGGAGCTGAAGCCTTTCCGTCCCCAGGTGTCCATGATCTTCCAGGATCCCTTCTCTTCGCTGGATCCCCGGCAGAATGCAGGCTCCATCGTCGGCGAATCTCTGCTGATTCACAAGATGGTGAAGAACCGGCTGGAGTATGATCAGAAGGTGGATGAGCTGTTCCGCAAGGTAGGCCTTGATCCCCTGATGAAGGAACGGGTTGCCCACGAGTTCTCCGGCGGCCAGCGGCAGCGCATCGGCATTGCCCGGGCACTGAGCTCCAACCCCAAGCTGATTATCTGCGACGAGCCGATTTCCGCCCTGGACGTATCCATTCAGGCACAGATCATTAACCTGCTGGAAAACATTCAGGCGGAGATGGGACTGAGCTACATCTTCATCGCCCATGACCTGGCGGTGGTGAAGCACATCAGCGACCGGATTCTGGTCATGTACCTGGGTCGAGTGATGGAAATCGCCACCTGCGATGACCTGTACGAGCGTCCCCTGCATCCCTACACCCAGGCATTGCTGTCCGCCATCCCTGTGGCAGACCCCACCGTGGAGGAACAGCGGGAGGCCATTACGGTGCAGGGCGAGGTGCCCAGCATCCTGAAGCGCCCCAGCGGCTGCCCCTTCCACAATCGGTGCCCCAAGTGCACCAAGCGGTGCGAAGAGGAGACCCCTGTGCTCCACGATGCCGGCGATGGCCACATGGTGGCATGCCATCTGTTTTAACAAGGTTGTTCCCTGCACCTGAATGTGGATGCAGGAACAGATAGACCCACGGATGCAAGGATTCGTGGGGACAAATAAAAGGAGGATTTATCCATGACCATGAAGCGACTGCTTGCGCTTGTGCTGGCCGCGATGATGCTGACCGCACTGGTTCCTGCCTTGGCGGAGGAAGCAACCCCCACCTACGGCGGCACCCTGACGGTGCTGGGCTATCAGCACAACACCTTCTTCCTTCCCTTCTCCACCACCACTTCCGACCGTTACAACGCTGCTCCCGCCATTGAGTCTCTGGGCCGTCATGATCCGGAAACCGGCGACACCTACGGCTGGCTGGCCGAAGAGTTCGTTACCGATGCCGAAAACCTGACCCTGACCATCAAGCTGCGCCAGGGCATCAAGTTCAGCGACGGCAGCGACTTCAACGCAGCAGCTGTTGTGTGGAACTTCGACAAGATGGTGGAATTCGGCAAAGCTTCCGAGCTGGTAAGCCCCGTATCCTATGAAGCCACCGATGACTACACCGTGGTTGTGAAGTATGACACCTGGGCTAACACCTGGGCAGACACCATTGGTGAAGTCCGCATCTATTGCCCTTCCGCTTACGAAGCCAACGGCGCTGACTGGGCAGCCATCAACGCTGTCGGCACCGGCCCCTTCGTGCAGAGCGAGTTCGTGCAGGACAGCCACATCACCTATGTTCGCAACGACAACTACTGGGTTGAAGGTCAGCCCTATCTGGACAGCGTAAAGGTGCTGTTCATCAGCGACGCTACCACCCAGGTGTCCGCTTTCCTGAACGGCGAGCTGGACGTGCTCCGTAACCCCACCACCGCCGCTATTGATCAGCTGAAGGACAAGTATGAGAACGTTGCTGGTCAGGCTCCTGACACTGCCGGCATCACCTATATGATGTTCTGCTCCGGCGACGAAGCTTCTCCCTTCTATGATGTGAACGTTCGTCTGGCCGTGATGTACGCCGTGGACTGGGAAGACATGGCTGAAGGCATCTACAATGGTCTGGGCGCTGCTACCCCTGTCTTCGCTGTGCCCGGTGCTTACAGCTACGACGATACCCTGGAAATCTATCCCTATGATCCTGAAAAGTCCAAGGAACTGCTGACGGCAGCCGGCTATCCCAACGGCTTTGATACCGTGATCACCACCAATGGTGAGAACGAAGCCAACAACCAGTGCGCCGTGATCCTGCAGGCTTACCTGTCCATGGTGGGCATCAACGCAGAAATCAAGAACCTGACCAACGCTGACTTCAATGCACAGAAGGCTGAAGGCACCTATGATCTGGGCATCATGATCAACAACGGTTCCTCCAAGCTGGACTTCACCGCCAACTACATCCGCCTCTACTCTTCCGAGGGTGTGAACTACAAGAACATGATGGCAAAGCCTGCCGACTATGAGGAAGCCCTCTTCGGCGCCCGTGCTGCCAAGACCCAGGAAGAAAAGAAGGAACTGCTGAAGAAGGCAGCTCGTCTCTTCAGCCACGACTATGCACTGGTTGTAGCCACCGGCTATCAGCTGCCCTACTGCTTCGCACAGGATGGCGTGCATGACACCGGCATCCTGATGACCACTGCTGAGTCCTGGACGCCTGAAAAGGCCTGGAAGGAAGCTAAGTAATCCATTTCCTTCTCGGGGAGGGAGCAATCCCTCTCCGGGAAGACTTGCGGTTCTCGGCGCGCATGAACGCTGAGACCGGCTGATAGGCAGTTTGCTCTGCCTTGCTTGGGTGAAATTTGGGATCATAAGGAGGCTGCACCATGGAAACTTTGATGAAGCCGCAAATGGGGATTAATTCTGACAAGGCAACTGACGACTACCTTCGGTATCTTCGCCAGATGAACATCTCTCATTGCTTCGTGATGTTTTCAAATGAACATAGCAACTACGAAGATGTGAACCGGATTCTGGAGCGGGTTCGCAAGGCAGGACTGACGGTGGATGATGCGGGTAATTCCAAGATTTACAAGCATCCTTCCATCCAGCTTGGTCTGGAAGACCGGGATGAGTGGATTCAGAAGTACAACGACCTGAACCGCTGGATCGCCGGTGCCGGCGTGCATGTGGGCTACGCCACCTGGGACACGGGACGTGTGTCCACCTCCTGGTGGAAGGCCGGGGAACACACCCACGGAGCTGTAGGCCGCATTGTGGACATGGATGAAATCTATGCCCGGAAGCCTGCCTTCGGCAAGGAATACGATTATGACACCATGTGGGGGAATTTCGAATACTTCCTCCGTGCCGTGCTGCCCACCTGCAAGGAAGTGGGTATGAAGCTGGCTCTGCACCCCTGCGATCCGCCTGCCCGGTTCTATGAAGGCTGCGCAAGCATCATCATCAGCGGCGATGACTACCGCAAGGCTCTCCGCCGTGCTGATGAAATTCAGCAGGAGCTGGGCTTGGGCACGGATGAGCACTATCTGGGCATTAAGTTCTGCTGCGGCTGCTGGCTGGAAGGCGGCAAGCAGTTCGGCAATGTGCTGGAAGATTTGGCAGACTTTGTGCAGCAGAAGCGGGTGCACATCGTTCACTTCCGCAACGTATCCGGCACCCTGCCCTACTTCGAGGAAACCCTGCTGGAAGACGGCTACATGGATATGTACAAGATCATGGAAGTGCTGGTGAAGAACAACTACGACGGCACTGTCTATGTGGATCATGTGCTCCGCTATGATGAAGCTACCGGCGGCGAACAGACCTCCTTTGCCTACACCACGGGCTACATGAAGGGCTTGATGGCGGCGGCCTATCATCAAAAGTAAGCCTTGGAAGTTGAGCGGAAAGGAGCGTTTCTGATGGCATTCAAACCCCATGGCATTGTAGTGCCTATTGTGACCCCCGTCACAGCAGACGGCAAGTTTGACGAGAAGGCTTACCGGGGGCTGATTGATTACCTGGCGGACAACGGCATTCACGGCGTTTTCCCCTTCGGCACCACGGGCGAGTTTTACGCCCATGACCTGGACTTCTACCGGAATGTGCTGGAAGTGACCAAGGATGCGGTACACGGCCGCATGGACATTTATGCCGGTGCCAATGACATTACCACCAAGGGTGCGGCAAAGATTGCCAAGGCTGTGGAGCAGGTAGGGGGCATTGATGCCCTCAGCGTGCTGACTCCTATGTTCGTCAGCCAGACCCAGTACGAGGTGTACGAGTACTATCGGGAGATTGCCTCGGAAACCAGCCTGCCCATTATCATCTACAATAACAAGCCCAAGACCAACGTGACCGTGGAGCCTGCCACCGTGGCCAAGCTGGCGCAGATTGACAACATCATCGGCGTGAAGGATTCCACCGGGGACATGACCAACACGGAGGAATACCTTCGCCTGACCCGGGGCATGGAAAACTTCCATGTGATGATGGGTCGTGATACCCTGATTTACGCCGCCCTTTGCTACGGTGCCGCCGGTGCTATTGCGTCCTGCGCTAATGTGGCGCCCCGCATTGCCGTGGACATTTATGAAAAGTTCAAGGCAGGGGATGCCGCCGGTGCACTGGATGCCCAGTTCCGCTTCTCTGCCCTGCGCATTGCCACCAACATGGGCACCTTCCCAGTGGTGCTGAAGGAAGCACTGAAACTCATCGGTCACGACTGCGGGGATTGCGTGAAGCCCATTCAGCCCCTGAACGATGAGCAGCGTGCCAAACTGAAGGTCGTCTTGACAGACATGGGTCTGCTGAAGTAACATGGTTTTCCGCTGAGAGGAATCATCCTTCCGGCCGAAAATAGATGTGGATGTATGTAAGGAGGAAAATTGATATGAAGATTTCATTCATTGGCTTGGGCATCATGGGTAAGCCCATGGCAAAGAACCTGATGAAGAACGGCCACGAGCTGTATGTGTATGATCGCAATCCTGCCGCTGTGGAGGAAATGCGTGCTGCCGGTGCCCACATCTGCGGCTCTTCCGTGGAAACGGTGAAGGACGTGGATCTGGTGATCACCATGCTGCCCAACAGCCCCCACGTAAAGTCCGTCATGCTGGAGGACGACAAGCTGGCTGATTACATGCCCAAGACCGCTACCTTCATCGACTGCACGTCCCTGAACCCTGTTGCTTCCCGTGAGATCGCTGCCGAGCTGGCCAAGCGTGGCATTGACATGCTGGATGCTCCCGTGTCCGGCGGTCAGCCCAAGGCTGTGGACGGCACCCTGTCCTTCATGGTTGGCGGCAAGGAAGAAGTGTTCAACCGCTTCAAGCCCGTTCTGGAGTGCATGGGCGCTTCCGTGGTGCTGTGCGGCGATGTAGGCGCAGGCAACGTGACCAAGCTGTGCAACCAGACCATCGTGGCTGTGAACATTGCCGCTTTGGCTGAAGCTCTGCAGATGGGTCAGATGTGCGGTGTGGAGCCCCAGAAGATCTTCGAAGCTATCCGTGGCGGTCTGGCTGGTTCTACCGTGATGAACGCTAAGGCTCCCATGATGATGGATCAGAACTTCGAGCCCGGCTTCCGTATTGACCTGCACATCAAGGATCTGAAGAACGTGGTGGATGCCGCCAGCACCGTGGATGCTCCCATCCCGCTGACCCAGTCTGTGCTGGAAATGATGAAGGTGCTGCACAAGGACGGCCTGGGCTCCTGCGACCACAGCGCCCTGCTGAAGTACTATCAGAAGCTGACCGGCGAAACCCTGCATCACTAATTCGTAGCGCAGGACTCGTACCTGCCTGGCATGATGTAACACAAGGCAGCAGGCAGAAATGTCTGCTGCCTTTCATTTGAATGAGGAGTGTGTCTGTCCGATGAAAATGCTCTTTGCCTCCGACTCTTTCAAGGGCTCCCTTTCGGCAGTGGAGATTTGCAATCTGCTGGAGAAGGCAGCAGAAACCATTTTTCCCGGCACGGAAACGGTTTCCATACCCATTGCGGATGGGGGAGAAGGCACGGTGGAGGCACTCCTTCGTGCCATGGGCGGCCGCTGGATGACCACCCGGGTGGCAGATCCCTTGTTTACCCCGGTGGATGCCAAGTGGGGCATGCTCAGCGACGGCACAACGGCTGTCATGGAAATGGCACAGGCCAGCGGCTTGCCCTATGTGCCTCAAGATCAGCGGGATCCCCGCTACACCACCAGCTACGGCACGGGCGAAATGATTGCGGATGCCCTTCGCCAGGGCGCACGGAAAATCCTTATCGGCATTGGCGGCAGTGCCACCAATGATGGGGGCATGGGCATGCTCAGTGCCCTGGGGGCTGTGTTTACCGATGCGAAAGGTAAGCAGGTCTCTCCTGTGGGCGACGGACTGGCTCGTGTGGCCCATGCGGATTTTTCCCATCTGCTGCCTGAACTAAAGGAATGCAAAATCACCGTGCTGTGCGATGTGACCAATCCTCTGCTGGGACCTACCGGCGCAACCTACACCTATGGTCCGCAGAAGGGCGGCACGCCGGTCATCTGTGATGGGCTGGAAGCAGGCATGACCAACTATGCCAAGGTGATTCAGCAGGTAACCGGGAAGGACATTGATCACATTCCCGGTGCCGGAGCTGCCGGCGGCTTGGGCGCTGCCTTTGCCGGTGTGCTGGGTGCAACCCTGAAGAGCGGCATTGATGCGGTGCTGGAGACTGTGGACTTTGATCAGAAGCTGACCGATGTGGATCTGGTGGTCACTGGTGAAGGCCGGATTGATGGGCAAAGCGTCCGCTTCGGCAAGGTACCGGTAGGTGTGGCACGTCACTGTGCTGCAAAAAACATTCCTGTGCTGTGCATTGTGGGCGGCATAGGGGAAGGGGCAGAAGGTCTCTTCGACCTGTGCGAAAGCACCATCCAGACCACCGTATCCGGCCCTATGCCCTTGGAAGAAGCCATGGTCAATGCCGAAAAGCTTTATCTGGATGCGGCACTGCGGCTGTTCCGGGCAGTGCGGATCGGCATGAAACTTAAGCATTGAAAAACGATAGAGGGAGCGATGCCTGCAAAGGCTTCGCCCTTTTTTCTTTGCATTGCCCCCCTCTTCCTTTGCCGGAATTGACGCTGTCTGCCCGGCTTGGTATAATGAATCCTGCATCCTTTGATGCGGATAAAGGCTTGGAATGTTGGAGGGTCATATGGTTGGATTGATTGGTGCCATGGCAGTGGAAGTGGAAAATCTGCTGGGGCAAATGACGGATAAACAGGAAACGAAAATCGGCATGGATGTGTTCACCAAGGGCAAGCTTTTCGGGCAGGAAGCCGTGCTGGCAGTATGCGGCCCCGGCAAGGTGAATGCGGCACTCTGTGCACAGAACATGATTACCGCATTTCACCCGGCGTGGGTGCTGAATCTGGGGGTTGCCGGGGCAGGGGATGAAACCGTGTCCATCGGGGATATGGTCATTGCCACCTGTGCCGTGCAGCACGACATGGACACCTCTCCCTTGGGAGATCCCGTGGGCTATGTCAGCAAGGTAGGTGTGGTGGAGTTCCCCTGCGATGAAGCCTTGCGGGAGAGCCTGCTATCTGCTGCACGGCAGGTGCCGGATATGCAGGTGCAGGAAGGCGTGATTGCCACCGGGGATCAGTTCATCTGCGATGGAGAAACCCGGAAACGGATTCACGACCGTTTCCACGCCAAGGCGGTGGAAATGGAGGGGGCGGCTGTGGCGCATGCCTGCTATATGAATGGGGTGCCCTGCGGCGTGCTGCGTTCCATTTCGGATCAGGCCAACGGACAATCTACCATGGACTATCCCACCTTTACCAAACTGGCGGCAAGCCATTCCGAACGGGTGGTGGAGCTGCTGCTGACCCACATGGAGACAGCGGAATGAGCAAAACAGTTTGGGTCACGGGTGCTTCCTCCGGGCTGGGACTGCACACAGCCCAGGCCTTGCGGGATGCAGGGTGGACGGTGATTGCCGGTGCACGTTCCTTCCATGGGGAAGTGAAAGACGGCATGCATTGCCTGCCCCTGGATGTAACGGATGATGCGTCCGTGGCGGCCTTTGTGGAGGCGGCACAGCGTATTGACCCTCAGGTGGATGCGCTGGTGCAGTGCGCCGGGATTCTGGTGCTTGGCTCCTGCGAGGAAACTTCGCTGGATGAGTACAAGCGGGTCATGAACACCAACTTTCTGGGCATGGTGCGGATGAATCATGCTGTGCTGCCCATGATGCGCAGGCAGGGGAGGGGCAGGATTGTCATGTTCTCCTCCATTAACGGCCTGCTGGGGGTGCCCTTTCAGAGTGCGTACACTGCCGCCAAGCATGCCGTGGAAGGTTATGCGGAGTGCCTGATGATGGAGACTCACGGCATGGGCATTCAGGTGTGTCTGGTGGAGCCGGGGGATCATCGCTCCGGCAGCAGTGCTTATCGTGCCCACGCCAAGGGCGCACAATCGACATCCCCCTATGGAGAACGCTACGCATCCACTTGCTATGTGATTCACCGGGATGAAACCGGCGGATCTGACCCGGATGTGCTGGGCAGAAAGGTGGCCAAGGCACTGGCAAGGAAGCATATGCCCTTCCGGCTGCGCATCGCCAAGGGAGATCAGCACCTGGCAGTGTGGCTCCATGATCTGCTGCTGCCGGGGCTGAACGGCAGCATCCTCCGCAGCTATTATTACGGCAAGCAGGACAAAGCGGCTAAGGATGGGGATTGACAGAACGCCTCTGACGGATACAATAGGAAGTAGAAATAACGTTTCAAGGAGGGTGTTCCTATGGCGATCACCTCAAGAGAATTTGGTAAGAATGAACAGGGCGCAGTGGTGACCCAGTACATCATGACCAACCAAAGCGGTGCTGTGGTGAAGATGATTGACTACGGCGCAACCATTACCGCCATTTGCGTGCCGGATAAGGACGGCATCATGGCAGACGTGGTGCTGGGCTTTGACGACATGACCGGTTACCTGAAGGGTCACGGTCACATGGGGGAGACCATCGGCCGGTACGGCAACCGGATCGCCCGTGGTCAGTTTACCCTGGACGGCGTAACCTACCAGCTGGCCAAGAACAACGGGGAGAACCATCTCCACGGCGGCAATGTGGGCTTCGGCGTAAGAATGTGGGAGACCTCCACCTTGGAGGAGCAGGATCAGGATACCCTGATTTTCCACCTGATCAGCCCGGATGGTGAGGAAAACTATCCCGGCACCCTGGACGTTACCGTCACCTATACCTGGACGGATAACTGTGACCTGATCATCCGCTACCGGGCGACTACGGACAAGGCAACCCTGTGCAACCTGACCAACCATGCCTATTTCAATCTGGCTGGTCACGATCACGGCACAGTGCGGGATCAGGTGGTGTACATTGACGCTGATGTGATCACCCCTGTGGATGCAGGCCTGATTCCTACCGGCGGCTATCTGCCTGTGGCCAAGACTCCCTTCGACCTGCGGGAAGGGGAATTGGTCGGCGACGGACTGGATCTGGCACCCCAGGTGCATCAGATGGTGCTGGCAGACATGGGCTATGACCAGAATTTCGTGCTGCGGAAAGGCTCTGTCATGGGTATGGCTGCCTGCCTGCACGATGAGCCTTCCGGCCGTACCATGGAGGTTATTACCGACCAGCCCGGCGTGCAGCTGTACACGGGCAACTCCGTGGACTATGACGGGGGCAAGGGCGGCGTTCATTACGGCAAGTTCTCCGGCCTGTGCCTGGAAACCCAGCACTTCCCGGATTCCCCCAATGAGCCCCAGTGGCCCACCACCGTACTGCGCCCCGGCGAAGTGTACGATACCACCACCATTTACGCATTCCGTGTGGATGCATAACATTCCATTAGCACAGAAGGGAGCGGAGGACGCTTTGCATGGCGGCTTCCACTCCCTTTTTATGAAGGTGAAACCATGAACGAGGAACTGATGCTCCGTTTGGCATCCTTCCTGAATGATACTCCCCGGGCGATTGACCTGGAAGAAGCCAGAAGCATTGCCCGTGACTGCGGCATCGGGGAAGAAGAGGCGGTTGCCCTGATGCTTGCGGCTTATTGCGGACTGGATCTGGATAAGCCAAAGGACAAGGAGACCTATCATCGCTGCTTTCCTCACATGCTGCACAAGCTGTCTCCTGCCCTTGTGACGGAAGATCCTTACGTGCAGGCATTGAAAACAAAGACCTGCCGCCGGGGAACGGTGACACTGGAAGAAGAGACTTACGCACCGGCAGAAATCTTTGTGGCAGATGACTTTCGGCAGGTGAATGGCATGGTGCTGCCGCAGCTTGGCTGGTTCGACACCTCTGTGCCTTACCCTGCCCTGAAGGAGCAGGGACGCATCTGGATGACCGTCACCCCCAACGAGATCAATACCATTCGCCCCTGTGCGGAAGCATCTGCGGGCAAGGTGCTCTGCTATGGCCTGGGCATGGGATACTATGTGTTTCATGCCCTGCAAAATGCGAAAGTAACCTCCGTAACCGTGGTGGAGCAATCCCGGAATGTGATTGACCTGTTCCGGGAGGCACTGCTGCCCATGTTCCCAAGGAAGGACGACGTGCAAATCATACAAGGGGATGCCTTTGCTTATGCCCGGGAGGAAGCACCTCACCAAACCTTCGATACTGTGTTTACGGATCTGTGGCACGATGTGTCGGACGGCCTGCCCATGTACCGAAAGATGAAGCAGCTGGAGGTGCAGGGGCCCAAGTACCTGTACTGGATTGAGCCTACCATGCGGTACTATCTTTGATCTTATTGACGGAATATTCCCGAAACATTTCTTGATTGTGCAGCGAGAAAATGGTACAATGAGCGTGGAATGTTTGCAGGCGTAAGCCGGCATTTTTTCGAAGGAAAGCGGAACTTTCCGCCGTTGCCTTTCCGCATTGGCAGTGAGGCACGTGAAAACATCGTTTGCCACGGGGAAGGAACGAAAAGACCATGCACAGCATGATTGTGAAGGCGTATTTATTTGCCATGTACGCCCATGGTGAGCAAAAACGCAAGGACGGGCTGCCCTACATTATACATCCGGTAGAGGTAGCCATGGAGCTGGCAAGAAACGGTGCCAGTGAAAACCTGATCTGCGCCGGATTCCTGCACGATACCATTGAGGATGCCTTTATCACCAAGGAGCAGCTGACCACCGCCTTTAATGATGAAATTGCAGCCCTTGTGGTGGCGGACAGTGAGAACAAGGAAGACAGCTGGGAAAAACGGAAATCGGACGCACTGGAAATGCTGCGGAAGCCGGGGGACCGGGATCATAAAATGCTCATGTGCGCCGATAAGCTTTCTAATCTTCGCAGTGTTTACGAAGGCTTGCAGGATAGTGGCGAAGATGTGTGGAAACGTTTTAAGCGAGGCAGAGACAAACAGGCCTGGCTCTTCCATGAAACCGTGGCGGCACTGGCTCCCCTGGAAGGTCTGCCCATGTATGAAGAACTGAAGCAAATGACCCATGACGTGTTTGACAGCCCTAGGGCTGAAGAAGAGAAAAATCATATTTGAAAGGAAGTTTTGTATGAGCTTGACCATTGAAAAGAAGACAGGCGCAAAGGCTGAGATTACCCTGATCGGCCGTCTGGACACCACCACCGCCCCCGACATGGAGGCTGTGCTGGATACGGTGCTGCCGGAAGCCAAAGAACTGGTGCTTGACCTGGAGAAGCTGGAGTATATCTCCTCCGCCGGCCTGCGGCTGATTTTGAAGGCTCAGAAGGCCATGGATCAGAAGGGCACCATGAAGCTGATTCACGTGCCGGCTCCCGTGATGGAAGTGTTCACCATTACCGGCTTTGCAGATTTTCTGACCATAGAAAACTGATACGATGATGATCAATTTATCCGGAGATACCCTTCTGCGGTTAACGCTTGCAACGCTGGTTCCGGGTTTGCTGTCAGGCCTGTTTACCCTGCTGGAGAAGAAGACGAAGTTTTCCGCCTGGCATAACAGCCTGAAGCAAATCGTCATCGGCATTACCTTTGGCATTGCCGCCATTTTGTGCACCCAGTTCGGCATCCGTGCCGGAGATGGGGTCATCATGAACGTGCGGGATGCGGCACCCCTGTGCGCCGGGCTTTTCTTCGGCGGCCCGGCAGGGATTATTGCAGGCTTCATGGGAGGCGTGCACCGTTATTTGTGCGTCTTCTGGGGCGGCGGCAAGCTGACCCAGGTGGCCTGCTCCATTTCCACCTGCCTGGCAGGCATCTTCAGTGCCACGATGCGCCGCCGTCTCTTTGAAAACAAAAATTCCGGCTTCCTGTCCAGCTTCGGCATCGGCACCACCATGGAGGTGCTGCACATGCTGCTGATTCTGGCCACCAATTTGCGCCGGGTATCCTATGCGTTCCGGTATGTGCAGGCCTGCTCCTTCCCCATGATTCTCTGCACGGGGATTGCGGTCAGCCTGGCTTCCCTGCTCAGCGGCGGTGCTTTCAACAAGCGGAAGGTGGATCTGCAGAAGAAGCGCATCAGTTACGATTTCGGCTTCTGGCTGCTAATCTGTGTGGTGATTGCCTTCCTGGCTACCAGCACCTTCACCCAGCAGATTGTGTACCACATCATTACCGATGATGCGGAGCTGTACCGCAACGTAACCCTTTACCTGATTGTGTTCATGGAGATTCTGATCTACACAGCCCTGTTCATCCTGATCTATGAGATGCTGAAGAAGAAGGTTGTGCGGAATCTGCAAAAGGTGAACGCCGGGCTGAATGCCATTACCAACGGCAACCTGAACACGGTGATTGACGTCCGTGCCTATCAGGAGTTTTCCGAGCTGTCGGATGACGTGAATGCCACGGTGGCCACCCTGAAGCACTACATCAAGGAAGCGGAGGAGCGGATCAATCACGAGCTGGAGTTCGCCCATCAGATTCAGCGGTCTGCCCTGCCTTCTTCCTTCCCGCCTTATCCCAATCGAACGGAATTTGATATTTACGCTTCCATGGATGCGGCCAGAGAAGTAGGCGGCGACTTCTATGATTTCTATTTTGTCAGCCGCAATCATCTGGCCTTCTTGGTGGCGGATGTTTCCGGCAAGGGGATTCCTGCCGCCCTGTTCATGATGACCACCAAGACCATCATGAAGGACTTGGCGGAAAGCGGCCTGCCCGTGGATGAAGTCATGCGGAAGACCAACGACCGGCTGTGCCAGAACAATGAAGCCGGCATGTTCGTCACCGCATGGATGGGCATCCTGAATGTGAAAACCGGCAAGGTCACCTTTGCCAATGCCGGACACAATCCCCCCCTGGTGCGCCATGGGAATGGCAACTTTGAGTACCTGAAGACCCGCTCCGGCCTGGTGCTGGCAGGCATGGAAGGCATGACCTACCGGGCAGGGGAAATTCAGCTGGCGCCGGAGGACACCATCTTCCTCTACACCGATGGTGTCACGGAAGCCACCAACCTGTCCAACGAATTGTACGGCGAAGTGAGGCTGAATCACGTGCTGAACATGTGCCAAAGCAAGCAGGTGGAGAATCTGTGCCATCGGGTGAAAATGGATGTGGAGACCTTCGTGGGCAATGCACCCCAGTTTGACGACATTACCATGCTGGCGCTCACTTACAAGGGTGATCTGCATGAAATGACGCTGGATGCCACGGTGGAAAACATTACGCCCATTACGGAATTTGTGGATGCTCAGCTGGATTCCCACGGATGCAGCGCCAAAGCCAAAATGCAAATCAATGTGGCGGTGGATGAAATCGTCAGCAACATTGCTCACTATGCCTATCCGGACGGTCAGGGACAAGTGACGGTGCGGATGGAAGTGGAGGACGGTGCTGCATACATTACCTTCAAGGATGAAGGCATTCCCTTCAACCCCTTGGAAGAGGCTGATCCGGATATTTCCCTGGGGGCTGAAGAGCGGGGCGTTGGAGGACTGGGCATTTTCCTGGTGAAGAAAACCATGGATACCCTGACCTATGAACGCTGCGGCGTGCAGAATGTGCTGAAGATGACCAAACGGATTTGACCGAGACAAACCTGTGCAGTACACCTCAATGAGGAGGAACGTGTATGTTGAAAGCAAGCTGTGAAAACGGGAAACTGACCGTTGCACTGGAAGGCCGTGTTGACTCCACCAATGCTCCGGCAATCGAGCAGGAAATTACGCAACGCTGCGCCGAGCATCCTCATGATGCCTTGACGCTGGATCTGGAGCAGCTGGCCTACATCTCCAGTGCAGGTCTGCGGGTAATCCTTCACCTGCGCAAGATGGAGCCCAAGCTCAGCTTGGTCAATGTCAGTCCCGAGGTTTACGAAATTCTGGACATGACAGGCTTTGCGGAAATGCTGCCCGTGCAGAAGGCCTATCGCCATTTGAGCGTGGAGGGCTGCGAGGTCATCGGTCAGGGAGCCAATGGCAAGGTGTACCGGCTGGATCGGGACACCATCATTAAGGTGTATTACAATCCGGACAGCTTGCCGGACATTCAGCGTGAGCGGGAGTTGGCACGGAAGGCTTTCGTGCTGGGGATTCCCACGGCCATCCCCTTCGATGTGGTGAAGGTGGGAGACAGCTACGGTTCCGTGTTTGAGCTGCTGAACGCCAAGACCTTTTCTCAGCTGATCAAGGAAAATCCCACTCAGATGGATATCTACGTGCAGATGTATGTGGATCTGCTGAAGCAGATTCACACCACCCACGTAAAGCCCGGCGAAATGCCCTGCATGAAAGATGTGGTAGTAGGCTGGGCGGACTTCCTGAAGGATTATCTTCCTAAGGAGCAGGCGGAGAAGCTGTGCGCCTTGGTGCAGGCCGTGCCGGAGCGGGATACCATGCTCCATGGGGATTATCACACCAACAACCTGATGATGCAGGGTGATGAGGTGCTGCTGATCGACATGGATACCCTGTGCGTGGGGCATCCTATCTTTGAGCTGGCCAGCATGTACCTGGGCTTTGTGGCCTTCGGCGAGGTAGATCCCGGCGTTACCATGAAGTTTATGGGACTGAACCATGAAGTCACCATGGAGTTCTGGCGGAAGAGCCTGCGGCGCTATTTGCAGGATCGGGATGAAGCAGCCGTTCACGCCGTGGAGCAGAAAGCCATGCTCATCGGCTATGCCCGGCTGATGCGCCGCACCATCCGCCGCAACGGTCTGAACACCCCGGACGGGCAGGCGGTCATTGCCCTGTGCCGCAGCCGCATTGGGGAGCTTCTGCCCCAAATCGATACACTGGATTTCTGAATCAAATCATGAATGGGGGAAACGCATGAAGCGTCTCTTTGGCGGCCTGAAAATGTCCTGGCCTGCGGTGATCCTCTTTGCGATAGTGGTCGGCGTATACGCCGGCACCATGCTGCTGATTCCGGCAACGGCGAACACGTCCTTCCGGGATATTGGTATCCTGTATGAGTGGTGGGTGGTGTTCGCCGTCATCATTGTGGTGAACTGCAAGCACAGCTGGGAAGCCGCGCTGAAGTGCTTCATCTTCTTCCTAATTAGTCAGCCGGTGATTTACGGGGTGGAGATTTGCTTTGGCAAAATGACCCTGAAAAACGCATGGCTCTATTATCAGCAATGGTGGCTGGCCATGACGCTCCTGACCCTGCCGGGAGGCTTTATTGCCTACTTCAGCAAGAAGCAGAATGTGCTGGGCAGCGTGATCCTGGCACTGGGCAATGCCCTTCAGCTGGTGCACGGCTGCTATTATACGGTGCTCGCTGTCCTCAGCTTTCCCCATCATCTGCTGAGTGCCCTGTTCTGCTTTGCCTCTGTGGTGATCATGAGCTTTTCCGTGCAGCGGAAGAAGCGGTATCAGTGGCTGACCCTGATGCTTTCCCTGCTTTTCACAGCGGCGGTTATGGTGCTGATGAAAGCTACCAATCGGTACATTTACACAGACGGACAAGGCTTTTTCTTCCCGTAAAAAAATCTCAAAAATTTTTTTCTCATGCGGGAAGAAAAAGGGAGGGCTCCTTCGTTAAATAGGTGCCCGGACAATGAAGCCGGGAAACAAACCCCAGTAACCCGGAGGACGGCAGGAAGACGCCACTCCGTGATTACTGAAAAACCCACTTATTGAAGGAGGAATACCCCATGAAAAAGTTCCTGTCACTGATGGTTGCACTGCTGGTTCTGGCTACCGTTCCTGCCTTTGCAGATACCATCGAAAACAATGATGGCACCGTGACCCTGACCACCGACAATGGTGTGTCCCTGACCTACACCAAGGACGAGTTCGAAGTTACCGTGGATGAAAACGGCGACGTGGCCGGCAGCTACACCGGCGAGTCTCCTGAACCCATCCACTTCACCGTTGCTACCATGAAGGACACCGATGCAGAAGCCTACATCAACGAGCAGGCTGCTGCCCACAGTGCCGAAGTGGAAAAGATCGCTGCCTTTGACGAAGAAGCCGAATGGTTCTCTTTCAGCTATGAAGAGGCAGCTGCTGACGGCAACACCAACACCGTAACGGTTTATGCCCGCAACTGCGAAGGCGGCTGCTATGTGGTGACGGCTTATTCTTACTTCACCGCTGACGCTGCCGATGCAGAAACCACCGACGACGGCGATGCAATCGACGGCTCCGTGGAGCTGACCATGATCCTGGACAGCATGAGCTTCGCAAAGTAATCTCATAAAATATTGGGCCGGCATCAGGTATACTTCCTGCGTACCTGATGCCGGCCTTTCTTTATGCAATGCTTGCTTTTACCATGCCTGCATGCTATCATACAGGCACAGAAGGGATTCCTTCGGGAGGGAGATCATTCGATGAAAAAGATCGTTGCCCTGCTTATGGCGGGGTTGATGCTTGCCGGGCTTACGCCATGCCTGGCGGAAGAAAATCAAGCGGAGGATGCAAGCACCATGGTGAAGACGGTATCAACGAGCGACGTGACCATGGACTATGTAGTGTTCGGCAGCGGAGAAAAGACCTTCGTGATTCTTCCCGGCCTGTCCATTCACAGCGTTATGGGGTCGGCAGAGGCCATTGCCGCCGCCTATCAGTCCTTTGCGGAGGAATACACGGTGTACGTTTTTGACCGGGCAAAGGATTTGAAGGAAGGATATACTGTCCGGGACATGGCGGAGGACACGGCCAAAGCCATGGAAGCCCTGCACATCGAAGGCGCAGACGTTTTCGGCGCATCCCAAGGGGGCATGATGGCGCAGTATCTGGCCATTGATCACCCGGCCTTGGTGCACAAGCTGATCCTTGGCTCTACCTTGTCGAAGCCTAACGACACCTTTCTGAATGTGGTTGACACATGGATCAGCCTTGCGGAAGCACGGGATGAAGATGGGCTGCTGGCAAGCTTTGCGGATCAGATCTATGGCAAGGCAACCTTGGAGGCTTATCGGGATTACCTGATTACATCCAATCGTGGGATTACGGTGGAAGAATATCAGCGGTTCATCATTCTGGCCACTGCCTGCAAAACCTTCGACTGCTACGATGCCCTGTCATCCATTCAGTGCCCGGTGCTGGTGCTGGGTTCGGAAGGGGATCAGGTGGTGACGGCGGAAGGCTCTCGGGAAATCGCTGAAAAACTGAACTGCACCCTGTACCTGTACGATGCCCAGTATGGTCACGGGGTGTACGATGAAGCGCCGGATTATAAGCAGCGGTGTCTGGACTTCCTGCAAAGCGGCGAACAATAAGAAAAGGGGTGCTGTGAATTTCACAGCACCCTTTTCACTGCATCCAGCCAGCCTTGGTACAGGGTATCCCGTTCCTGCTGCTCCATTTGTGGACAGAAGGTCTTGTAAACAGTCTTGCTGAAAATGTCCTCATCATACAGTCCAATGCTGAGCCCGGCAGCATAGGCTGCGCCGATGGCACTCAGCTCTTCCGCCTGGGGCACACGGAGCACGGCGTTGGTAATGTCGCTTTGGAACTGCATTAGCCAACTGTTGCGGGTAGGCCCGCCGTCTACACGCAGCTCCACATCAGGCAGGGAGGCAGCCTGCTGCATCAGCTTCACCACATCCGTGATTTGATAGGCAATGGCGCTTAATCCAGCCTTGACAATCTCCTTCTGCCCGGTGGTGCGGCGCATGCCGACAATGGCTGCTTCCGCATTGGCCTGCCAGTAGGGCGCGCCTAAGCCGGAAAAGGCAGGAACGATATAGGCATGATCCGCCGGATCAGCTTCTCGTGCCATTTGCTCGCTTTCCCCGGCACTGTGCAGCAGATGCATGTCGTCCTTCAGCCAAGTGATGACCGCACCGGTGTAGTTGATGTTGCCTTCCAGCACGTACTGCACCTTGCCGTTCGTTTTCCATGCCAGGGAGGTCACAATGCCTTGGTCGGAGAAAATAGGGGATTCCCCGATGTTCATCATAATGGAGGAGCCGGTGCCGTAGGTGGCCTTCATCATGCCGGGCTTGCGGCAGCCCTGACCGAATAGAGCACCGTGGCTGTCGCCCATCACCCCGTGAATGGGGACTTTCTTCGGCAGCACGCCCTCGAAGTCCGTTTCACCGAAGAAGCCGTCCGAATCCGTAACATCTCCCAGGCAGCCCATGGGAATGCCGAAGATGCAGCACAGCTCCTCATCCCATTGCAGGGTGGAGATGTTGAATAGCTGGGTTCGGGAGGCATTGGAATAATCCGTGCGGAACGCTTGCCCATGGGTCAGCCGGTGCACCAGATAGCTGTCCATGGTGCCCACGCAAATCTCGCCCTTCAGGGCACGCTCACGTACCCCGGGCACGTTTTCCATGATCCAGCTCAGCTTGGCAGCGGAAAAATAGGGAGACAGGCGCAAACCTGTTTTTTTGCGGACGGTTTCCGCCAGCCCTTGGCCTTCGATGCGATCGCAGATAGCCTTTCCACGGGCACACTGCCACACAATGGCGTTGTACACTGGGGCAAGGGTTGCTCGATCCCACGCCATGGCGGTTTCCCGCTGGTTGCTGATGCCCACGGCAGCAATCTCTTGACCGCTGACGCCGCTTTGCGTTATGAGGGCTTGCACCAGATCAATCAGGTTGCGGTAGATTTCCTCCGGGTCATGCTCCACCCAGCCGTTTTCATCGATGATTTGCCGATGGGGGTGATCCAGCCGCAGCAGGATCTTCCCCCCTTCGTCAAACAGCATGACTTTCGTGCCCTGGGTGCTTTGGTCAATGCCAATGATGTAGGGCATGATGCTCACCCCTTCCCGTGCAGTGTTTCCTGAACCGTCTTCACAATGCCTTCCGCATTCAGGCCATAGTAGTCAAACACTTCCTGGGACGTGCCGGTGATCACGGGAGCGTCCGGCAGGGAAAGCTCCTTCACATAGGTGGGGCAGGCTTCGCTGACCACCTGTGCCACCATGGCACCCAGACCGCCGTAGGGAGCATGCTCCTCCACGGTTACAACCAGCTTGGCTCCACGGGCGGCACGGATGACCGCCTCCCGGTCAAGGGGCTTGACACAGTACATATCCAGCACCGTGCAGGAAACGCCTTGAGCGGAGAGCATTTCCCCGGTCAGCTTGGCAGGGCGCACCATTTCACCGCAGGCGATGAGCACCACATCCGTATTTTCGCCCCCCTGCAGCACGGTGGCTTTGTTCATTGCAAAGGGAACGTGATCTTCTTCATAAATATCTTCCACGGGATTCCGCCCCACGCGAATGTAGGCAGGCTGCTGATCCAGCAGCAGATGCTCAATCAGTTTCCGGGTCTGGTGACGGTCGCTGGGCAGATACACACGCATGTTGGGCAGGGCGCTCATGGCGGCAATGTCCTGGGCGGAGTGGTGACTCATGCCCAGTGCGCCGTAACTGACGCCGCCGCTGATGCCAATCAGCTTCACATTGGTGTTGCTGTAGCAGACATCCACCTTGCACTGCTCGTAGCTCCGTGTGGTGAGGAAGCAGGCAGGAGAGGCAGCAAAGGGCTTCTTGCCGCACTTGGCCAGGCCGGCGCTGATGCTGACCAGATTCTGCTCCGCAATGCCGGTTTCTACAAACTGCTTGGGATACTGTTGGGCAAAGGGGGTCAGGGAGGCACTGCCACGGCTGTCCGAGCAAAGCACCACCAGGTTGGGATCTTCCGCAGCCTTCTCCATCAGCACTTCACAAATGGCCTGACGATTGGGAATCTTATTCATGCAGTGCGGCCTCCTCTCGTGCCTTCAGATCCTGCATGATCTGGGCATACTCCTCTGCCGTAGGCACTTTGTGGTGCCAGTTGGCCTTGTTTTCCATCACGGGGGAACCGCATCCCTTGGTGGTGTTGGCAATGATCACCGTAGGCTTTCCCTTGGTGGCCTTGGCCTCTTCAAAGGCACGGCGGAGGGAAGGAATATCGTTGCCGGGCACGGAGATGGTATGCCAGCCAAAGCTTGCCCAGCGGGTGCACTGGTCATCCTGCTGCATCACGTCTTCCGTGCTGCCGGAGATTTGCAGCCGATTTCGATCCACCACGGCGCACAGGTTGTCCAGCTTGTAGTGACCGCCGGCCATAGCTCCTTCCCATACGGAGCCTTCCGCCAATTCCCCGTCTCCCATCACGGTGTAGACCCGGGTGGGACGGTCGTCCATCTTGGCGGCCAGTGCCATGCCAATGGATACCGGCAGACCATGCCCCAGGGAGCCGCTGTTCATCTCAATGCCCGGCAGCTTGTTGTTGGGGTGGCCGATAAACTTGGAGCCGAACTTGCTGAACTCCGCCAGCACCTGTTCATAGGGGAAGAAGCCCTTTTCTGCCAGCACGGCGTACAGGGCTTCCACGGAATGTCCCTTGCTGAGGACGAACAGATCCCGGTTAGGGTCATCCTGATTTTCCGGGGAGATATTCATCTGGTCAAAGTACAGGGTCACAAGAACGTCAATGACGCTCATGTCCCCGCCGATGTGTCCGCCTTTGCCGGCCATCACAATGTCCAGCACGTGCTGACGCAGGTGGTAGGACAGGGCGGTTAGATTCTGCTTCATGTGCTTACACCTCGTCAAACACAACGTCTTCCCCGTGGAGATAGGCCTTGACCTTTTCTTCAATGGGGTCGTACAGGTCAGGCTTTACGCCCAGGTACTTGCAGGCTTCGTACACCACCGGCACCACATCCCCATGGATGGCAGCCACGTGATGAATGTAGGGGCCTTCCACCACCTTGGCCTCCAGCCGCTTCAGGTTGGCAACCTCCACCCACACATAGGTGCCCCGGGTCCAGGGGCCGTCAATGCCCTTAGCATGACCCAGCAGGATGGAATATTCACCGTCGTCCCCGTCAAAGCGGACAAGGCTCATGGGACCATGCTTCGCCTCGGCGGATACGGCACCGTTTTGCGGGAAGGCTACCGGCACGCAGATGCTGGGCTTTTCTTTCGCCACGGAAATGGGCCAGGGGCCGCAGTGCTGCAGCAGTTCCCCGTTATCGTTGTCCGGGTGACGCACGGTCCAGTCAGAGAACATGACCCGACGGGTATTCATGGAGGCAGCCTCGGCAATCAGCTGGGAAATAGCACCGTGGATATCCGTTTCGCACACCACGGGGATGCCTTCCTCGTTCAGCAGGGCATTGGCGGCGCAGGGCATGATGCCGATTTCGTCCTGCAGGGCGTTCCAACACTGAATGGCAATGGCGTTGCAGCCGTATTTCGTGGCAAGGCTCTTCATGGCCACCTTCAGGGCAGCCACGGAAGTGAGTCCTGCATCATCAATGCGGCAAGTCATGTTTTCCTTGCAGTAAGCCACCACCTTGGCCACCTCTGTCCCTTCCTCACGCCACTTCTTCATCTCTGCATACAGTTCCGGCAGGGGAATGGGGGAAAGCTGAATGTTGAACTTCTCCAGCAGCTCCCCTTCGTTGCACATGGTGGACCAGAAGTCGAAGGGGCGGGGGCCGATCTGCAGAATCCGGGTGTGCCGGAAGGTACGCACCACGTTGCACACAGCCAGGAAGTCCTTGACACCCCGGGCAAACTCAGGGTCTTCCAGGTTGCAGTTGTTCATGTAGGTAAAGGGCACGTGGAAGCGGCGAAGCACCTTGCCGGTAGCGAATAGACCGCACTGACTGTCACGCAGGCGCATGCCGTTTTCGTCCGGCCGCTCGTCCCGGGGACCCCACAGCAGCACCGGCACGTTCAGTGCCTTGGCCAGGCGGGCGCATTCGTATTCCGTGCCGAAGTTGCAGTGAGCCAGAAACAAACCGTCCACCTTTTCCGCCCGGAACTTGGCGATGATCTTTTCCAGTCCGGCATCATCGTACAGCAGACCTTCCTCATTCACATCGTCAATGTCCACAAAGTTCACATCCAGCTCCTTCAGCCGCTGCGCCGTCAGGTTGCGGAAGACGACGGCTGCAGGGGCGCTGAAGATGGCACGGCGGGTAGGGGCAAAACCAAGCTTGATCGCGTTCATGATGTTCTATCTCCTGTTATCAAAGGTCGTAGTGGACAGGAATCTTCTTCAGTGCATCTTCCAGCGCCTGAATGTCCTCATCCGTCACTTCGGAGAAGGGGGAGGAAAGCAGCTGGCGCAGGGAGTGCATTTCATACTGGAAGGCAACGCCGCGGAGGGCACGGGGGAACTTCTCCTGCAGCACCTGTCGGGTGGGCTCGTACTGTACCAAGGCACTCAGGGGTGCATCCAACGTGTAGCATGCCCTGGGCATGGTAACAGATGCATGATGATCTCCGGGCATCAGGCGGGTGGAGGAACCGTCCGGCAGCTTCAGCAAGGCTTCGCAGCCGAAGGGTACATGCACATCCAGCGACCAGACATCCCCGTCCCACGTCCAGGCAGTGCGCCATGTGCCGCAGGGGGAAACATAGGACGCCTTGCAGCCCCTTACACGGGGATCCGGCAGAGGTGCGATTTCCATGAACCGTCCGCCGGGATGATCTGCCTGAATACCGGCCATGGAGCGGTACATCCAGGCGGCAATGGAGCCGTAGGCGTAGTGGTTCAGGGAATTCATGCCGTCCTTGTTCATGCTGCCGTCCGGCTCAATGGAGTTCCACCGCTCCCAAATGGTGGTGGCACCGTTTTCAACCTCGTACAGCCAGCCGGGGTACGTCCGGCGCAGCAGCAGGGTGTAGGCCAAGTCCACCCGTCCGCTGTCGCACAGGACAGGCAGCAGCCAGGGGGTGCCTACAAAGCCGGTTCGCAGCTGGAAGCCGTTTTCTTCAATGAGCTTGACCAGCATGCGTTGGGTCTTTTCCTTGGCATGGTCAGGCACAAGCCCCATGCCCAGTGCCATGACGCAGGCGGTTTGGGTTTCGATGGCAATGCGCCCGGCAGGGGTGAAATATTCAGCCTGGAAGGCTTCCCGAATGTGCTGGGAGAGGCTTTCGTACTTGGCGGCATCCTCGGCCATGCCCAGGACTTTAGCAGCCTTGGCCGTCAGGCTGGCGGAATAGTAATAACAAGCGGTGGCCACATAAATCCGGTCGGTGCCGCCGTAAACGCTGTCGCCGTCCAGGGCAAGCCAGTCGCCCAGCTGAGCATTGCCTGCCCAGATGTAGCCGCAGTGATGACGCTCGTTTTCCCGGGCAATCCAGTCCACCCAGTCCTTCATGGTGGGGTATTCCTGCTTCAGCAGAGCCTTGTCTCCATAGTGGAGGTACAGCTGCCAGGGAATGACGCAGGCCGCATCCCCCCAGGCGGCGACGCCGTTCAGCTCGTACTTGCACATAGGCACCACGCAGGGAACACTGCCGTTCAGCAGCTTCTGCTCACAGCGGAGATCCTCCATGAATTTGCGGAGGAAGCTTGCTGCATCCTCGTGATAGCAGGCCGTGTCGCAGAAGATCTGAATATCCCCTGTCCAGCCCATGCGCTCGTCCCGCTGGGGGCAGTCGGTGGGAATGTCCAGGAAGTTGCTCTTCAGGCTCCACTTGCTGTTGAGATACAGCCGGTTCAGCAGGGGATCGCTGGTCTCCAGCGTGCCGGTTTCCTCAATGTCGGAATACACGGCGCAGCCCACAAATTTGCTGGGATCCAGCTTGCCCACCCAGCCTTCCACCTTCACGTAGCGGAAGCCAAAGTAGGTAAAGTGGGGCTGCACAAACCGGGGCGTACCATCGGAAATATAGCGGAAAATGCACTTGGCGGTGCGCAGATTATCCCGGTAAATGGTGCCGTTCAGTACATGCTCCCCGTACAGCAGGCGGATTTCCGTGCCCTTGGGGGCATCGCACCAGAAGCCGCACCAGCCGGCAAAGTTCTGCCCCATATCCAGCACGGTGTCATCCGTTGCCAGCACCGTGGGGGTGAAATGCTCATGCACCAGAATTTCCGGGTTGCTTCTAGGCTGCAGAGGAACGGCAGGGGCGGAAGTCAGCAGGGCAGCTTCCGGCTCGCCGGCAGGCTGATTGGGATCCTGGGTTTCGCCGTCGTAAATGCTCTCCGTCAGCACCGTGCTGCGTGTGACCTGCCAGCTTTCATCCGTGCCGATGATCTCTTCCCGACCGTCGGCATACTTCAGGTGAAGCTCTGCCAGCAGTTTATACTCCGTGCCGTAGTGGGGGGTGGAACGCTTCAGGCCGTAGTTGCCCATGTACCAGCCTTCGCCCAGCATCACATCAAACACGTTGTCCCCGATCTCCGGCTGAAGCTCCAGGGTTTGGTACATGATGCGGCTGTCATAGGCATGGAAGCCGGGACGCAGCACTTCCTCACCGATGACCTTGCCGTTCAGGCTGGGCTCAAACAGTCCCAGACCTACGATGTAGCACCGTGCCCATACCGGCTTTTCGGTCACATGGAAGGTCTTGCGGAATACAGGACGAACCTCCCGCCCGAAGGGGGACGTTACCCATGCTGCTTGCCAGGGCTCGTCCTTTCCCTTGGGGGTCTCGAACCAGCTCCATTCGCTGGTGGCCTGCTCCTCAGCATCGGTCAATACCGTGACCCGCCAGTAATACCGGGTTCTTGGCACAAGCTCCATAGGCAGCGTCCAGCCGGCACTGTCCATGCCTTCCAGCAGCTCCGTGCCCTGCCAGCGGCTGACCACCATGCCGGAATCGTACACCGGCGCACCGTCCGGGGCAAGGGCAACCTCCACACGGGAGGCAGCCTGCTTCTGTCCTTGGCTTTCTTCCACACGCCAGCTAAGCAGTGCCTGGTCAAAGTCAAATCCCAAAGGATGCGCTTCGTGACAAGTTTTCATGCCTGTGATTTTCATGCTCATTTCCCTCCTTCAGCGGTCAGCGTTCCGGGTGACGGCTGTGAAACAACGCCAGTTTGGCGTACATATCCTCAAGAATCAGGCGGCTGTCCACATGCTTGTATACACGAATGGGACGGTTGCCGGGGCAATCCTGCACGTAGCAGCCATCGGGCTGAACGTGGGGTGCACTGATCCATTCATAATCAAACCGATGCTCGTAGAGAATCAGCCCCACTGCCGGGCTGTCCCCCAGCACCCAGGTTTCACCGGTGCGGAAATCGCTGGCGGCAGGTTCAGGCTCGTGGGCGTGGTCGTTCAGCTGATCACACAGGTAGGCACCAATGGCACCGCAGGGACGTACCCGGTATTCCAGTTCAGCCAGGGACACGGCCATCATTTCATACACGTTCTTCGGCACCTGCCACACCGGCACCTTGGAGCGGAACACCACATTGGCAGCGGTTACGTCATTGCCCATGTTGAATTCAGATCCGCCCTGGGGATAGGGGGCACCGCCGATCCAGATGACCGTCAGCCGGGAAGCAATGCGGGGTTCCATCAGCAGGGCAGAGGCCATGTCGGTCAGGGGTCCCAGGAAGGTGACAAACAGGGGACGGGGATCATCCTTCATGGCTTCCTGAATGATCAGCCGTGCGCCTTCGGAATCCACGGGGGTATTCTTGTCCGGCAGGGCGTGGGGTGCACCGTGGAAGATCATACCCTCTTTAGGAAACTGCATCTTGTCAAAGATGGTTTCCAGCTCGTGGTAGCTCCGCTCCATGGCATCCGGCACCCGAGTGCCGAAGTGAGCACCAATGAAGCCCCGATTATCCAGCTTGGGGGACAGCAGAGTCTGCACCACGCAAAATTGGTCGTCTGCCTCGTTCTTGGCATCCGTGTCCGTAATCACACGGACAATCTTGCTCTCGGGCACGTGGAACTGGTAGTCGTTGTAGATCATGTCGCTTGCCTTTCTCCTGCATGATGCAGGGTCATTACCGTAACAGCCTGAAGCTGCTTAAACCAATCCTGTTTCCTTCGCCATGGACAGTGCCAGTACATTCCAGTTGATGAAGCCTCCGTTCATTACCGGCTCTCCCGTTTCCGGGTTGTAATACTCGTGGAGGCAGCCGTGCTGCAGCAGATCCTGCCCCAGCAGGTGGATGGAGCGAGCGGCAATGTCCTGCGCCTCCTGATGATAGCCGTATCTTTCCAGCCCCATGCACACAATGTAGTTAGCAATCAGCCAAATGGGTCCCAACCAGTTGGAGGGGTTGTTGGTGGCAGATAGGTCGTACATTTTTTCATTGCGGGCAAGGGTACGGATACCGAAGGGGGAAGCGAAGGTTTCCTCATCTACCGCCCAGCAGCGCATTTTTTCTGCTTGCTCCTGGGTGGCAATCCCTGCATACAGGGGGATGAAACCGCTCCACACCCGAATGCGTATGGGAATGGTTTTCCAGAATACCCCCAACCCCTTGTGGAACCAATCGTAGGGACGGGTATGAATATCCACGTCCACGGAATAGAAGAATCCGTCCCGGGGATCCCAACATTCCGACTGAATGCTTTCCATCAGTGCCTGCCGCTTGGCTGTATACCGTGCTGCTTCCTCCGGCATCTGCCACAGGGTGTGCAGCTTCTCCAAGCTCTCCAATTCTCTGACCATAAAGGCGTTGAGGAAAATGTTGGCCGTGCTGTCCTGCGGACGGCCGAAGGAGGCAGGGTCGTTATCCATGCCGATCATAATGTCATCATGCCACACGTACAGACCGCTGCGCTGCTGAAAATAGGTGTCGTAGTACGCCATGTACCGGCGGAAACCATCGGCATATGGCTTGGCCCAGTCGGCACTGCCTTTTTTCTCGGAGACCAGCAGGGCTTGGCAGGCAAGGAAGGGCTTGTGCATATTCATCCGCACCCCTTCCCTGTGCTTCCGGTTCAGGTAAGTCTCTTCTCCTTTGCCGTCATCCACAATCATCATGGGGATATATCCATCCGGCAGCTGATGGTCGAAGAAATTCTGTACATTGCCCATGGCATGCCGGAGGATTTTCTGCTGCATGGGCGCATCAAAATCGTCCCATAAGCTTAGCAACCCGTAAGCAGACCAGTAGGTATCCCAATCCCAGACGTTCCCGTGGTACACCGAGCCGGGATCAATGAAAGGATAGTGAATGAAGCTGTAGGGTTCCTTCAGCATATCCTTTGCGTGGGCAAGGATGTAGTCCTTCACACGGGCGTAGTCTGCCTGAAGTGCCTCGTTCACCCTTACCCCTCCTTTTTCACGGCGGCAACGGAGTCCCGGTACACGGTGTTGACGGTGACACGAATCTGGTTATAGCCTTCCCTGGTTTCCGGCACCAGGCTGAGCAGAGTGCGAATGGCCGTCATGGCCAGCTGACGGCGATAAACATGAATGGTGGTCAGCTGAGGGGTGCAGGCAAGGCACACGGAAGTGTCGTCCATGCCGATGACGGAAACATCCTCCGGCACTCGGTAGCCTGCCTCCCGCAGGGCACGCATACAGCCGATGGCCATTAAATCATTGGCGGCAAAGAAGGCGGTGGGCAGTGCGCCTTTGCTTGTTTCCAGCAGAACCTTCATATCCTGATAAGCCCCTTCGATGGAAGGGGATACCTTCCACAGCCGGGCATCATGGGTGGAAAGACCTAACCGGCGCAGGGCACTGTAGTAGCCGTTCAGCCGCTCTTCAATATTGCTGAAGGCAAAGCTGCTGGTAATGTGATCAATCCTTCGATGACCATGGTCGTACAGCAGCTTGACGGCCAGGTAGGCGGCACCTTCATTGTCCATCACCACGGAGTGGAAGGGCTCAAAGGCGCAGGCGTTGTCCAGCACCACCAGGGGGGCGTGGCAGGCAGAAAAGGCAGCCAGCTCCTCCTTCTGCATTTCCGTGCCCAGCAGGAGAATGCCGCAGCAATCCTCCCGGCAAATCTCCTGCACATGCTGAAGGTTTTCTCCGCCCCGGTAGGCGTTGATGTGGGTGACCATCAGTTCCATGCCGGCACGCTTGCATTCTTCCTGCACGCTCTCAATCAGCTCAGCAAAGAATACCGTATCCATCAGCACCATGCCGCTGGAGCGATAGACCACCAGCCGCACATAATTCTTCCTGCCGGTGCTGTCCTCCTGATAGTGATACCCCATTTCCCGGGCAATGGTCAGGATTCGATCCGCCACCGCCTTGCTGACACCGGGCTTCCCGTTCAGCGCATTGCTTACCGTTGCCGGGGATACGTTGGCAATGGCTGCAATCTCTCTTACCTTAGGCTTCGCCATGTGCATCATTCCTTTTTCACGCTTTGCGTTGTTTATATTATACGAGTAAATTTGTTCAGTGTCAATGTAAATCGTTTATATTTGTTCAGCTTTTTGATTTATTAAGTTCCAATCAACGTGCATAGAAAAAACACAACCGTTTTGCACGATTGTGTTGATTGAAAAGAACCTTCAATGTTCCCAAATATCCGTAATGATGCCGCTCATTTCATCCGGAGATTTCCGCTCTTTCTCATCCATCCACAGCAGGGTCAGCTTCCATATGCCTGCCAGCTCGAAGTAGAATTCGTACAGCTCGCTGACGGGTGCGGCAGCTACAGCCGCATCCAGGTCGATGTCCATGCCCCGATACTTGGTCATGAGTGCACGGATATCAATTTTCAGAGTATTGATTCATCTGGAACGGATGTGTTCGTAAAAATCACGGTTTGCACCGTGAAAAAGCTGCTTCTCAGCAATTTATACTGCAAGCAAAAGTTTAAAGTGCATAGATATTCGCAAAATTGATTTCCGTGCGCCGAATGGCACAGATCAGGAAAAGTGTGACAGGACAGCAAAACACCCTGCCTCGGTGACAAATGTATCGAGACAGGGTGTCTGCTTTTCTCTGTCAATTACTTCAGCAGATTGTTTTCATCAAAGTAGTCAATTTTCATGGCGTGACGGACTTCCTGCAGGGTCTTGGCAGCCGTCTTCTCGGCCACAGCACTGCCGGCCTTCAGGATTTCGTACACCTCATCCGTGCGGCCTTCCCAGTAGGTACGCCGTTCCCGAATGGGCTGCAAAACGGACTGCATCACGTTGTTCAGGAATTTCTTCACCTTCACATCTCCCAGGCCGCCCCGCTGATAGTGAGCCTTCAGCTCGTCCAGGCAGGCGTACTCCGGCAGGAATTCGGCAAAGTGCTCATCCGTGGAGAAGGCATCCAGATAGGTGAACACCGGGTTGCCTTCCACCTTGCCGGGATCCTGCACACGAAGGTGATCCGGGTCGGTGAACATGGACATGATCTTGGTCTTAATCTCCTCGGGAGAGTCTGCCAGATAGATGCAGTTGCCCAGGGATTTGCTCATCTTGGCCTTGCCGTCAATGCCGGGGAGACGCATGCTGGCACGGTTGTTGGCCAGCAGAATCTGAGGCTCAGTCAGGGTTTCCCCGTACACTTCGTTGAACTTCCGCACGATTTCACGGGTCTGCTCCAGCATGGGCTCCTGATCCTCACCCACAGGCACCACGGTGGCGTGGAAGGCGGTAATGTCCGCTGCCTGGCTGATGGGATAGCAGAAGAAGCCCAGGGGAATGCTGGCCTCGAAATTCTTTTGCTTGATTTCGGCCTTCACCGTAGGGTTCCGCTGTACCCGGGACACGGTGACCAGATTCATGTAGTAGAAGGTCAGCTCCGTCAGCTCCGGCACCATGGACTGAATGAAGATGGTGGACTTCTCAGGGTCAATGCCGCAGGCCAGATAGTCCAGTGCCACCTGCATAATGTTCTGCCGCACCTTTTCCGGATGCTCTGCATTGTCCGTGAGTGCCTGGGCGTCAGCAATCATGATGTAGATTTCATCAAAGTTGCCCGTGTTCTGCAGGCGAACCCGCTCCCGCAGGGAACCCACATAGTGACCTACATGCAGCCGTCCCGTGGGACGGTCACCCGTTAAAATAATCTGCTTCATTTGCTATCTGCTCCTTCATAAAGTTTGGTTTTCTCAGGACATACAAAAAGGACATCTTGCTCAATTGATGATGCGATCGACTGAATATTCTGCCCATGACGTAGGTTTGCGCCATGTGCCGGATACGATCGGACGATTTGTCGGATTTAGTTGCCAAATAGCTCTTGCCGACCATGTTCCCGTATCCCCATAAAAACGCACATAAAACGCACGAGAATTGTACTTAGATGACTCAGATGGACCGTTAAATGTCTTGGAAACAGAAACCTTTGCTGTAACTGACGCAGCAATTCCAAGTTCGCCGCTGCTTGGGGCAGTAGCTTTGCCTGATGTCAATTTTACTGAGGATGAAATTGTCCTTGAGAACTCTGTTGTTAGCGTAGTTGAAGATCCTTTTGCTACGGAGATAAGAAAATGAGTTGAAAGTGTTTTGTCTGTTCCCGTTGTAGTCACCTTTATATCCCGATAGTCCCATCCGTAACCCCGAGGTTGAATAGCAGTGTGCTCAATTTCCTGAACATTTTCATGCCAGCCTGTGATGGTAATGGCTTCTGCATCGGCATTTTCCTTCTGAATATCAAGGATGACCGAGGAAGGAATGTCAGAGGCTTCAGGCATTACTGTGACTACCGGAAGTTCCGCACATGCTAGTGTCGACGCCAGCAAGGCAAATACCAGCAACAACAAGAACATGTATCGTTTCATCTTGAACATCCTCCTTAAAACTAGTTTCCTGATTCGGTCAAAGTAATAGTAACTCTGTCAAGTCCCAAAGAAAGACCTGTAGATATGCCAGCAGAAAGGTTCTCGCTCGCTTTGATCAGTGCATTGCTAAGAATTGTACAACAAATGATAACTGTCACTACGCAACATGCCAGAATGACAAGCCACCGAATGTTCTTGTTCATTGCACTTCGCCTCCTTACAAGCTCTAAATCAAGAAAGTGTTCTTTGTCCTTTATACGCTCAGCAGCATCCGGTCGTTGTCCATGGTTTTGCCTTTTTTGCCGCTGTAAAGGCTCATCAGCTGCTCCACACCCATGCCTTCCCGCTGCTTGGCATCAATGTCCAGGATAATCTCACCGTTATCCAGCATCAGGGTACGGTTGCCGGTCTTCAGCGCCATGTTCATGTTGTGGGTGATCATCATGGTGGGGATGTGCCGCTCCTCCACGATTTTCACCGTGATAGCCATAACCTTCTCGGCCGTGGCAGGGTCAAGCGCCGCCGTATGTTCATCCAGCAAAAGCAGCTGGGGCTTGGCAATGGTGGCCATCAGCAGGGTCATGGCCTGCCGCTGTCCGCCGGAAAGAAGCCCCACCTTCATTTTCATCCGATCTTCCAGCCCCATGCCGAAGGAGGCAAGCTCTTCCCGAAAAAGTGCCAGATCGCTTTTCCGCACGGCCTTGGACAGAGGAAATCTCCGCTCTTGATTATACGCCAAGGAAAGATTTTCTTCAATAGTCAAATCCGGCGCCGTGCCTTTCATAGGATCCTGAAAAAGGATGCCAATGCGCCGTGCCCGGCGGAATTCCGGCAGATAGGTAATGTCGTCCCCGTCCAGCAGGATGCTGCCGCTGTCTACCAGAAAGCTGCCTACAATGGCACCGAACAGGGTGGACTTGCCGGCACCGTTGGAGCCCAGCATGGTGATGAAGTCCTGATTTTCCACCTTCAGGGACACATGGTTCAGGGCGGTGTGCTCATTCACCGTGCCCTTGCCGAAGGTTTTGCTGATATCACGAATTTCAAGCACGGCGTTTGCCCTCCCTGCGTACATGCGCCACATGAAGCCGTTCCTTGACTGTAGGAATGCACAGTGCAATGGCCACGATGGTGGCGCTGATCAGCTTCAGGAAATAGGTGGGGAAAATGTTGGTGGACAAGGCCAATGCGATAATCAGCCGATAAATCACCGAGCCAACCAAGGCACTGATCAGCCCCAAGGTAACCCCTTTTCGACCGAGGAGCACCTCGCCGATGATTACCGAAGCAAGACCAACCACCATAATGCCCACGCCACCGGAAATGTCCGCATAGCCCTGATACTGGGCAATGATACCGCCGCACAGGGCAATGCAGCCGTTGCTGATCATCAGTCCCAAATTGCGGATCCGGTCTGCGTTAATGGAGGAGGAGCGCACCATGGCCTCGTTGTTGCCGGTGGCACGGATGCACAGCCCCAGATGAGTGTGGAAGAACCAGGCCAGCACTGCCAGCACGGCGGCTGCCAGCACCACCCCAACCAGCACCCGCACCACATCCTTGGTGAAAGGAAGCTGCTTAATCAGGATGCGGAACAGGGTCTGCTTATCCAGCAGGGTAATATTAGCACTGGCACCCATAACAGCCAGGTTCACCGTATACAGACCGCTCATGGTCAGGATGCCTGCCAGAATAGGATGAATCCCCAGCTTGGTCTGCAAAACGCCTGTTATCAGGCCTGCGCCCATGCCTGCCAGGAAGGCCAGCAGCAATCCCAGAAAGGGATGCCCGGCTACCGTCATCATGGCGGACACCGCCACGCCCAGGGTAAAAGATCCTTCTGCCGTAAGGTCGGGGGTGTTCAGCACGCGGAAGCTGATGTACACGCCCATGGCCAGCAGGCTGTAAAGCAGACCCAACTGAAGGGCACTAAGCACCATGTTCACTCCGCCTCAACTCCTTTTGCGCAAAGTGCCCGACGGACAGGGAAAGCCTGCCCGCCGGGTGAATGAAATGATGGTTTACTCTACGATCTGTGCCTGTGCCAGCACATCTTCGCTGAGGGTGACACCGATGGCGTCTGCCGTGGTCTTGTTGATCACCATGGTGAAGTCGCTGACCACCACGGCGGGGATATCGGCAACAGCCGTGCCCTTCAGGTACTGGTCGGACATGTCGGCGGTCAGGGCACCGATTTCACGGTCGCTGATGGAGATGGTAGCGAAGGCGCCGGAGTTCACCATTACAGCGGAGGAGCCGTATACGGGAATCTTGGCATCGCTGGCCACTTCAGCCACAACGCTCATGGCTGTCTGCACCACAGAATCGTTGGGCACGAAGATGGCATCCACACGGCCTACCAGAGATTCCACAGCCTGCTGCACTTCGTTGGAGGAGGTGACTACGGCTTCCACGTAGCTGAGACCGTTGGCATCCAGATAAGCCTTGGCATCATTGACGGTGGTCACGGAGTTAATCTCGCTGGTGCAGTAGATCAGGCCGTAGGTCTTGCAGCCGGGGGTCAGCTCATCGGAAAGCTTGAACATTTCGTCCACCGGGATGGCATTGCTGGTGCCGGTGGCGTTCTTGTCCGGGTGCGCCATGTCGGTAATCAGGCCTGCGCCCACGGGATTGCTGACGGAGATGAAGAACAGGGGAATGTCGCTTTCCATGTTCAGGAAGGCCTGAGCCGGAGGCGTGGCAATGGTCACCACGTAGTCCACGCCGGATTCCACTACAGCTTGGCAGATGGCAGCCAGGTTGCTCATGTCCCCCTGGGCATTGCGATAGTCGAAGGTCATGTCTTCCTCGCTGTAACCCAGCTCACGCATCCGGTCAATGTAGCCTTCCCGCATGTCGGTGAAGGCACCGTTGTCCGCCATTTGGATAATGCCCACCCGAACGGGTTCGGCAAAGGCGGCGCAGCATACGCACAGGGCAACCAGCAGGGTTACGAGGGAAGTCAGCAGCTTTTTCATGGGGATCCATCCTTTCTTTTGGGGCAGCGTCTTTGCTTGCCCGTGTCCGGCGTCTTGATCGGCGGCGCCCATGAAGTTTCTTCGTTTCCGCAGGGTATAAAAAACGCATCTGTCCTTTCATCAAGGACAGATGCGATAAACATCTGCGGTACCACCTTGTTTGACGGTTGCCCGTCCACTCACTCGGATGCCGACACATCCGCAGCCCTGTAACGCTGGCTCTGCGTCACGCCATACTCAGGGAAGAACCCCTTTCCGCATGCCCTCGGCGGTCCATTTGCCGATCCGCTTTCTGCCGGTTTCCATCCTCCCGGCTCTCTGGAAGTGCGCTGTCGGTTTAATCTCCGCCTCAACGGTTTACTGCATGGTAGCATAATCCCCTCCTCGTGTCAAGGGGAAAATGGATATTTCGGGATGTTTTTTTCCTGTTCTTCAATGGTACATGGCACTGCCCGTGGCTACTCCTGCTCCTCCATCACTCCGGCTTCCTCCATGCTGCCCAATCTGCGCTCGATGCTGCGAGTGCGGACAAAGGCGGAATCAATGGATTCACTGGCCTGACGGAGTCGCTGCTGGGTCTTTTCCAGCGTGTCGGCAAACAGGCCGAAGTCCTGCTTCACGGCACGCAGCAGCTTCCACACCTCGCCGGAACGCTTTTCAATGGCCAGGGTACGGAAGCCCATTTGCAGGGCATTCAGCAGGGCGGCAAAGGTGCTGGGACCTGCCACCAGTACACGCTGCTCCCGCTGGAGACTTTCCATCAATTCAGGGGATTGGACGGCTTCCGCATACAAGCCTTCCACCGGCAGGAACATAATGGCGAAGTCCGTGGTGTGCGGCGGCTTCACGTACTTGCTGGCGATCCGCTTGGCCTCTGTCTTCAGTGCCTGCTGCAAGGCCTTTCGGGCTTCTTCTGTTGCGGCTGCATTGCCAGCTTTGGAGGCATCCACCAGCCGCATGTAATCCTCCTGGGGGAACTTGCTGTCAATGGCCAGGTACACCACTGCATCCCTTTTGCCGGGCAGCTTCACGGCATACTCCACCCGCTCGCTACTTCCGGGAATGACAGCCACATTGGCCTCGTACTGCTCGGGGGAAAGAATCTGGCTCAGCAGAGCCCCAAGCTGCATTTCGCCCCAAATGCCTCGGGTCTTCACGTTGGTCAGGACTTTTTTCAGGTCGCCTACACCGGCAGCCAGGGTCTGCATTTCCCCAAGTCCCTTGTACACCTGTTCCAGCCGCTGGCTGACCTGGGCGAAGCTTTCTGTCAGGCGGCGATCCAGCGTTTCCGTCAGCTTCTCGTCCACGGTTTTCCGCATTTCAGTCAGCTGTCGGTCGTTCTGCTGACGCATCTGCTCCAGTCGGGTGTCCACCTGGGTCAGGCTTCGGTTCAGCTGCTCATTTTGCTCCCGGGCGGAATAGGCCAGTTGTCGCTGGATGCTTTCCAGCAGGGCGGTTTGCCCGTTGGCAATGTTGGTCATGGCACGGCCGGTGCCTTCCACAATGCTCTGGGCGGTGCGCTGCCGATCCTGCCGCTGTGCGTCCAGCTCATCCATCACCGTGTTGCCCCAATCATCCTGCCCCCGGTGCTGCCTGCGAAGCTTACTGCACACGAGTATCAGCAGCACAATCAACAGCACCACGGTCAGAGCAGCCAAGCCGGTTGTGATCATCCATAGGGTTTCCTGATCCATGGTACACTCCTTTTCATTCTGTTCCATACAAAGCAGCGGGAGGCGCAAAACGCATCCTCCCGCAACATGTTCACATTTCTCTGCGCCCTTCCAAGGCAATGGAAAGGGTAACCTCGTCCGCATATTCCAGATCACTGCCCACCGGCACGCCGTGGGCAATGCGGGTCACCCGAATGCCCATGGGCTTGATCATGCGGGCAATGTAGGTGGCCGTCGCCTCACCCTCCACATCCGGGTTGGTGGCAAGGATAACCTCCGTCACGCTGCCGTCCGTCAGGCGGGTCATCAGCTCCTTGATGCGGATATCATCCGGTCCGACCCCATCCATGGGGGACAGGGTGCCGTGAAGCACATGATACAGCCCGTGATAGTCATGCATCCGCTCCATGGCAGCAACATCCCGGGGATCACGCACTACGCAGATTTGTCCGTTGTGCCGCTCCTGATCTTTGCACACATCGCAAAGCTCCTCCGTGGCGTAATTGCCGCAGACGGAGCAATAGCGGATGGTCTTTCTGCCCTGCCAAATGGCGGTGGCTAGGGAGCGGACGTCATCCAGCGGCATGCTCACAATGTGATAGGCCAGCCGCTGGGCGGTCTTTTGCCCAATGCCGGGCAGGCGGGACAATTCCGATACCATCCGCTGGATGGATTCGATTTGTCCGGCCATTAGAACATGCCGCCCATGCCGGGAGCCATCTTGCCCATGGCTTCTTCCCGTGCTTCCTCACCCTTGCGGAGGGCTTCGTTTACGGCAGCCATGATCAGATCCTGCAGCATATCAATATCGTCAGGATCCACCACCTGAGGATTGATGGTAATGCTGGTCAGCTCCCGCTTGCCGGAAACCTTGACGGATACCATGCCGCCGCCGGAGGCAGCCTCATATTCCTTAGCGTCCAGGGCTTCCTGTGCCTCAGTCATCTGCTGCTGCAGCTTCTGTGCCTGCCGCATCAGCTGCTGCATGTTGGCACCGCCGCCAAAGCCGCCGAAATTCTGTCTTCCCATGGGTTATTCCTCCTCGACTTTACTGTTTTCGTGAATTTCCAGATCGCCTGAAATGCTGTTGATGCGAATGGCAGGGGCGTTCTCCTTCAGGAACACGCCGCTGGTACGTACCCGTCCGTTCAGGGAAGACAGGGTCGCATCCGCCTCCGTAATGGGGGCATACAGGCGAATATTGCCGGATACGGTGTTGCCCTCAATCTTTTCAAAGGGATCAACAAATTCCAGCGTGGTTTCTCCGCTGACGTTAAAGGTCTTCACCTGCCGGGCACTTACGTTCTGCACCTTTACCTGGCCGGAAACAGACCGAAGGTTCAGTCCGTCGCAGGTGATGTTCATGGCATGAATGTCCCCGGTAGCCGTCTTCAGGTTCAGGTTCATGCCGTTCATGCCCATGGTGCGCAGGTCGCCGGAAACTGTCTCCACGGAAAGATCCGTGCCGGTCAGCCCCCGTACGTTCACGGCACCGGAAATGGTGCTGAGGCTTGCTGCACCCTTCCAGCTTTTCGGCACACGGACAAACAGCTGCATCCACCGCTCGGTGTTCAGCTTCATGGTCAGCCCGTAGGTGGGCTGCTCCAGCAGCAGCTTCCCGTCGCTGCAGGAGATTTTCAGGTCGGTTACGTCGTGTTCGTCGCCGGACACCACCACTTGAATCTCCGGCACCTCGTCCACGATCATTTCAAGGGAAGCCCAGGCGAGCCGCACATTCAGTGCATTGACCTGCGGAGCTGCAAAGCTTTCATTGCGATTCATTCTTCGTTCCTCCTTGAAACTCCCTGTTATCATACCACGTTTTTTTTGCTTTCGCAACAGCATGCACAAGGGACAATCTACGAAAAAAGCCGCAGGCGCACAGGCTTGCGGCAAAAGGAAAATCACGCTTCTGGGGTATGCTTGTTTTCCGCAACCAGCTTCTGCAATTCCTCCATGAAATCGCTGATGTCGGTAAACTTCCGGTATACGGCGGCAAAGCGGACGTAGGCAACATCGTTCAGCTTCTTCAGCTCCTCCATGACCATGTCGCCGATGCGCTGGCTGGGGATCTCGCCGTCCGAGGAACTGTAGGCCTGCTGCTCTACTCGCTCTGCCATTTGATCAATCTGCTTCAGGGACACGGGAAGCTTTTCACAGGCGTTGAGCATGCCGCTTTTGATCTTCTGCACATCGAAGGCTTCCCGCCGCCCGTCACGCTTCACCACCATCAGGGGCAGCATTTCAATCTTCTCATAGGTGGTAAAGCGGCGGCCGCAGTTAACGCATTCTCTTCTGCGGCGGATGCTGTTGCCGTCCTCTGTGGGGCGGGAGTCGATTACCTTACTCTCCGTGCAGTTACAGTACTGGCAGCGCATCCTGTCATCCTCTTTCTTGTGGAAAAAATGTGGATAAACCTGTGGATAAATAATAACACATCCCTTGCAGGTTGTAAAGCTGTCTTCCCTCCAATTGTAAAATTATTTGCCTATGGCGAAAGCGGCAGGAAATCGTGTTGACGTTTCTGTTTCTTCATGTTATATTGTCAAAGAAATTTCAACGCTGGAGGAGTCACTGAACCATGAAGTTCTTGCTAGACATTCTGCGCGGCTTGGTCATTGGCCTGGCCAACATTATTCCGGGCGTCAGCGGCGGCACGATGATGGTCTCCATGGGCATCTACGACACGCTGATTCACAGCATCACCCACCTCTTCAAGCAGTTTAAGAAATCCATCATGACCCTGCTGCCCTTTGCCATCGGCATGGTGGTGGCCATTGCAGGGCTGAGCTTTGTGATTACCTGGGCATTTGACAGTTATCCCCTGCCCACCAATACCCTGTTCATCGGCCTGATTCTCGGCGGCCTGCCTGCCATCATCAAGCAGCTGAAGGGGGAGAAGGTCGGTGCGGTAGGCGGCATCCTCTTTGCTGCTTTCTTTGCCCTGATCATTGTGCTGCAAATCATCCAGAAGGAAAACGTAACCACCATCACCCTCAGCTTCGGGGAAGTGATCAAGCTGGTGTTCCTGGGCGCATTGGCCTCCGCCACCATGGTGATCCCCGGCGTCAGCGGTTCCATGATCCTCAAGCTCATGGGCTACTATGAGCCTGTGATTGCCAGCATCAAGGGGCTGACCAGCTCCCTGTTTGCCGGCAACTGGTCTGCGGTGCTGGCGAATGTTGGTATCCTGTTGCCCTTCGGTATCGGTATCGTCATCGGCATCTTCGCCATTGCCAAGCTGATTGAGGTGCTGATTGCCAAGTACAAGGGCTGGACCTATGCCGCCATTCTGGGTCTTGTGACCGCTAGCCCTGTGGCCATCCTGATGGCAACGGACATGACCGGCGTAACCTTTGTGACCGTGCTGGTGTCCCTGGCAACCTTCGCCGTGGGCTATGTGGTGGCTTATGTGCTTTCTCCCAAGGAAGAACCTTTGGCCAAGCAGGCGTAAGCCTTCGGCGATTCGATCAGACGGCAGGCTATCAGTCGCCTAAGCGGTACAGATTTTTCGAACGCAGTCTCCTTGATGGGGCTGCGTTCTTTTTGCATGCATCGAAATTGATCAGGGAAATGTGGAAGAAAAACTTTTATACATAGTTTTGTAACATAATTGTCATATCTATTTACAAAGTCGTCAACATTTGATATACTTGCTTCATCATGAAGCAATTTTCGGCTTGTGGTAAGGAGGCATACCCATGAACAAGCGCAGAATTCTGCTGCTATTGACGGTGGCTGTGTGGCTGGTGTCTGCCGCTGCGCTGGCGGATACCTATACGGTGCTGCGCTACAACGATACGGGCGCTGCCGTGCAGCAGCTGCAAACGGCGCTGAAGCAGTTGGGCTACAGTGTGGGCAGTGCGGACGGCAAGTATGGCTCTGCCACGGAGAAAGCCGTGCGCCAGTTTCAGCAGGATCATGCCCTGACGGTGGACGGCAAGGCGGGGCAGCAGACCCAGGCGCTGGTGTACCAGCTTGCTTCCGGCAGCTCTTCTTCTGACAGTACCTCCACCACCACAAGCAGCTATTTCAGCGGAAATTATGACAAGCTGGAATACGGCAGCAAGGGCACCCGGGTGACTTTGCTGCAGCAGGCCTTGAATCAGCTGGGCTTTAGTGCCGGTAAGGCAGACGGCCGCTACGGTACGGGTACCCAGCAGGCAGTAACGGCTTTCCAGCGTGCCCAGGGCTTGAGCGTGGACGGCAAAGCAGGCAAACAGACCCTGCAGCGGATGGAAAAGGTGCTGGCAGGGGAGGTCAGCAACGTGACCCCTGCGCCGGCAACCCCCACCCCTACGCCGAATCCTTACGGAACCGTTCCTTCCCGTACCCTGCGCAAGGGTTATCAGGGGGATGACGTGAAAAGCGTTCAGTCTCGGTTAAAGACCCTGAAATACTACACCGGCAAGGTGGATGGCAAGTACGGCACCGGCACCATGGCGGCGGTGTCTGCCTTCCAGGCGGCCAACGGACTCCATGCCGACGGCTTGGCCGGTACATCCACTTATAAAGTGCTGTATTCTGATGCGGCCATTGCCTATAGTGAAACAGTCGTGACCCCGACCCCTGCCAGCACCGTTCCCTCCAGAACCTTGCGTTCCGGCGATTCCGGTGATGATGTGAAGAACGTGCAAACCCGGCTGAAGGCCCTGGGCTACTATACCGGCACGGTGGACGGTAAGTATGGCACCGGCACGGTGGCGGCCATTGTCACCTTCCAGACCCAGAATGGTCTGAAGGTGGACGGTGCAGCAGGCAGCGGCACCTACAGTGTGCTGTTCTCTGACAATGCAAAGGAATACACCAAGACCGAAACTGCCGCACCTACGGCCACACCGGCGGCTACTCCATCCAGAACCCTGCGCTCCGGTGATACAGGGGATGATGTGAAGAGCGTGCAGACCCAGCTGAAAACCTTGGGCTACTACACCGGCTCGGTGGATGGCAAGTATGGTTCCGGCACGGTATCCGCCATTGTGGCATTCCAGAAAAACAACAACCTGACCATGGATGGCGTAGCAGGCAGCGGAACCTATAAGGTGCTGTATTCCTCCTCAGCCAAGTCTGCCAGCGACAGCAGCAATTCCGGTTCCAGTGCCACAGCCCCTGATAAGAGCAAGATCAAGCTGATGTACTGGTACACGGAGGTAAAGCCTATCCTGAAGGGCAAGAGCTCCATTTATGTCTATGATCCGGCAACAAGCATTGGCTTCACCCTGCACCTGTATTCGCTGGGGCGCCACGCGGATGTAGAACCTATGACCGCTGACGATACGGCCAAGATGATGGAAGCCTTTGGCGGCGTTGTTGCCTGGGAGCCCGTCAAGTTCGTGTATGTCCTGCTCCCTAACGGGCAGTGGACGGTTGCCACCATGCACAACGTAGCTCACGGCGGACAGAGCATCAAGGATAACAACTTTAACGGACAGAACTGTGTCCACTTCCTGCGGGAAATGGCAGAGTGCGAAGCGGCCGACCCCAAGTACGGTGTGACCAACCAGAAAGCTATCCGGGCAGGCTGGAAAGCCCTCACCGGGGAAACGGTGAATTAAATGAACAAGCGGGAGGATTCGCATGCAGCGTTTCCTCCCGCTTTCATGTGCCTTTACTGAACCTTACGCTCTTTCCGGCAAGGCGGCGGTTTCTTTCTTCATCATGGCGACTACGTAGAACATGACCACCAATTCGGTGATGGGCATGACGTACCACAAGGAGTCTGCCCCAACGACTGTTGGAAGCAGCAGAATCAATGCGCCGCTGATGACCAGTCCTCTTGCCACGGAGACCACGAAAGCCACAGAGGGCTTCATGATGGCCTGGAAGTAGTAGGTGGAGAAAATGTTCAACGGCAGCAGCAGAAAGGAAAGGGCATAGGCACGGATAATGTCGGGTGCCATGGCTAGAATCTCGTCGGTAGGGGTCATGAAGATGCGGATGTAGAGCTGAGGCACCGCCATGCTGAGAACTGTCCAGAACAGGCCGAAGAAGGAGGTCGTCCACAGGGCAAAGCGCAGGGTTTCCCGGATGCGCCCGCCCTTGCCTGCACCGTAGTTGGTGGAGATGATGGGCTGGGCAGCCTGCCCCACGCTGTAGGCACAGCACTGCACAAAGGTGCTCACGTTGATGATGGGGCCATAGATGGCCAGGGCATTGGTGCCAAGGTACTTCATAATCTGCCGATTGAACAGTACCGTCAGGATGCCCATGGCCACGTCAATGAAGAAAGTGGAAAATCCGGTTACGGTGATTTCCTTCAGCTTCCGTAGGATGCCGGTGGGCTTCACAAGCCGCAGGGTGTTGGTCTTCTTTACAAAATGGGTCAGCATCACAAGGAAGGAAATGGCGGAGCCGATGGCGGTTGCCAGTCCGGCACCGTAAATGCCCATATCGCAGGTGAACACGAAAAAGTAATCGCCGAAAATATTGAAGATGCCCCCGGATAGCACGCCGAAGGTGGCCAAGCCCGGATCGTTATCGTTCCGCAGGAAGGCTGCCAGCATTTGATTAAACAGGAACAGGGGGAAGACCCACAGGATGGGTATCATGTAGGTTTCGGCCATGGTCAGCAGCGTTTCATCCGCACCGAAGAAGGTGAGCACAGGCTTTTCAAAGCAGAAAATGCCCACCCAGCTTAGAACGGCCAGCAGCACCGAGCCAATGACGGAAACGGTAAAATACTGCATTTCACTGCTGTCATGGACAGCGTTGCTGCCCCGCTTGGTGCTGAAAATCACGCTGCCGCCGATGCCCATCAGCAGCCCCAGACTGTAGATGATGTTCCACACCGGGGCTACCACCGCCAGTGCCGCCGTGCCGTTGGGACCGTGATACTGCCCCACCATGGCCATATCCACAACGCCGTAGATGCAGGAGATCAGCGCACTGCCAAAGGCAGCACTCAGGTACTTGAAGTAAAGGGACTTGACTTTGCCATTCAGCAAATCCATGTTCGTTTCCTCCTTTTGCAAAAAAAAAGCCGGATCAGGAACAGACATTTCAGTCTGCGCCTTATCCGGCTCATGTTTCCTTTGAACAGATTGCCCTCCGACGAACAAGTGCCATTGTAACAGATTCAAATTGATTGTCAAGGGGGCAATTTACAAAAGGGTAACGATCCCTGCGGTCAGGGCTGCAACGATAGCAAAGATCGGAATGCCGCGAAGGAAAGAGTCCACATGCATGGCAGGATCCTGATAGGCTTCCTTTTCCGGCAGGAACGAGAAGCGAATCCGGCGGGTATTCCGCCACCAAATTAGGTCAATCACCAGCAGGTCGAAAAGCCCCAGCCCTTCCCCTAACCAGAGGAAGTACAGGAAGGCGGACAGGTAGCTGTCCAGTGCCAGAACGCTTTTCAGCACAATGCCCAGCAGGGAAAAGACCACCGTAAACAGCACCAGGTTGCTGATGAGCACCGTCATCACAGGCTTCTCTGCAGGAACCTTGTCCGCCAGAGACTTTTCCGCACGCACCCGCTCCTGAACCTTCTTGGGATAGGAACGGAGTCCAAACAGGTTCTTCTGATCGCCGCCGGTGCACAGGAAGCAGATGCCCCAGTACAGCAGGTAGAACAGCACAGCAACAAGAATTCTCATGACCATCACCCTCCTATGGGTGATTATACAAGACTAACTGCTTGTAAGTCAAGGGAATGGCTCGGGAACTTGGTGAACTGCTTGCTCCTCAGAAAACCACCACCAGCAGCATCTTGAACCGCTCCTGCCCGAACACGGCATGGGGATGACCGGCAGGCATTACGATGGATTCGCCTTCGTGGAGCTCGTAATCCACCCCGTCAATGGTGATCCGACCAACGCCGTCCAGGCAGGTAACGAAAGCATCGCCGCCGGAAGCGTGGGTGCTGATTTCTTCGCCCTTATCGAAAGAGAACAGGGTAACGCTGACGGCACGGTTCTGCGCCAGGGTCTTGCTGACCACCTGACCATCCTGATAAGCAACTTGCTCTTTTAGCACCAGAATCTGGGATTTGTCAATATTCTTCATCATGGGAATCTTCCTCCTTCATTATCGGTCGATGATGTGACCGTCAATAGAAATGGTAACCACCTGCCAAGGGATGAATTTGCCGCTCTGCTGCAAGGCTTTCTTGGCAGCCATCTCCAGTCCGCCGCAGCAGGGAACTTCCATGCGCACAACGGTAACACTCTTGATGTCGTTACTGCGGATGATTTCCGTCAGCTTTTCGCTGTAATCAACGGCATCCAGCTTGGGGCAGCCGATGAGGGTAATCCGTCCCTGCATGAACTCCTGATGCATGTTGGCATAGGCATAGGCGGTGCAGTCGGCGGCAATGAGCAGCTTTGCATCCTTGAAATAGGGAGCGTTGACAGGGACAAGCTTGATCTGGCAGGGCCACTGACCTAGCTGAGAGGTCATGGCACCAGCTGAGGTCTGCACCGGCGCACTGGCCTGGGGATGCAGCTGCCGCATCTGCTTGCCGGGGCAGCCGTGGAAGGCAGGGGCTGCCGCCTTTTGCTGCTGCTCCTTCTTGGCTTTGTTGGCCATGACGGCAGCCTCATCATAGGCGGCGGCTTCCCGCTCGGTAAAGGTAATGGCGCCGGTGGGGCAGTTGGGCAGGCAGTCTCCCATGCCGTCGCAATAGTCGTCCCGCATGAGCTTGGCCTTGCCATTCACCATTTCAATAGCGTTCTCGTGGCAGGCGCTTGCGCAGGCGCCGCAGCCGTTGCACTTATCTTCATCAATGTGGATAATTCTGCGGATCATGATGAACTCCTCCTTTGAAGCCCCGTGGGCGTCAATGTTTTGCTTGATTCAGCATCCTTAGTATAGTACAATCAGCACAGAACATCCGTTGTTTTAACAACGAAAGGAGCACTCATGGGAAAAATAGCTGCGCCCCTGTTGGCAGGCTTGACGGACGAAGAGCAGGAAGGTATGCTGGCAAGCCCCTGCTGCCGTCAGGCAACGTATCAAAAAGGAGAGACCATTTTCCGTGCCGGGAGCATGACCAAGGAAATGGGCATGGTGCTTCAAGGCATGGTGTACATTGAAAACATTGACCTGTGGGGGGATCGCTCCATTCTCAGCAGCGTTTCCGAAGGGCAGGTGTTCGGGGAAACCTACGCCTTGTGCCGGGAACCCCTGATGGTGGACGCTGTAGCGGCGGAGGACTGCACCCTGCTGTTCCTGCACACGGAAAAGCTCCTGCAGGCACAGGAGGCTCAGGAACCTTGGGCGATGAAGGTCATGGGGAATATGCTCCGGGTATCCATGCAGAAGAACCTGACCCTGTCCACCCGCATCTTCTGCACCTCTGGGAAAACCATCCGCAGCCGACTGCTGACCTACCTGACCTATCAGTCCATGAAAAGCGGAAGCACTACGTTTCAAATTCCCTTTAACCGGCAGCAGCTGGCAGATTACCTGAACCTTGACCGAAGCGCCCTATCCAAGGAGCTGGGGAAAATGCAGCAGGAAGGGCTGATTACCTTCTACAAAAATTCTTTCAAGCTGTGCCAAAGCCTGACGCACGACGATACATAAAAAAGACGCAAACGACAAACGTCTGCGCCTTTGAAATCCATTATGCCTTGGCCTTGCTTTTTCCGGCCAGCTTAAGACCGATTAGCAACAGAACCGGGAAAACCACTGCCGTCAAAATGCCCATGCGCAGGTTGTCGCCAAATACGCCGGACATAAGCCCTGCCAGGGTGGGGCCGCCGGAGCAGCCTACGTCCCCGGCCAAGGCCAGCATGGCGAACAAAGCCGTGCCGCCGCCACGGATGGTCACAGCTGCCTTGCTGAAGGTGCCAGGCCACAGGATGCCTACGGAGAATCCGCAAACGGCGCAGCCTGCCAGGCTGATCACCGGGTTGGGAATCAGGGAAATGCACAGGTAGGAGGCAATGCAAAGCAGGCAGCTGAAGGTCATGAACCGATCCAAGTCCATCTTATCGCCGAACTTGCCGTAGATCAGCCGCGAAAGTCCCATCAGGAAAGCAAAAGCCATGGGGCCGGTCAGGTCGCCTACGGTTTTGCTGACGCCCAGTCCCTGCTCCGCAAAGGTGGAGGCCCACTGACTGACGGATTGCTCGGCAGCACCGGCGCAGGCCATCATGAGCATCAGCACCCAGAACATCTTGTTGCAAAGCAGCTCTTTCAGGGAGAGTCCCTTTTCGCCTTCCTCATTCAGGGAGTAAATGGGCGCCTTGGCGAAGAGGATCATGTTGGCTACGGGAATCACCGCCCACAGCAGGGCAAGAATCTTCCAATGCTGAATGCCGAAGATGCTGAAGAACACCGTGGACAGCAGCACAACCCCCATGTGTCCCCAGCAGTAGAAGGAGTGAAGCAGGCTCATGGCCTTCTCCTTGTGCTCGGTAGGGCATGCCTCCAGAATGGGGCTGATCAGTACCTCGATCAATCCGCCGCCGACGGCATAAATGCCCACCGCAATCAGGATGCCTGCAAAGGCGTCGGGCAGCACTTCCGGCAGGATGGTCAGCAGCACCAGCCCCAGGGCGGACATGGCGTGGGCGATCAGGATGGAGATCCTGTACCCGATCCGATCTACAAACTTGGCGGACAGAAGATCAATCAGCAGCTGAATGGCGAAGTTGATGGTAATGAGCATGGTGATCTTCGCCAGAGGAATCTGATAGGTGGTCTGGAATGTGACGAACAGCAGCGGCACAAAGTTGTTGACAATGGCCTGCACAATGTAGCCGATGAAGCAGGCGTACATGGTTTTCTGGTAATTCGGTTTCAAGCCCTTTCCCTCCCATAAAACATCAGCAGGGATTATAGCCGAAAACCTGACCAATGTCACGGAGAAATTTTCGCCTGTGCGCCCTTACTGCAAGAAGGACAATTCCGGCATGGCGTCCTTTTCCATGATGGTGAGCAGCATTTGGGCGAATCCCTTAGGATCACGAATCTGATACTGCATGTGATCAGCATCCTTGAACACCGGATAGTGCGCCTTGGGGTAGGCCTTCATGACGGCATCCCGGTACTTGAAGTGATCCTCCTTGCTGCCAAACTCGAAGAAGCAATGGGCTTGCAGACTTTCCGGCAGGGCAGGGAAGGGGGCGTTCACCAGACTGTCTCCCATTTGCCGGTGCATGTTGCCGTAGGTTAGACCCTGACCGGCGGTGATGAAGTAGGGCTTGATGTTGTCATCATCGCACCACATGATCTTCTTCAGGGTTTTACCCTTGGACCAGTACAGGCTCTTGATGGCCAGGTACAGGAAGGGCACCATGATGTGCCGGGTGACGCTGCCGATTTGGGCAAACTGTCCGCCGTCGATGAACACATGCGCAACCGGCACCTTGGTTTGGGATAAGAACGCAACGGCTAAATCTGCTCCGATAGAGGAAGCAACCACCAAGGCCAGCCGGGTGACGCCCTGCTCCTTCAGGAAGGATTCCACCTGACGGATCTCATCCGCCTTGCTGACGTACTTCTGCCCCGGGCAGTACACCGTTGACGTGGGCATGATGCAGAAATAGTGCTGCTTCAGCACATCGGCCACAGGTTCGCTGCTGTCACCAACAACCCCCATGGCATGGAAGAAGAGCACGGCCGGATTCGTGGACTGACCCAGTGTTTTGAACAGCATCGGAACATCTCCTCAATCGTATGATAATGACGTTAGTTCTGCCTAACCTCGCGGCTTTTGAAAAGCTGCTTGGCGCAGCCTCTGGATTCCTTTCTTATTCTATCACGCTCCAAGGGGAAAAGCAATCATCGGACAAACGTTCGCAAGGGAGGGGATGAAAAACTTGCGTTCATTCGTTAAATGCTGTACAATAAGAATCCGACGGAGGGCCGGTATGATGATGAAGAAATGGATTGCGACACTCCTGTTGCTCTTGATGCCCTGCTTTGCCTTGGCACAGGAGAATGCTTTGACCCTGACGGATGCGGGGGTGGATCTCCCCGGTGGGAGCATCCATTATCCACAAATTCAGGGTCTGGATGAAGAACAAACAGCCCTGGTGAATCAGGCTCTGCTGGAAGCCGGGCAGATCAGTCAGCGGCTGGAGCGTGCCACCTTGCTCACCTCTGCAGCGGTGAAGCTGAATGTATCCTGGCAGGCGGACACTCAATGTTTAGCCGGTCAGGTGTTGTCGGTGGTGTTCACGGCGGAAGGCGCGGTAAATGATAGCCGCTCTACCCATGTGTATACCACCCTGAACATGGATCTTGCAAGCGGTGAGAACATCACCTGGGCAGATCTGTTTCAGGATGAAGAAGCGGCACGGGCAGGCATCACCTCCTATTTGGAGGATGAGCTTGCCCCGGAGCTGAGTGCCCATTTGATGAACAGCGAGCTGACGCCCCTGCCGGAGGACTTTTCGCTGGATGCATCGGGCATGACCTTGTATTATCCCATCAGCCAGCTTGCCACCTTAAGCGATCGCGCCGGGGCGGTGCATCTGAGCTGGTGCGAATTGCTGCCGTACCTGAAAACAGGGGAGGGGACAGTGCTTCAACGCATCGGTGCGGAAGCCATGGTCACCCTTTCGGATGCTTTGGGCATTCAGCAGGCAGTGAACAGCGGCAGCCTGCCGGGAATTCCTGCACAGCTTGGCGACAACATGCAGGAGCTGGTGAATACATGGGGTCTGCTCATTGACCCGGATCTGTATGAAAACGGTCGGTTGATTTCCTTGGACGGTGCGGCTTTCCGCACGGTGTATTTGATGACGGATCGGCTGACGGAAACGCTGGACAGCAGCGTGGTTCAGGGGATTCGCATGGATCGGGGCAGCCTGTATGGCCTGTGCATCGGCAAAACCAGCCAAAGCGAGTGGCGGCAGGTGCTGGGGGAGCCGGACTATACCGTTACCCTGAATGAGGAAGAGGCAGACGGTCAGCGTCTGCAAAGCGGCGAAAGCGATTATTACCGCTATGATACCCACACCCTGCGCCTTCATGCCAATGAGGACGGGGTGCTGGTAAGTCTCATGCTGCTGGAATAAAGGGAGAATTGAAGGAGGATCATGGATGGCGCAGCAAAAGAAAAATAACAGGAGCAAACCATCGCCCAAGTATTCGGCTGGGACGTTGGAGCTGCGCTTTGTGATCGGCCTGATTCTGGTGGCGCTGGGGGTGCTGGTGTTTCTGGCTGCCGGATTGCAGCTGAAGGGCAGCGCCTTTGACAGCATTCGTGCCCTGTTCTGCGGCCTGTGCGGCGGATTGACCGTGCTGTTTCCCATTATCCCGATTTGGGGCGGCGTGCTGATGATTCTCTCCACCCAAAAGAAAACTTCCCCTCGGGAACTTCTGCTGGTGTCCGGGCTTTATTTGGGACTGGCCGCCTGCCTGACACTGGTGATGCACACGGCTTATAACGGGCAGAACATGTCCCTGATGGATTATTTGCTGAACCTGAACGCAACGAAATATAACCCGGCAGATTCCTATCAGCTGTTCCTCAGCCGAGGATGGGAGCTGGGGCGGAAGGGCACCGGCGGCGGCGGACTGGGTATGCTGCTGGCATGGCCCATTTGGAAGACCATCGGCATTGTGCCCGGGGTGATTCTGCTGGTGCTGCTGTGCATTGGGGATGGCCTGCTGCTCTTCCGTGTGGATGTGAAGAAGCTTTTCGGACAGGTGCAGCAGAAGGCAAAGGCACGGGATCAACAAAAGCAGCAGGAGCAGGATGCCCTGCAGCAGCGGCAGCTTCAGTGGCAGCAGGATGTCCTGCGCCAGCAGCAGGCAGCCGAAGAACAGCAAAGAATGCAGGCAGCGCAGCAGATGCCTGTGTATCATGATAATCCGCCGCCGGTGGATCAGTGGGGGGCGCAGCCTCAGCCCAGTGCACCTGTGTGGCAATCCCAGCAAGTTTATATGCCGCCGCAGACGGCAGCACCTTATCAAACCACGGAACAAAACGGATTCCAGCCAACTCAAGGGGAGCAGTATGTGCCTGTGACCTCGGCGGATATGATTTACGAGCAGGCAGACTACACCCAGGCACTGCAGCAGGAGCAAAACACGAATAAGCCCGGCAAGCTGGGCGGCATTTTCGGCCGTCGAGGGGAGAAGCAGGGCAAAGTGCAGCATAGCGCAACCGGAGAAACCTGGCAGAACCCTGATGCGCCTCGCCGGGCTTCCTTCCCGCCGGAACAACCTGTGCAACAGCCGCAGCCCGCATGGCAGAGCAATACCCAACCCGTGCAGCCTGTGCAGCAGGCACAGCCCACTTGGCAAAGCAACACTCAGCCCGTGCAGCCTGTGCAGCAAGCACAACCCACATGGCAAGGCAACACTCAGCCCGTGCAGCCTGTGCAGCAAGCACAACCCACGTGGCAAGGGAACACTCAGCCCGTGCAGCCAGTGCAGCAAGCACAACCTACATGGCAAGGCAACACTCAGCCCGTGCAGCCTGTGCAGCAAGCACAACCTACATGGCAAGGGAACACTCAACCCATGCAGCCTGTACAGCAAGCACAGCCCACATGGCAGGGGAATCCCCAACCCGTGCAGCAAGCACAGCCTCGGCAGACCAACACCCAGCCGGTGCGTCAGCCCCAGTCTGCGTATCAGCCTGCACGGCCTTCGCGCACAATGAGTGCGGAAAACCATGTGCAGCAGGATACCTGGCAGGAGCCGAACAACTACGCCACGCCATCCTGGCGGGACGATGGGGCGACAACCATTCGCCAAGCAACGGGACGCTACCATGCCGTGCCTGCTGCATCTGCTGAAACAGAAGTGAGCGAGGAAACACCCATTACTCGAAAGCTGCACCAAATGCAGCAGACCCACGAAATTGAGCCGGAACAGAGTCATGCCGCACATCGGCGCACGCCGGTGAACACCCAGCTGCGCATGGAGCAGATCCCGCCTCAATCAACAGCGGATGACAATACGCCACCGTGGGAGGAGCGGCCTTCCCGCCGGCAGCAGGCAGCCCAGCAGGAAAGGGTTCCTGTGCCTCGCCTGCAGACCGAGCCGCCCAAGGATGCCTGGAAGCCGGAACTGAAGCTTCCGCCCCGGCGCGATGATCTGCCGGAAGAAGAGGAAGAAAAGCCGGAAGAAATTCCGTACATTTATCCCAACTATGCCTTGATCAAGATGCCGGAGCCTGCTTCCTCGGAAACGGCAGAGGAGGACGCTCTTCGTTCCCGCCGATTGGAGGAAACCCTGCAGTCCTTCAAGGTTCCGGCTAAGGTGAAGCACGTAACCCACGGCCCTGCCATTTCCCGGTTCGAGCTGGAGATTGCTTCCGGCATCCGTGTGAACAAAATCACGGATCTGGATCGGAACATCGCCATGAACATGGAGGTTAAGTCGGTACGTATCGAAGCGCCTATTCCCGGGAAATCCTTGGTGGGCGTGGAGGTGCCGAATCATCGTGTGTCCAAGGTCACCCTTCGGGAAGTGCTGGATACGCCGGCCATGCAGGCAGCCAAGTCTCCCCTGTGCGTGGCACTGGGCAAGGACATTGCAGGTACGCCTATCATCTGCGACCTGGCGAAAATGCCCCATTTGCTCATTGCCGGTGCTACCGGCAGCGGTAAATCCGTGTGCGTAAACGCCATGATCAACTCCATCCTCTTCCGTGCCTCCCCCAAGGAAGTGCGCATGATCCTTGTGGATCCCAAAGTGGTGGAGCTGCAATGCTACAACAATATTCCCCACCTGCTGATCCCTGTGGTCAGCGATCCCCACAAGGCCGCCGGCGCATTGGAATGGGCAGTGGCGGAGATGATGGAACGGTACAACAAGTTTAAGGAAAAAGGCGTTCGGGAAATCACAGGTTACAACAGCAAGCTGAAGGACGGGGAAGAGTACATGCCCCGCATCGTCATTATCATTGACGAGTTGGCTGACCTGATGATGACCTGCCGCAAGGACGTAGAGGAGCGAATCTGCCGCTTGGCACAGCTGGCTCGTGCAGCCGGTATCCACCTGGTAGTAGCCACCCAGCGGCCTTCGGTGGACGTGATTACGGGCTTGATTAAGGCCAACATCCCCAGCCGGATTGCCTTCAAGGTATCCAGCTATGTGGATAGCCGAACCATCCTTGACCGCCCCGGCGCTGAAAAGCTGCTGGGCTATGGTGATATGCTGTACCTGCCCAATGGTGAGTTTACCCCCATCCGTGTGCAGGGCTGCTTCCTGACGGACGAGGAAGTCAACAATATTACGGATTTCATTCGCCGGGCGAATCCCAGCGAGTACGACCCCAACGTGATTGAACAGCTGGAAAGCATGCAGTCCGGCAATAACGGAGACTTGGCGGTGGATGAAATCACCTCCGGGGATGATGACAGCAACAGCGATGCCAACCTGCTGCAGCAGGCCATTGAAATGACCGTGCAGGATGGGCAGACTTCCACCAGCATGCTGCAGCGCCGCCTGCGCATCGGCTATGCCCGGGCAGGACGATTGGTGGATGAAATGGAAAAGCGGGGCGTGGTTTCCCAGAAGGATGGGGCAAAACCCCGTATGTGCCTGATTTCCCGGGAAGAGTTTGAATTGCTGAAACAGGACGGATCACTGGAGGAATAAAGCAATGGCAAACATGATGGATTACCTTGCCTGGCGCGGAGACCTGAGCCTGACGGTTGCCCCTTGGTGCGGCGTGGACAGCCTGATCATGGCCAGCTTCAGCTACAATGTGCTTTCCTGCCCGGAGGCGGCAGGGGAAGAGGGCATTCGCCTGTGCGACATGGCACCCGAGCTGGATCTTCCTCAGCGGACAGGGAATGTGTACTTCGAACAGTGGCGCACCCTGCTGTACACCATGGCGGAAACCGTGCGATTCCGCACCATGCGGGTGCATCACTACATTGACATCATTGATCCGGAGCGTGCCATGCAGTTCTCCGCCTATGCGGCGGATATGGAGGATGGCAGTACCTTTGTGGCCTTCCGTGGCACGGACAGTACCCTGGTAGGCTGGCGTGAGGACTTTGACATGTCCTACGAAACCTCCGTGCCTGCTCAGGAAAAAGCAAAGGAATTTCTGGAGAAGATTGCATCAGCCCGTTCCGGCAAGCTGCGGGTTTCCGGCCACAGCAAGGGGGGCAATCTGGCAGCCTATGCGGCGGCCCATGCTGCACCGGAGGTTCAGAAGCGGATTGACAGTGTGTACAGCTTTGACGGTCCCGGTCTGGATGACGATACCATGGCCAGTGAAGGTTATGCCAGGATTCTCCCGGTGATGCATTCGGTGATTCCGCAAGCCTCCGTGGTGGGACTGCTGATGAACTATCATGCCAACTATACCGTTGTGAAGTCCCTGTCCGTGTCCCTTTGGCAGCACGATGCCTTCAAGTGGCAGGTGTTGGGAACCGACTTTGTTGCCGGCGAACGTACAACCACCAGCCTCCTCATGGACGAAACCCTGCATGAATGGCTGAAAGCCTGCACCAAGGATGAGCGGAAGGAATTCGTGGAAGCCCTGTTTGATGTACTGACCTCCACCGATGCCACCACCCTTGCCCAACTTTCCGGGGAAAAGCTGAAGTCTGCCGCCATGATCCTTGCCGGTGTGCGGAGCATGAACCCGGAAATGCGGAAAATGTTCCTCCGGCTGATCGGCATGTTCCTTTCCATGACGGCCGCCAATGCGGTGGGCATGCTCGGCGAAAGGCAGCGTGATGTGCTGAGCGATCTGCTGAATAAGCTGAAGCCGGAGAATAACGGGGATGGGAAAGAAAATAAGTAATGGCTCCATCCATTTTTAACGCATATGTTGCCTCTGTTTTCGCATAAGCAAACATATCGTCATCTTGTTCAGGTTTTCTCTGTTTCAGACAAGCGAAGTGCGGATCAGACGGGCGGCTAAGACATGGCTGACCTGCAGAAGGCTACCATCAACATCCTGAAAGTGCTGATGCACACCAACCAGTTCGAAGAACTGACCGGCATCACCGTCGGCACCTACACGGATGCTTCCGCAGTAGACAGCTACATCACCGTAACCAAGTAAGCAACAGACCAACAAGGGGGCACCGGCGAAAGCCGGTGCCCCCTTGATTTTGATTCGTGCGCCTGCCATGGGCAACAACTAGGCGGTGAAAATCCACTACACGCGTGGTAGTAAGAAGCATTAGTCGATAACAAGGGTGTCCATCATGAGGCGGAATCTGAAGGAAGTCGGATGACAAGGTGGGGAACCTTGGCTGGCAAACTCTCGAACCGATGAGCAGAAATCACATCGCAGGCCGTACAGAGATGGATGAGTGTGCCAAACAACACAAAGTCCAATGCTGAAGCTTCGTACAAAGCGCAATCGCGGACGCAACGTCCGCATCATCATGCAAGTAGTAAAGGCGTTTGTCCGTGGCTGGATTGGCTATTTTCGCATAGCCGATATGAAATAGACGCTAATGTCCTGGAATGAATGACTGCGGCGGAGGTTTCGAATGTACATCTGGAAGCAATGGAAGAAGCCTAAAACGAAGGTGGCCAACTTGAGAAAGCTTGGCACCCTGCTAAGAAGGCTTACCAGTAGGAAATTCTGGATTGGAATATTGGCGTATTGCCAGAAGCTTGGTGTTAAATTGTTCCATTACAAACAAAGACTCGCAGCACCGGGATACTTTCGTATCCTCAACTACTACGAGTCCTTGTACTCATGCGGTTGAACCGCCGTGTACCGGCCGGTACGCACGATGGTGTGAGAGCCTCCTACTCCATTGAAGAAAAATGAAGAGATGAAGCCAGGCGCATGCTATGGTGGTATTCTACTTCGTGATTTCAGTCGCCAATAGTGCAGGAACAGAGACGCTTCCGCCCAATGTGGTTTGATATGTATAGATGCCGAAGTATGTGCCCTTGAGGGTTACTATATCATTCTTCAGGATTCGTGAGGCATCGGAAGGGAGCGAGTACTCAACATAGAACATGCAATTGCTGTCCGAATCAACAGCTACCCGATAGACATTGTCTCCGCCTGTTCCTTCAACGACCTGAACAACCTTTCCCCTGAAAGTGATCTTCTGAGACTGATAGGAATTCGGATTCCTGGCAATTTCATCGTAGGATTTCTTTGTAATTTTATAATATCCATCTGAATCAGGATCGCCAACGTCCTTCTGAACATACCCCACAATCGAGTAGCTCGTAATCAAACAGGAAGGAATGGTGATCTTACCGCCAAGCGTGCTGCTGTAGCTGTATAAGCC
>CAVGBO010000045.1:68388-73087 GCA_963627465.1 Phocaeicola dorei
GTATAAGCCTGTGGAAGTGGCTTCGATTGTTACAATGTCGTCCTCCAAAATCCGAACATCAAGATCATCCGTGTTGATAACGCCAAGAATCATAGCATCGGAACTCTGATCCACCGCAAGACGATAGATGCTTGTTTTATCACTATCTACAACCTGAATTACTTTTGCGGTGAATGTGAGTGGCTTATCCTGATAAGTATTTTCATCTCTGGCGAGAGATTCGTAATTTTTCTTGGTTACCTTATAATTCCCATTAGCATCTTTCGTCACAACAGATGCAACCTTCCCGGGAATAACAATGCTAGCTGCTGTACACTGAGGAACTGTAATTGTTGCACCAAGTGTGCTTTCGTAGGCAATCAGCCCGTCGAAAGTACCCACGACTGTCACCTTATCGTCTTCCAGGATCCGCATTACCCGGTCATCATTTGCAAGATCTACAAGGAAAATGCAATCGCTGTTGCTGTCTACAGCAATCCGATAGGAAGAAACAGCATCGCCCTCAATGACTTGAATCACTTTGCCTGAAAAGGTAATCGCCTCATTCTCATGTTCGGATGGACGACGGGCATAATCTTCATAGAGTGCTTTTGTTACCTTAACATTTCCATCTTTATCCTTGGGGAAATTTGTTGGCGCTTTAAAACCTTTCACTTCGAGAGACTCAACAGTGGCGGAGGGGATGGTAATGTCACCGCTCCTGATACTTGAGTAGGTATAAAGACCGGAATACGTGCCTTTGACCGTGATGATGTCATCGTCCAAAACACGGATGCTGATCAAAGCGGGGTCGTACGTCAGGTAGATGATTTTATCCGTATCTGAGTCGACGGCCAGACGAATGGCATTTCCCCATGAATTTTCTACAACCTGCATGACTTTCCCGGTGAGAGAAAGCTTTTCATTCTCATGCAGTTTTTCGTGCCGGGCGAAATCTTCGTAATTCGCTTTTGTTAGTTTTGAGTACTCTTTATCCTTGGCAACAACCTTATTCAGCCGGGTGCGGATAGCGGACAAGGCTTCTTCGAGCTCCTCGTCCGATGCCATCGGAACGGTCTTTGTTTTAATGGGACGAATTACCAGATCGGCGGTACAATACGGCACCGTCACGGAAAGATTCGTTGTGCTGTTATAAGTGTTCAATTCAATGAATTCAGCATAGACGCAGACCGCATCGTTCTCAAGAAAACGCTCCGAGTCCTCCGGAAGTGAATATGTTATAAGAAAGACGTTATCCCCGTATTGATTCGTTGCAATGCGGTATGTTGTAGTTGTGCCTTCAACAACCTGAAGAACAGTCCCCTCAAAGTACAATTTTTCGCCTGTATGCTTATTGGGGTTGCGTTCTATGTCATCATAGTCGGTTACGGGTTTATAGGCATTTGCGTTTTCCAGTTTGTTCAGGAGAAGCTGGGACTGAACTTCGGAATACAAAGCATACAGCTTCGTTTCTGATAAGTTATTAATCTGAATCCCAGTCGCGAAAGCAACTGATGAACACAGTGCAAGCGTCAAGCATAGCAGAAAAGACAACAGCTTCTTCATTGAAATTCCTCCTCGTATCCTTGTGCTCTTCAAACCAATCTGTCTTGTGCATTTGCTTGTTAAACAGAGAATCCGCACTATCTCGTTATGAAAACAAAAGACTGATAGGAAACTTAAGTGATGTCTGAGCTAGTCTTCATGCATTGGCACTTACAGAAAGGATTGATAAAAGCTCCTTGCGATCAAAGTATAGCATCTATTGGTGCAAATAGCAACAGCTTATGTTTATTTCCACGGAAATCAATTTTGTGAATACCTATGCATTTTAGGTTTTGCTTGCAGCATAGATCGTTGAAAAAACTTTCTCAAGATGCTAAACCGTGGATTTTCTGAACACATCCATCCTGAATGAAAATGAAATAATTATGCAAAAAGGAGTCCAATGTTTTTTCTCACGGAAATGTGTGAGAAAATGCATCGGGAAGGGAAATGACCAGAGACATCGGAGGGGGTCCGGAGAAAAAGGTTTCACGGTCTGCTTTGTAAGTGGCTCAGAATAGCTATTTCAATCCACGCACCCCGTGAGGGTGCGACGACCCGCCTGTGTGGAAGGGAGTTTTTTCACAATCAAGAAAGGCAGGTGGCGGCTACGTCAGATGCATTCCGGGATCGAATGATGGCTGCCACCCGAGTCGTGCGCAGCGAGGAGACGGTCCTGAAGCGGCGGATCGCATCGCTATACGAGCAATGCGCCGAGGACATGGAGCGTGAGATCCTCCGCTACGGCGAGGACAGCCTGACAGGGCGCAGGGCAGCAGCCATACAGGAGTCCATGCAGGGGTATGTGCACCGGCTGTGGCAGGAGATTGGCAATGCGGCACAGCGTGCGGTACGCCGTGGTGCGGATCTGGGCACGGCTTCGCAAGTCTCCCTGCTGGACGATGCCTTGGCAGGCATCGGCATCACCACCAGCCCCAGCTTTGCCAGTGTGTTCGCCCGGACGCAGGACGAAGCCGTGGCGGCCGTACTGAACGGCACCATTTACGCCGGAAAGCACGCTGGATTGTCACGGCGCATCTGGAACAATGAAGCATTGCAGGCAGGGAACATTGAGCAAATCATCGCTGCGGCGGTGGCGGAAGGGCGGAGCGCACCACAGCTGGCGCGCGACCTGGAAGCCTATGTGAACCCGAAGGCACTCATGCCTGACCACTGGAATGACATTTACCCCTGCTCCTTCAATTACAAGGTGGACTACAATGCCAAACGCCTGGCGGTGACGGCACTGAACCATGCTTATTATCAAGGCGCGGTGATGGCGGCACGGCAAAATCCCTATGCAGAGTTCCTGCACTGGGAGCTGTCAAGCGGTCATGAAATCTACGATGTGTGCGACCTATACATGGAGCATGATGAGGGGCTGGGGTTGGGCAATTTTTCACTGGACAATGCGCCGCTGCCCCATCCCTTCTGCCGGTGCACCTGGTACATCGACTCCAGCAAGAGCCTGGACGAAATCGGGAACGAGCTAGGACGGTGGATCGGCGGAGAGAAAAATGACCGGCTGGATGAGGCGTTTGGGGAGTGGAAACAGAAAATTGGCTTGCCTGAAATATATAAGCCTGCTATAATGAAATGGCAGAACGCGAGCTTTTCCAGTGATGAATTGCTTAATGGACATTTTGCAAAACATCAAACGGAATTTTCTGAAATAACCATAGATAGCTATCTTCAAAAAGCACGCGAACTACTCATGAGCCAGGACACCGAGGTCTTGGAGTTGTATCGCTCTGACGGAAGTCTGGCGAGGTACAAGCCGTCTACCAATGAATTTGTAGTTGGTGTTGCAGATGGTACAATACGAACCTATTTTGTTCCTGCTTCGGGGAAAGCATATTGGATAGAGGAGTTGAAACGTAATGGAAAAGAACCCATGCCCGGTATGTGGACGGATGATTCTTCAGGAATATGACATCTGCGATGTATGCGGTTGGGAAAACGATCCTGTTCAGCTAGCGAATCCAACACTTTCTGGTGGGGCAAACCATGAGAGTCTTCAGGAAGCACGAAAAGCATGGCAAAAGCAGAATCAGAAGTAATCAGATTGATCGTGGTGGCTGGATGGTCGGGAACAGACAGAGCAAGAGGTGAAAGAGAATGGCGACATCATCCCTGAATCCTGAGAAGATTTACAATATTGTTTATGAAGGCTATGAGGACTTCGTATTTGATATGGCAGGCGAAGATGATTCGGTCATTCTTTATGCCGATGCCGGCAGCACGCAAGTAACAACTGACAAGCACTATTCCTTTGCAACCTGGGATGAGATGTTGAAAGCTCCTGTGTTCTATGGGAAGACGCTGGCGGAAGCTGCACCGCTCATGAAGATTCAGAAACCGTGGTCAGCGTGGATGCAACACGAAGCATAAGGCATAAGGACGTATTTCTTGCCTGAGAAAAGAATAAACTGCCGGGAGGAGGAAACGTAAACGATGTATCCGATGATGAATCCTGATACCTTTGTCGATGAAGCCAATATGGGATTGGACATCAGCATGGAATATCATGGCATGACCTACTATGTCGGCCGCCATGATGACCATTTGCTGATCATGACGGATTTACCAAATGAAAATGTCATGTATGCCAAAGACGCTTCTGAGTTCCTGCGTCAGTACAAGATTGAAGGAAGACCCCTTCAAGAAGTGCTGCCGATGATGAAACAGGTGTGGAATTGAAAGTCCCCATGCGGGGGCTTTTTTCAATGGGCGGAAAGCACCGTGGCATGAACAAGCGACCCGAAAGAACGATTGCTGCCGGGACTGTAGGTGGGAATCAGCAAGCTTTATGGAGATGACCAACGGACAGTGGCCGGAACTGGTCAAACGTGCTGTGCAGGTGGAGGAACATCTTCCCTGCTGCCGGTTGACAGTCAGCAGCCGACCCAACCAAAGCATTTCAATCCACGCACCCCGTGAGGGGTGCGACGGGTTCAGGATTTCCTGTTGCAGGTCAAACTGTGGATTTCAATCCACGCACCCCGTGAGGGGTGCGACTTGAGCAGGATGGTAGTCAGGGTGCAAGTTGGTTGATTTCAATCCACGCACCCCGTGAGGGGTGCGACCATCCTGCTGGAGTCCATGCTGGAAGCTACCGCCATTTCAATCCACGCACCCCGTGAGGGGTGCGACCAATCTTGCGTATCGCATATTC
>CAVGBO010000046.1:0-39874 GCA_963627465.1 Phocaeicola dorei
GTCATGCCATTTGGCAACCCGGCCATTGACCGGATGATGACCATTGCCAGCATGACCTTTACCATGGCGGACACTGCCGATGCAGCGGTGCATGCGGCCATCGAATCCTGCGGCAGCTGGCTGCTGTTTTCCAAGTTGTTTGTGTCCAGATTCAACTATGTGGGCGCAGGCCGAGCGGCGCTTTCTATTGTGAAGGAAATACGAAATGAACAGCGGGAAGCCCAGCTGCGGCATGAGAAAATGCTCCTGACCGAGGCGAAGACGGAGCATGTTGTGGAAAGATTCACGGCATACCGCAATGCCCTTGAGGAGCGTGTGTCCGTTTACCTTGCGGAGGACATGGAAACTTTTTTGCTGGGCTTTGATGACATGGAGCAGGGCATGGCAAGCGGCGACTCTGACCTTGTCATCAGGGGCAATGTGACCATTCAACGGGTGCTGGGCAGAGAACCTCAGTTTACCACCCAGAAAGAATTCGACGCCCTGATGGACTCGGACGATTCATTGATTCTGTAGGAGGAAACAATGGCAAAGTTTGATTTGGGGAAAGCCCTGAAACAGGTAGGAAGCACGGCTGTCAAGGCAACCGAGAAGGCGACTGCGGCGGCACAAGCCGGTATGAAGAATTTGCAGGAAACGGCGAAGCAGCAGACAGATAAGCTTTCGGAACAAATGAAAGCCGGCGCAGAGCAGAAAAAAGCAAAGGAAGCCCTGAAACAGGCAGAAAAGAAAGCAGCAGAAGATAAGGCGGCCATGGAGGCAGGCGGTGTGAAGGCCATTGCGCCGCAAAATGCCGTGAAGGTCTTCTACTACCTGATGGCGGCGGATGAAAAATTCGCAGCAGAGGAAGAGGAACAGTTCTGCCTGATCGGGAAGGAAATCGACCTGAGCTTTGAAGCGCATCAGGAAGCCATTGTGAAAGACTGCAAGGAGCAGATGGAGAAGGTTATCGACCCGGCGGATTATTACGATACCCTGCAGGATGGTGTGGAGACTGCACTTTCAGGGGAGCAGACGTCCCTTGATGGCTTTATCACGCCCAAGCTGCTGCTGTGGGATCTATTGGTCATTGCCAACAGCGATGATGAATATCACGATGCGGAACGGAAGCTGATCAAGTACGTGGTCAGAAAGCTGAACATTCCCAAGGATGTGTTTCTGGAGATGGAAAGCAGTCTTTTGACCATCCGGGATATTGAAAAGGAAATGAACTGGATCAAAACCACGGACAGACCGTATCTGACCATTGAAAAGCAGATCATGGAACTGGAAAAGCGCAGGGAAGACATTCTCGGCGCAGTGAAAGCACTGATTACGCTTTAAGGAGGAGCAGAACATGCCGTTACCCTTGGTTTTTATAGGCATTGCAATGGCAACCAGCGCTTTGGGTGCCGGGAAAGCTGTGAAAGCCGGCTTGGACACGTATGATGCAAAACACATCAATCAATCCGCTAACCAAATTGTCGCCGAATCCACAAGCATGCTCAACGCACAAAGAGAAGCGTGCAGCGAGGCACTGAGAAAACTCGGTGAGGAAAAGATTTTCCTGCTGAACGGCAATATGTCCCAGTTTCTGGATACCTTCACCAGGCTCAAGAATGTGGATTTCCGGGAGACGGAGGGCTTGAGCGAACTCAGCAAGCTCCATATTGACGAGCAGGATTTTGTGGAGCTGAAAGCTCTGTGCAACTTTGCTGCTTCCCTTGCGGGAGGCACCGTGGCAGGAACAGCCGCCGGTGCAGCGGTCGCCTTTGGCGCATACCAGGCAGCAGGTATGCTGGCATATGCATCCACAGGCACGGCCATCGCCTCGCTTAGCGGTGTGGCAGCGTCAAACGCAACCATAGCCTTCTTTGGCGGCGGTTCTCTTGCTGCCGGCGGTTTGGGGATGACAGGCGGCATGATGGTTCTGGGCGGCCTGGTTGCCGGCCCTGCATTGCTTGTGATGGGGCTTGTGGCAGGCGATGCTGCAAAGAAGGGGCTTGAACAGGCAAGGACGAATCACGCCGAGGCGGTGCAGATGGCGGAACAGCTGGATACAGCATCCAAGCAGTGCGAGGCAATCCGCCGCAGGACGTACATGCTCTATCATCTGTTGGCTCGGCTGGATACATATTTCCTGCCCTGCATCTACAAAATGGAAGACATCGTAAAGGCGGAAGGGGAGGACTACAGCCGATTCACGGCGGAATCCAAGAAGGTGATTGCCTCCTGCGTGAGCATTGCGGTGTCCATTAAGGCTGTGCTGGATACGCAGCTCCTGACGGATGACGGCCTCTTGACCGATGCCTCCGCAGGTATTGCGGTTGATACGGAAGCGTTCGTGAATAAGCTGGTGCTGGCACGGTAAAAACGAAATATCATGTGAAGCGGTCTCTGCTTGAGTACAAAAAAGCAGAGACCGCTTTTTGCGGCCTCTGCAGGGGAGTGTTACAGGATGGGATTTTTATGCGGCCTTCTTAGCCTTGCATTCCTTGCGCATATCCAGCAGCAGGAGCACCAGTGCCAGCAGGGTCAGAGCACCCAGAGAGTACTCCACAATGTTCAGGGTCATCTGCCACCAGGGGGTTACAGCCACGATCTTGCTGTTGCGGCTGATGCCGTCCATACCACGGGAATGCAGCACCGTGTACAGCACCCGCTTGCTGGACAGGCGCAGTGCCTGAGCCACCAGCTTGTTGGGGTTAGAACCGTTGGGACCATAAGCGGCAAACTGGGACACGTCATCGCCCACGTAGTTGTCGGGGATGTCGTTGCCGGCCAGCACTTCGTTCACCTTCACCATGTAGGTATCATCATACATGTCGGTAACAGCGAAACCGCTCATGCCTGCTTCACCACGGAGCCAGTCAGTCAGCAGTTCGCTGTAAGCACCTGCCCACTGAGCACCAAGACGGTTGAAGGCGGTCATGACGCACTTTGCATCGGCCTGCACAATGGGCAGCTCGAAGGCACGGAGGTAGATTTCACGCAGTGCCTGTTCGTTGACCCAGGTGCCGATGCCGGCACGGTTGTTTTCCTGATCGTTCAGCACAAAGTGCTTGTTGTACACATACACGCCCTTGCTCTGGATGCCGATGGTTTCAGCAGCGTCCACCAAGCCGGTCAGGATGCCGTCCTCAGAATAGTATTCGAACACACGGCCGGCATAGGGAGAACGGTGAATGTTCAGACCCGTGCCGTACAGTCCGGCATAGCCAGCCCACATAGCGTCTTCACCGATGAGTTCGCCCACTTCACGGATCAGGTCATCGTTGAAGGTTGCGGCGATGATGCCGTTGCAGGGATAGCAAGTGCCCTTGGCATTCTTCATGGGATCGTTGGTTTGGGTAGCATAGCCGTTCTCGCCCACGGAGTACTTCTGGGTCACGCCGGAAGGACCATTGTGGTCGGTGGTCAGGGGCTTGCCGATGGAGTCAAGGTCGATGGTCATCCGCAGACCGTTGGCGCACAGCTTGGCCATTTCTTCATAGGTCAGCTGATCCATGAAGGTATCCCACATGGGATCGTCATAGTCGTACTCCAGCATGTTGATCAGCTGCAGGCCGGCATCCACACCCATGGTAGGCCATTCGGCGGTGGAATCGTCCGGCAGGTCGCTGTCATCCAGGATGGCATCGGAAGCCATCTGAGCGGTCATGGTCAGCTTTACATTGCCGGCGGTCACGGTGCCTTCCCAGTCGCTGCGAGAGTAGTACACAACGGAGTTGTCGCCACGGCCTTCATAGCGGTTGATGTCCGTGTCAGCGAAGAGGCTGGTCACGGTGTTGCCCGTGCCGTAAGAAGTGGCATAGGTGGTGCTGTCGAAGGCAAGATCCATGGCGTAGGTCAGGGAAGCATCGCCCTCGGCGGTCATGCCGTCTTCGGTGGTCTTGCCCTTGGCGGCCAGAATGTTGTTGGTGGCAGCGTGGCTGTCGTCAGCAACGGTCAGGTAGTAGCTGCCTTCGTCCAGAATGTACACACCGGTGCCGGTGGCGTCATAGCTGGTCAGGTAATACTCGGGCACGTCAATGGTGAGCACTTCGCTGGCACCGGGCTCAAGAACATCTGTCTTGTTGTAGCCCACCAGTTCCACAGCGGCCTTTTCAATGCCGTTTGCCTTGTCGTACTCGGTGTAGGGCTTCTGAGCATAGACCTGCACGGTCTTCTTGCCGGCTACGCTGCCGGAGTTGGTTACCTTCACGGTCACAGAGTAGTTGACGCCGGTGCCCTCGCCGGACTTCACGACCTTCATGTCGCTCATGGTGAAGTCGGAGTAGCTCAGGCCGTAGCCGAAGGGATAGGCCACGTTATCCGTGTAGGTGAAGTTGCCTGCCTTGGCAGTGCCCAGCACCACGTCTTCATAACGGGTTTCGGTGTACTTATAGCCAACGTAGATGCCTTCCTGGTACACAACGTACTGATTGTACTTGTTGGCGTTGGTGCCCAGGTCATAGCTGGTGGAATCAGCATAGGTGTAAGAACCGAAGTTGTTCATTACAGGGTTCAGCTGATTATCCGTCCACCAGGTATCGGGCAGGGAGCCGGAGGGGTTCACCTTGCCGGAGAGCACATCGCCCACGGCGTACAGACCCGTTTGACCCACAGAGCCAACCCACAGGGCAGCGTCCACACCATAGGCAGGATCATTCAGGAAGCCTACGGACATGGGGTTTGCACTGTTGATGATCACGGTGATGGAACGAATCTTGCCATCCTGCTTCAGCTCGTTCAAACCTTCCAGCACGGACAGCTCGTCTTCGTTCAGCTTCAGGTAGTCGTCATCCAGGGCGTCGTCGATGGTAACGGTTACGTCGTTGCCTTCGCCGCCTACACGGCCGACCACATAAATGACGTCTTCACCGTTGCCGATGGTGTCGTCATTGTTCTTCTTGACCTTGCTCCACTTGACCTCGCCGATCTCGTGGCTGTTCCGCTTGGCTTCCTTATCCACGTAGTAGTCAAGCAAAGCCTTGTCCACTACATTGAAGCCTGCGTCCTGCATCACATCGTAGTAGTTAGCTGCACCGTCGGCATCCACTGCGCCGGAACCGGTACCGCCGTACACAGGATCCAGAATGGTAACACCCACCAGTGCTACATCACTGCCGGCCTTCAGGGGCAGCACATTGCCCTCGTTCTTCAGCAGTACAATACCTTCGCCTTCTACCTCACGAACCTTGGCTTCACCGGCAGCCTTCAGGTCTGCCAGGGAGGAATACTGGCTCTCGTAGTAGCGGGCGTAACCTTCTTCTTCACCCTCTGCCAGGGTGCTGACAACCTTAGAGGTTGCAGTGCCCAGCACGGAATTGATCTGACCGGCGCACTCGCCGGCAATTACGTTGCCCGTGAAGATCACAGCAAAAAGAGATGCCGTAACATTCAAGAAAACCTTCTTGAGTGTTCTTTTCTTGGATGCCTTCATTGAGGGATTCTCCTTTCCAAATGAGAAACCTGCTTCTCGAGCCACGCGTCCTTGCGGCGACGGCGGCAACAGCCCCGGCAGAATCCTTTGCGCGGCGTGTTCGGATTCCTGTCCCCGGCACTGTTTAGCTTTTTGTATTTTATAACATTTTGAGCAAAAGGGAAAGAGATTTGTCGTACATGAACAATCCTTTGTCGCCACATTGGAAAGTATTCATTCACGGCGAATATTTGACGTGATACAAAGAAGCGCGCGTGCTTGCGACTCCTTTTCTGACGCTTGCTGGCTGCACTTTGCCTTTGATCACTGTTTGCAGGACATGGCACGTAAAAAGTGCAGATTGCACAATTCGCTGAAATATGTCATAATAGATTCGTCTTTGACGGGACGGCTGGCGTTTTTCCTGCAAAAGTGCGGTTTTGCAGGGGAGAGGCATCCGTCCACGCGGATTCCGACACACTCTCTCAGCGCGGCAGATGCTGCCTTCGGGCAGGGTCACTTCCTGTGTATCGGGAAAGCTGAAAGGAGTTTTTTCCATGAGTGCAAATTCCACGAAAAAGGGCTGGGGTGTGTATACCACCCTGGTTGCTGCTGTGCTTTCTTTGGCTGCAGGCATTTACCTCAAGGTCATTAACGGCACCTTCGGTGCTACCCAACGTGTATGCTACAGCGCTGCTGCTACCTGGCTGCTGATTGGCGCCTTTGTGGTTGCTGTGGCACTGGTTGCTCTGAAGAAGTACGGTCTTGCTTCCGCTCTGGTAACGGCCATGAGCGGCTGCGCCATCCTGTTCTTTGTGCATAAGTGCTACTGGTATGTCAGTGACGTATTCGTTGCCATCGATGAGAAGGGCTTCGACCCGAATTTCATCGCTTTCGCCGGTCTGGCCTTTGGTGCCTTCCTACTGGGCGAAATTTCCATCTATGCACGCAAGGTGAAGACCGTCAAGGCTTAACCTTCCTTTTACTCTGCCTTTTCCAAAGAGAGGCAGAGTTCTTTTTACGGCAAGCACGAAATGGTCAATAAGGGAAGAATGCTTCCGTTCACGACGTCTTTCGGGCGTATATGACGTTTACGCCTGAAAGACGTACATTCAAGTATTTCACCTTTTCTTTTCCATTTTCTTGTGCTACAGTTACGTTAGGTTCATTCGTTTTCCATAAGCCTTGGCTCTTTGGCCACCAATTCACAGTGAGGAGGAGCATCATGCGCCATACCATAGAGCTTTGTCAGGCCTGGCACTTTACGGGTTTTGACGGCAAGACCATCGAAGTTACCATCCCCCACACGTGGAACAACGTTGACGGACAGGATGGGGGCAATGACTACAAGCGGGGCACTTGTCACTACCAGCATACCTTTTCCAAGCCGGCGTTTGACCCTGCCTGCGAAGAAGTGTGGCTGGAGTTTGACGGCGTCAATGCATCTGCGGCTGTGACGCTGAACGGCAAGCCTCTTTGCACCCACGACGGCGGCTATTCCACCTTCCGTGCAGAGGTTACGCCTTACCTTCAGGATGAAAACGACCTGCACGTGGACGTGGATAACAGCAAGAACACCAAGGTTTATCCCCAGAAGGCGGACTTCACCTTCTATGGCGGCATTTACAGAGGGGTTCGGCTGATTGTGGTCAACAAGGCACACTTTGCCTTGGACTATCTGGGTTCCTGCGGCGTTCGGGTAACGCCCCTGCCCAAGGGAGACGACGCGGATGTCCGGGTGCAGAGCCGTGTTACCGCTGGTCAGGTGCACATCGCCCTGCTGGATGCTCAAGGCAATACCGTAGCAGAAGGGGACGGAGCAGACACTACCCTGCATATGGCAAAGGCTCACCGCTGGAATGGTGTAGAGGATCCTTACCTCTATCAGTGCCGGGTGCAGGTGGTAGTGGATCACGAAGTGACGGATGCGCTGACCATTCCCTTCGGCGTACGTTCCTTCAAGGCGGATCCCAAGAAGGGCTTCTTCCTGAATGACAAGCCCTATCCGCTCCACGGCGTATCCCGCCATCAGGATCGGAAGGGTGTGGGCAATGCCATCACCCGTGCCATGCACGATGAGGATATGGAACTGATTCGTGAGCTGGGTGCCAACACCATTCGCTTGGCTCACTATCAGCATGATCAGTACTTCTATGACCTGTGCGACCGCTACGGCATGGTGGTGTGGGCAGAAATTCCCTACATCAGCGAGCATATGCCGGAAGGCCGTGCCAACACCATCAGTCAGATGAAGGAACTGATTGAGCAGAACTATAACCACGCCAGCATCGTCTGCTGGGGTGTGTCCAATGAAATCACCATTTCCACCAAGGACAAGAAGGACATGCTGGATAACCATCATGTGCTGAATGACTTGGTGCATCAGACGGATCCTACCCGATTCACCACCCTGGCCTGCTACGCCATGTGCGGCCCCTTCAACCGAAGTGCCCACATTACGGACGTGGTCAGCTGGAACCTGTATTTGGGCTGGTACGTGCCCGGACTGTTCCTGAATGACTTGTGGATCGGTTTCTTCCACCTGTGCTATCCCAATCGTTGCCTGGGGTACAGTGAGTATGGTGCCGAGGGTATGCCGAATCTGCATTCTTCCCATCCTCGCCGGAATGATCACACGGAAGAATATCAGGCCAAGTATCATGAATTCATGGTGCGGTGCTTCAATCGTCATCCCTACATGTGGGCAACCCATGTGTGGAACATGTTTGACTTCGCTGCCGATGCCCGGGATCAGGGCGGCGAACCTGGCATGAACCACAAGGGCTTGGTTACCTTCGACCGGAAGACGAAGAAGGACAGCTTCTACCTGTACAAGGCCAACTGGAGCAAGGAATCCTTCGTGCATATCTGCTCCAAGCGGTATGTGGAGCGGTGTGAAAGCACCACCACCATTAAGGTGTACTCCACCGAGAAAACGGTTCGACTGCTGGTGAACGGCAAGTCTGTGGGGGAGATGACCCGCAATGACCATGTGTTCACCTTCCGCATTCCCCTTACCGGCGACATTCACGTGGAAGCTATTGCCGGCAGCTGCACGGACAGTGCCAACTTCCGCAAGGTGATGAAGCCCAACGAGAGTTACAAGCTCCGCAAGGTGAAGAATGCGCAGAAATCCAACTGGGTTGACGCCTGAAAAGGCTTCACAGGATATCGTTCAATCATTACATAAGGAAGGGAGACTTCTCCATGGCAAAAACCGCGTCCGTCCCTGTCAATGACGGACTGAACCGGGCAAAGCCGTACCAGTTGATGCTTTTCCCCCTCAACAATGGTGCGACTAACGTCTACTTCGTACTGATTCTTTCCTACGTGGCACAGTTCGGCTCCAGCGTGCTGAAGCTAGGCATGTTCGCCTCCATTATGGTAACGGTTATGCGTATTGCGGACGCCGTGACCGACCCCATCATCGGTGCCCTCATGGATCGCACCAACACGAAGATTGGCAAGTTCCGCCCCTTCATGATCATCGGCAGTGTCATCATGGCACTGAGCGTCATTGCCCTGTACTGCCTGCTGCCACTGGTGCCTGAAACCCAGATGGCATGGCGTTACATCCTCTTCACCCTGGTGTACTTCATCTGGGTCATCGGCTACACCTTCCAGACCAGCTGCACCCGCGCCGGTCAGACCGTGCTGACCAATGATCCCAGCCAGCGTCCCCTGTTCACCATCTTCAACACCATCGGTTCCTTGGCTGGCATGGGCATCATGCAGTTCATGATTCCTCTGATCAAGAAGAACTTCGACGTGGTGGAGAACGGTGTGGTCACTGTTTCCGGCTATGCTGATCCTGCCCTGTATCGCATCATCACCCCCATCGGTATTGCGATCTCCGTGCTGCTGACCATCCTGGCCATCATCGGCATTGCCGAAAAGGATCGCCCTGAGTTCTACGGCATTGGCGGCAGCAAGCAGGAGAAGGTCAAGATCTCCGAGTATGCGGCTATCATCAAGGCCAACAAGCCCATGCAGCGACTGATGGTTGCCGGCGCAGGCTGCAAGCTGGCACTGGCCATTGCCACCAACACCACCGTGCTGCTGGCTCTCTACGGCATCCTGATGGGCAACTACAATTCTCTGTATCTGCCCATGATGGTGCTTGGCTATGTTTTCGCTGTTCCTTTCTTCCTCCTGTCCGTCCGTACTTCTCAGAAGGAAGGCCAGAAGGCATCCTTGACCAAGTATGTGTCCGTGGCACTGATCTGCTACGTGGGCGTGCTGGTGCTGCTGATCCTCAGCCAGTACGGCAATCCTAACTGGATGCTGTCCTTCCCCTTCAACGGCGGCGGCAGCGTGAACCTGTACACCATCCTGTTTATCCTCTTCTTCGGCGTGGGCTATGGTGCTTACTATGCTACCGCTGATATGCCCATCCCCATGGTGGCTGACTGCTCTGACTACGAGACCTATCGCAGCGGCAAGTACATCCCCGGCATTATGGGTACCATGTTCTCCCTGATTGACAAGCTGGTTTCTTCCCTGGCACAGACGCTGGTGGCTTTCATCTTCCTCCTCTTTGCCGGACTGAATGAGCTGCCTACCGATGCTACGCCTTACTCTGCCGGCATCAAGGTAGCTGTCATCGTGATGTTCTGCGTCATCCCCATGATTGCATGGATGGCTACGCTGATCGCCATGAAGGGCTACACCCTGACCGGTGCTAAGATGAAGGAAATCCAGGCTGTCAACGGTGCCCGCAAGAAGGCCATTGCCTCCGGCATGACCTTGGAAGAATCCATGGAAGTTTACAAGACCATGGACGATGTTGCTAACAAACCAATTCAGTAAAGGAGCTAACTGAGCATGAAAAGTTCTTTCCGTTGGTATGGTGACAGTGATCCTGTGACCCTGGACATGATCCGTCAAATCCCCGGCATGCGCTCTGTCGTTTCCGCTGTGTATGATGTGAAGCCCGGCGAAGTGTGGCCGGAAGAGTCCATCAAGCACCTGGTAGACGAGTGCGCCGCCAAGGGTCTTGTCTTCGACATTGTGGAATCCATCCCCGTGACGGAAGAAATCAAGCTGGGTCTGCCTGAGCGTGACCGTCACATTGACAACTACTGCGAATCCATCCGCCGCTGTGCCAAGTACGGCATCAAGTGCGTGACCTACAACTTCATGCCCGTCTTCGACTGGACTCGTACCCAGCTGGACAAGATGGCAGCCGATGGCTCCACCTCTCTGGTGATGTATTGGGATCAGATGCGGGACTTGGATCCCCTGAAGGATGACATTCATCTGCCCGGCTGGGATTCCAGCTATACTCAGGACGAGGTTCGTGACCTGATCCGTGCCTATGGCGAACTGGGTGAAGAAGGACTGTGGAGCAACATCGAGTACTTCCTCAAGCGGGTCATTCCCGTGGCAGAGGAGTGCGGCGTGGTGATGGCATTGCATCCCGATGATCCGCCCTATCCCATCTTCGGTCTGCCCCGGGTAATTACCTGCGAGGAAAACCTGGATCGGTATCTGGCCATTGTGGACAGCCCCTCCAACACCCTGTGCCTGTGCACCGGCTCTCTGGGCTGCTCTCCCAAGAATGACATTCCGAAGCTGACCCGGAAGTATTCCGCCATGAAGCGTATCGGCTTCATGCACCTGCGTAATGTGCGCATCCTGCCCGACACCTCCTTCGAAGAGTCTGGTCACCTGACCAAAGACGGCAGCCTGGACATGAACGCCATCGTGAAGGCATTGGTGGAGACCGGCTTTGACGGCTACTTCCGTCCTGACCACGGCCGCATGATTTGGGGCGAAGTGGGCTCCAATGCAAAGCCTGGCTACGGCCTGTATGACCGTGCACTGGGCAGTGCTTACCTGAATGGATTGATTGAGGCTAACGGCGGCACCTTGGATTGACCGCCTCCTCCTTCAATAGATGCACGTGCGCTGAGCATGTGCGCAAAATAACAGACACCGAAAGGAAGATATGAATCATGGAACTGCCTTTGAACGTAAGCTTTGCTGGCAAGGTTGTTGTTATCACCGGTGCAGGCGGCGTGCTCTGCGGCGAAATGGCTCGGGCTTATGCACAGGCCGGCGCTAAAGTTGCCGCTCTGGACCTGAATGAGGAAGCTGTAAAGAAGCTGGCTGACGAAATGACCGCTGCCGGCTACATCTGCAAGGGCTACAAGGCCAATGTGCTGGATCCTGAAGCTCTGGAAGCTGTGCATCAGCAGGTACTGGCTGACCTGGGTCCCTGCGATATTCTGGTGAACGGTGCCGGCGGCAACAACCCCCGTGCTACCACTGACAACGAGTATCAGCATGAAGCCAAGGAAGGCCAGAAGACCTTCTTCGACCTGGAGCAGAGCGGCGTGGACTTCGTGTTCAAGCTGAACTTCCAGGGCACCCTGCTGCCCACCCAGGCCTTTGCGAAGGACATGGTGGCACGCAAGAGCGGCTGCATCCTGAACATCTCCTCCATGAATGCTTATACCCCCTTGACCAAGATTCCCGCCTACTCCGGCGCAAAGGCTGCTATTTCCAACTTCACTCAGTGGCTGGCCACCCACTTTGCTGGCACTGGCATCCGCTGCAACGCCATTGCTCCCGGCTTCCTGGTTTCCAACCAGAACCGTGCCCTGCTCTTCAATGAGGATGGCACCCCCACTGCCCGCAGTGCTAAGATCCTGGCCGGCACCCCCATGGGTCGTTTCGTGGACTCCAAGGAACTGCTGGGCGGCGTGTTCTTCCTGACGGACGATGCAGCTGCTTCCGCCATCACCGGCGTGGTGCTGCCCATCGACTGCGGCTTCTCTGCCTACTCCGGCGTGTAATCCCCTTTGAAAAATCTTTTGCATTTCCATGCAGAAGTATGGTATAATCCAACTAACAGGTGTTGCTTGGCAACGTTGCCGGGCACAATCCAATGAAAAAGGAGTGTGTATCCACAATGAAGAAGATCCTTGCTCTGCTCCTGGCTGTGATGATGCTTCCCTGCATCGCACTTGCTGACGCTGCTACGGTTCTGAGCTCCGATCCGGAAGAAGTCATGACCTTCGACCGTGAGAAGGACGTTACTGCCTGGGAAGGCAACTGGGTACTGGTTGCTGCTTACATCGGCGAAGATTATGCCGAGGAGAATGAGCTGACCACCACCGGCCTGATTCCCCTGACCGTGGAAAATGCCGCTACCCTGACCATCGAAACCGTGCTGGACGGCAGCGCAAACGACAAGCAGCTGGGCACCATGGTGGATGTGGCTTCCTACATTCACGCTCACGTGTATGACATGGCTGGCACCCTGACCTTTGTTGATGCTGTGGCTACCGGCGACGAAGCCGTGTACACCCTGAAGACCGCTTGGGACGAGTGGCCCAACAACGTTGTCCGTGGTGAGAACGACGGCGACTTCAACATCGGACCGGCCAAGACCCACATCAAGGGCGAAGACGAAACCCTGTACTGGGCTACCCTCACCGGTGTGGCTGTGGAAGACATGGACGAAATGAAGTACATTGGCATCAACACCAATGGTCAGCTGATCCTCTGCTATGCTGATGACAACGTAGCCAAGAAGGAAGGCGACGTGTGCTTCGCTTATATCTTCGAGCGCGCTGAGTAATCCTTGAAAACATTGTCCGCCTGTTGTACAATAACAGCAGGCGGATTTTTTATATTCCGGCAAAGCTGATTTTTGTGAATACTCCCTTCGACCTTGGGAAAGGAGATACTGATGTACGATTATCTGATTGTGGGTGCTGGACTTTTCGGGGCTGTGGTGGCGCATGAATTGACGCAGCAGGGAAAGAACGTGCTGGTGATTGACAAGCGTAGTCATATTGCCGGCAACGTGTATACGGAGCAGACGGAAGGCATCAACGTCCATGTGTATGGTGCGCATATTTTTCACACCAACAATACTGCTGTGTGGCAGTATGTGAATCAATTTGCACATTTCAACCGCTTTACCAATTCCCCCGTGGCGAATTACAAGGGAGAGCTGTACTCCCTGCCCTTCAACATGTACACCTTCAACCGCATGTGGGGCGTGGTAACTCCGGAGGAAGCCGCAGCGAAGATTGCGGAGCAGCGGAAGGAGATTACCGGGGAGCCTCGCAACCTGGAAGAACAGGCAATTTCCCTTGTGGGTCGGGACATTTACGAAAAGCTGATCAAGGGCTACACTGAGAAGCAATGGGGACGGGACTGCAAGGATCTGCCTGCCTTCATCATCAAGCGGCTGCCCGTTCGGCTGACCTTTGACAATAACTATTTCAACGCCCTGTATCAGGGCATACCTGTGGGCGGCTACACGAAGATGGTGGCCAACATGCTGAAGGGCATTGAGGTGCGGCTGAACACGGACTATCTAACCCATCGTGAGGAGCTGAACAGCATTGCACGGAAGGTGATTTACACCGGTCCGCTGGATGCCTTGTTTGACTACCATCTGGGGCATCTCCACTATCGGTCTGTCCGCTTTGAAACGGAGCTGCTGGATATGCCAAACTATCAGGGCAATGCTGCTGTGAATTACACTGACCGGGAAACACCCTATACCCGCATCATTGAGCACAAGTGGTTCGAGTTCGGCAAGGATGAGGAAGGCAGCGATCTGCCCAAGACCATCATCAGCCGGGAATATTCCTCCGAATGGAAGCCTGGCGATGAGCCTTACTATCCTGTGAACGACGAGGAAAATCTGTCCCTTTATGTCCGGTACCGTGCTTTGGCGGATGAAAATCCCAAGCTGGTGGTGGGCGGAAGACTGGGGGACTACAAGTACTACGATATGGATCAGGTCATTGCATCGGCACTTCAGTGCAGTGAACGGCTGCTGTCGGATTTTTGACGACATGGAAAGAAATTGACCCACTTGATGCATCTGGTCAGAAATTCCTGCCTGAAAAAAGATTGTTGAAACAGCGAAAGTATGGTATGATGTAAAAAAGGGAGCCCTGAAACCACTTCAAGGGAGCGTGAAAACGTCATGCTGCTGTTGGCGATTGTCGATGATGACCCTAAGGATTCCACAGCGCTGAATGCATTGGTTACGGATTATTTTCATCGGAGCGATCGTGCCTGCATGATCCGTGTGTTTAATTCGTCCCTTGACTTCATTCGCAGCACAGAAAACTATGACATTGTTTTCATGGACATCCGTATGGATCAGCTGGATGGGCTTGAGGTGGCACGGCTTATGCGGAAAATCAACACCGGCTCGGTGCTGATTTTTGTCACGGCCATGGCGCAGCTCGCCATTAAGGGCTATGAAGTGGATGCGCTGGACTTTATCGTGAAGCCGGCGGATCAGTTCTCCATCAATTACGTGCTGGACAAGGCCATCGGCAGGCTGGAGAATACCTCTGGCAGCCAGATCGCCATTAAGACGGGGGACGGGATCATCAGCCTTTCCACCAACGATATCAAATATGTGGAAGTCTTCGATCACAATTTGGTGTACCACACGGTGACGGATGTGTACAACGTCCGGGGCAGGCTGGCAGATGTGATCAAGAAGCTGGATCCCAAGCGGTTCATTATGTGCAACCGTTCCTTTGTGGTGAATTTGCGGTATGTGCAGAGTGCCTCCAATGATTCCTTGACCATTGACGGCACGAGAATTGCCGTGTCCAAATCCCACCGGAAAGAAATTATGCAGCATTTTTCAAACTTTTTGGGAGAGACCTTATGACCCAGGATTACTGGTATATTCAAAATATTGATCACCGGGTGTCTACGGCACTGATCTTTTTTCTGCTGCTGATGGTGATGAGCAACCTGCGCAGGAAGGAGCATTTTGCCTTTCGGGCACTGGTGTCCCTTGTGGGCATGATGGTCGTCAGCTGGGGACTTCGCACCATTGTGGATACTCTGCTGGTGGGGGACATTGCCCAGGGCATCGGTTATGGCTTTTATACCCTGCTGATGGGCTTGGCCTTCATGGTGGGGTATGGCTTCTGCTACCAGACCAATCAGGGAGAGCTGCTGTATCTGGATCTGCTGGCACTGACCATTTTCAAGCTGTCCTGGAACATTTTCAAGACGGCAAGCTATGGCTCGGTTTTGCTGGGCATTGGCAATGTGTGGTCCAGGTATTCCATTGTGGGCGCCGTGGTGTCCTACGTGGTGTATGCCATAGTGTGCTTCACCTGCTGTCACTTCATGCGGGAGATCATTTTGCAGTCGGCAGATATTCCCTTGCGACCCATGATCGCCACCGCTGTGGTCTTTTACGCTTGTCAGGCCAGCCTGGAATTCTGCGGCACGGTGTTTACCGCATCCCCCCAGGGCTTTTTCCTGTATTACTTCTGTGCCCTGCTGTACACGGCTACCAACCTGAGCGTGCTTGCACTGGTTGCCCAGCGGGACAGAGCCCAGCGGGACAACGAAAGCATGCAGGCCTTCATTAACAACAAGATTCACTACTATCAGGTCAGCCGGGACGGCATTACCTCTCTGCAGGTGAAGTGCCACGATTTGAAGCATCAGATCAAGGCTATCCGATCCCAAATCGGCAAGGAAAACTTCGAAAAGTATCTGGATCGCCTGCAGGACTCCATTGACGAGTACGGCACGGTGGTGGACTGCGGCAATGAAGCCATTAACGTGGTGCTGACGGAGAAGAACATCCTCTGCCTGAACAGCGGCGTGAAGTTTTCCTACATCATTGATGGTACCTTGTTTGACTTCCTCAGCGAAATGGAGATTTACTCCCTCTTCGGCAATGTGCTGGACAATGCGCTGGAAAGCTGCAGTAAGGTGAAGAATCCGGAAAAGCGGATGATCTCCCTGAAGGCCGTGAACCGGGGGGATGTGGTGGTGCTCCATGTGGAAAACTTCTTCGATGATGAACTGGTGATGGTGGATGGCATTCCTGTCACCACCAAGAGCGGAACCGGGCACGGCTTCGGCCTCCGCTCTATTCGGGAAATCGCCGAGCACTACGGCGGCACCGTATCCGTGGATACGGAAGGACACATCTTCAAGCTTACGGCGATTCTACATCCGCCCACGGCGCAAAAACCATAAAACATACCGAAGTCTGTTGTGAAATGCAGCAGACTTCTTCTTTTGCCAACGGAAAACCTTTGCAATTTGGTCAAGAACACCATGCTTTTGCACATAGAGCACACGCACACGACAAAAAAATGACGTGAATGTGACAACCATGCGTTAGCGTCAGGGGATTGGGCATTCAAGACAACCCCCTTCACAAGAAAAGAGAAATCATTTATAATGTTTATACAAATGACAAGTTGCTGGCGCGCGGCAGCTTGTTGCTTGAAAGAGACACAAGGGAAAAGGAGTTTGAATCATGAAGAGAATTCTGAGCTCGATCATGGCTGGCATGATGCTGCTGAGCGTTATGCCTGCTTCCCTGGCAGAAGGCGAGACCGAGTACATTGCTGCACCCTACGATGTAGCAGAGGTTGATCCTGCTTACACCTATCTGGAGCCCGTTTACTACGAAAACGGCGAAGGTGAGCCCACCATTGGTGTGACCACCGTGGGCGTGCTGAAGGTGGACGGCAAGTACTTCAAGGATCTTGATAACGACCACGAGCTGGACGTTTTCGAAGACTGGCGTGTGGACGCTGAAGAGCGTGCCAAGGACATGGTCACCAAGATGACCCTGACCGAGCAGGCCGGCTTTGTGCTGAATGCTCTGTATGCAATGCCTGTTTCCAAGACGCTTGCCGAAGTGAAGAACGAGGATGGCACCATCGATCCGATGAAGGTCATGTCCGTTATTCCGGAAGGCGAGAGCACCCCGAACCTGAACGCTCTCCAGCAGAATGCTTCCTCCTTTGCTGGCCTGGACGATCAGGTGCTGTCCATCGGTAAGATTCGTGCTGGCGTGTATCGCGGCGGCCTGAACTACGATGCATCTGTTGTGGCTCTGTTCAACAACGTGACCACCGCTTATGCAGAATGGGATTCTGCTAAGGCTGGCACGCCTGCAATCCCCGTAACCCTGATTTCCAACCCCATCTCTGCCGGCTTCCCCGACTCTCTGGGTATGGCTGCTGCAGTGCTGGGTGACGGCAACTATGATGCCATCAAGGCTTATGCACAGGTTGATCGTGAAATGTGGCGCGCACAGGGCATCATCTTCATGTATGGCCCCCAGATCGACTTGGTAACCGACCCCCGTTGGCCCCGGAACTCCGGCACCTACGGCGAGCGTCCTGACGTGACCGCTGGCATCATCACCGCTCTGGTGGATGGCTACCAGGATGGCACCAATGGCGTGAACGAGAACTCCGTTGTGCTGTCTGCTAAGCACTTCCCCGGCGACGGTGCTTCCGAGAACGGCTTCGAGTCTCACACCTATCAGGGTCAGTATCGTCTGTATCCCACCGAGGGCTCTCTGGAGAAGTATCAGCTGGTTGGCTTCCAGGCCGCTATCGATGCCGGTGTTGGCGCCATCATGCCCTGCTACTCTCGTGACACCGAGGATAGCCGTTCTGTGACCCAGACCTATCGTGGACATGAAGTGGACGTGGCAGGCCTTGGCTCCGCTTACAACTCTGAAATCATCACCACCCTGCTGCGTGACGTCATGGGCTTCACTGGCTTCGTGAACTCTGACTCCGGCATCACCACCACGCAGACCTACGGCGTGGAAGACATGACCAGCATTGAACGTTTTGCTCTGTTGATTGGTGCTGGCACCGATGCTATCGGCGCTGAACTGGCTCCTGAGTACATCATCTCTGCTGTGGAACTGGGCATCCTGGACAAGGCTGACTTGGATCGCGCAAATGTGAACCGTGCTACCGCTCTGTTCAAGCAGGGCCGCTTCGAGAATCCTTACCTGGATTACGAGAAGGCTGACGAAGTGCGTGCCACCAACATTGAAACCGCTCATGAGCAGGCTTATGCTCTGCACCTGAAGGCTACCGTGCTGATGAAGAACCACGAGAATGCTCTGCCTCTGACCAAGGACAACGGCACCAAGCTCTACATCGGCTCCTATACCGGCACCGGCGAGAGCGAGACCACCTTGGCTGCTCTGACTGAACTGTTCACTGCCCAGGGCTTCGAAATCGTTGACAATGTAAATGATTGCGACGTTGCTTACTTCTATGTTGAGCCTAAGGCTACCAACAAGGCCGGTGCTTCCGAGACTGAAGGCGTGCTGAGCTTGGTGGATGGCTTTGAAGTTGCACAGCGTCAGCTGACCGGTGCAACCGACGATATCACTGCCATGTTCGGTGCTGGCGGACAGACCAAGACCGGTGAAATGGTTGAAGTGACCACGGTTGAGGGCATCAAGAAGCTGCAGAAAGCCGCTGACAAGGTTCATGCTAACGGCGGCAAGGTTGTTGCTACCATCGTGTGCACCAGCCCCTGGATCCTGGACAACCTGGAGCCCTACTGCGACGCTCTGGTGGCTCAGTACACCACTTCCGCTGCTTCCCTTTCCAACGCTTACAGCGCTCAGGTGGATGTGATTGTTGGCAACTACAACCCCACCGGCAAGCTGTCTGTGACCATGGTTGCTTGCGAAGCGGTTGTTGCCCTGACTGAGACCACCCTGGAAGATGGCACGGTTGCTGAAATCTGCGCCTCTCCCAACGACGTGCCCGGCTATGACAAGGATCAGTACATGTCCGCAGAAGTGCTGGCTCAGTCTCCCTCTGGCAGCTATGCCTACAAGGATGCTGACGGCAACCTGTATGTCTCCGGCTTCGGTCTGAGCTACTAATTCCAATGGTTCTTGCGCCCGAGGGATCAGGAGCATCTGCGCCTCCCTCGGGCGCATTTCTTTATCACCAGCCTCAGGCAATGCCACACCACTCGAAATCCGGTGACGAATGGTGTGGCATCGCCTGAGTATGTGCACGAAAGGAAATTGCCATGAAAAAGCTGATTGCGCTGCTAATGACCCTGCTGCTGCTTGTTTCCTGCGCCGCTGCCGAGGATGTGGCCACCGCTACGGATGCCACGGAAGAAGCGGATTATGTGATTGCCTTGGTGAACGGTGAGCAGCTGATGAACTCCACCTACACCCAGGTGAAGAATGACTACTTGACGGCCTATGCGCAAGTGGGTTATGATATTACTGACGAGGCCAAGAAAGCCTACGTGGAAGACCTTGCCCTGACGGCAGCTATTCAGAATCTGCTGGTGGAGCAGGACATGCGTGCACAGGGCTGCTACGATTTCACCGAGGAAATCGAGACTTGGTGCACCGAACAGGGACAGGCCGCCTATGAAAGTGCCCTGAAGCAGGTGGAAGAAACCCTGAATGAGACCCTGGAGCTTGAGGAAGACGATGCGGATGCCCTGTCTGTTTACGCCGCTGCCTATGCGGAATTGCTGGGCGTTACGGCGCAGGACTACATTGACGTGTACCGCACCCAGTACGCCACTATGCTGTACTACGCCTGGCTGACCCAGGATTGCCCTGTCACCGCCGAGGATGTGCAGTCGGAGTATGACACCCGCAAGGCCAGCGATGACACGTTGGGGGACTTGACGGACGACCTGTATAACGAAATTGCCTATGACATTTATGCGGAGCGCTGCAAGGAAAAGCTGAATGCCCGCATTGAGGTGCTCTCTGATGAAGCGGAGGTTACCCTTTACTGAGCACCTGAGCGACAAGAAGGAGAAAATATGCCATGAAGCTACTGTCGATTGCGATTCCCAGCTACAATTCCCAGGACTATCTGCATCATGCCGTGGAAACCTTGCTTTCCGGTGGAGAAGATGTGGAAATTCTCATTGTGAATGACGGCTCCAAGGATCGGACGGCAGAGATTGCCGATGATTTTCAGCAGCGGTATCCCGGCATCGTTCGCGCCATTCACAAGGAGAATGGCGGCCATGGGGATGCGGTGATGTGCGGTCTTGCCCATGCAACCGGCAAGTACTTCAAGGTGGTGGACTCTGACGACTGGGTGGATGAGGACAGCTTCTGTCGGGTGCTGGCTCGGCTGAAGAAGATGTCAGACGCCGGGGAGGAAATCGACGCCCTGATTTGCAATTACGTGTATGACAAGGTGGGCGTTAAGCACAAGCATGTGATGCAGTATCGCAAGGATCTGCCGGTGGATCGAGTTTTCGGCTGGGATGAAGTGAACCTCGGCCTTGGCCATTACCTGCTCATGCATTCTGTGATTTACCGTACCCAGCTGCTGCGGGACTGCGGTCTGTCCTTGCCTAAGCACACTTTCTATGTGGATGAGCTGTACGTTTATCAGCCCATGACCATGGTGGAAAAAATGCTTTACCTGGATGAGGATCTGTACCATTACTTCATCGGCAGAGATGATCAGTCCGTGCAGGAAGCAGTGATGATTCGCCGAATCGACCAAGCCTTGCTGGTGAATCGTCTGCTGGTGGAATGCGTGGATCTGGACACGGTGGAGAACGTGCACAAGCGCCGGTACATGCGGAATTATCTGGAGATCATTACCACCGTATCCTCTGTGCTGCTCATCAAGAGCAAGACCCCGGAAAACCTGAAGAAGAAAGAGGAACTGTGGGCGTTTATCAAGGAGAAGCGTCCCAGTCTGTATAAGAACCTTCGCTATCGTCGCCTGCTGGGACGGCTGCTGCACTTGCCCGGCGCATGGGGACGTCATGTGGCCATTACCGGCTACAAGATCAGCCAGAAGATTGTGGGTTTCAATTAAAGACTTCGGTCTGGAACGGATTTCTCGCCGCTTGACGGATTCTCGTCAGGCGGCGTCTTTTTTATTGAAATAATAGACTTTGGTCTGTTTCTTGCGGAAAAAGAAATTTTGGAAAAACCGAAAAAATTCATGAAAAAAGGTTGACGAAGAAGCAAAGAAAGGGTATCATAATTGTTACAATCATTACGAAATGGAGGGGAGTACGGATGATCCCTCGTCCTGATGTGACAGCCGTTTTTCATTATGCGTATTGCCCCTTGACATGCAAAAGATCCCTACAGGACGGTGGCTTTTCCGTAACGCTCTACCATGATGACCGGTTTGTGATTACCCTGTATAACGAAATGAACCAGCCGGTTCAGTGTGACACTTTTGTGCTGCCTGCTGCGGCGAAAATGCGCTGCATCAAGCTGATTGATGAGGCAGAACCTTGGCTGACGGGCATTTCAACCCGGCTCAGGTTACCTGAGGATTGTAATCATCCGGCACGGTTTATCTCCCGGTTCGGGTTTGAAAATTATCCTTATATCGGCTGTGAGGATATTGCCCAGATGGTACGGGGGGCGTTCGGTAGCCCGGAGGCTCATGCGGCACGGCACCTGTGTGCCCTGTATGAAGATATCGCACAAGTGTTCGTGAGTTTCGGCTTTGATTTGGATTTGGATGGATACATTATCGCCCCCGGTGTGCAGCAATTGCAGGCTAAGGAACAGCCGGTTAGCTGGAACACTCAGACCAATATCGGATAAAAACACACCGCCGATGGAGCGTAAAAAGAAACTACTCCGTCGGCGGATTTTCTATGGAAAGCGGCGATGCCTATGGAGGCTTCTGCAAGCGCATTTGCTCTTGGGCTTGGAACGCTTCGTTCTGCCATCGTCATCACTTCGTAATGCCAGAAAGGTCGATGCATTCGTGGAAAGCTGTACCCTTTGCCCCAGACAGTGCCATGCCCGCCGCACAGCCGATGAAGGCTTCGGCTTCTGCCGCTTGCCGGAAACCATGCTGATTGCCCGCATTGCTCCCCATTTATGGGAAGAACCGCCCATTAGCGGCAAGAAGGGGACAGGTGCGGTCTTCTTCAGCGGCTGCACGCTGCGCTGTGTCTACTGTCAGAATGCGGACATCAGTCATCGCAATGCTGGCCGCCCCTTCACGCCGGAAGCCTTGGCGGAGTCCCTGCGCCGCTTGGTGGATATGGGCATGGAGACCATCAGCTTCATTACGGCCACCCCTTATATCCCTCAAATTCTTCGCACGCTGGAGCTTTACCGCCCCCCGGTGCCTCTGGTATGGAATACCTCCGGGTATGAAACGGTATCGTCTCTCCGCATGTTGGATGGAGTGATCGATGTTTATCTGCCCGATCTGAAGCACTATTCGACCAAGATGGGCAAGCTCTGTGCTCAGGCGGAAGACTATTTCACCGTGACCAGCGCCGCCATTGAGGAAATGGTTCGGCAGACTGGTCTGCCCCAATACGATGAAAATGGCATCATGCAGCGGGGTACCCTGATTCGCCACCTGATTCTGCCGGGGTGCACCAGTGAAAGCTGCGCCTTGTTGGATTGGGTGAACACAGCCTTGCCGGCTGGCGTTCCTGTGAGCCTCATGCGCCAATATATTCCCTGCAATCACGTATCCATCCCGGGGCTGACTCGTCCCATTACGGACAGGGAGTATCGCCGGGTACGGGATCATATGCTGGCTTTAGGTTTGCCTGGCTATTTACAGGAGCCGGAGTCGGCATCAGAGGATTTTGTGCCGGTATTTTGTAAGGACAAAAGCTTTGTATAAGAAAACTGCGAGGGAAAAATCCTTCGCAGTTTTTTTCTTGCTTACTTGTCCGTTCCGAAGAGGGCGTCGTAGGTGGGATCGTTATCGAATTCTCGCTCAGGGGCGGTGCCGCCCAGTTCCTCAATGGCGTTGCGCAGCTCGATGAAGTCCAGATACATAACCGTGTCATCCTTAGCAGCGGCCACAAGATCCGGCAAGGCCCGGTCATCGCCCAACTTGCCCAGATAGCTGGCAAACAGTGCCCGGCGCTTGGGATTCTCCCGGAAAAGCCGTAGTGCCAGCTGGAACACCTGCTCATTGCCGGGGTAGTTGGCCAGTACATCCAGCAGAGCCTCCTGCCCGGCTCGGTTGGCCTTGGGCAGTGCCTCCAGCATGGGTTGAACGGCGCAGCGACCCATTTCCTCCAAGGATTCCAGCGCATTGTCACACAGGTCATCGTGATCGTTTCGGTTCAGCTGCCAGGAAATGTAGAGCATTTTCGGCAGGTCAGAACCCATTTCCCGCAGAAGTCCCACGGCGGTCATCTTGGCCTCTTCTGTGGCCATGTCATCCTTCAGCAGGGCAACCAGACGCTTTTCACAAGGCTTGCCAACGGCTTGAATCTGATCCAGCAGCAGATCCGGTACGGTAATGCCCCGGTCGCAATACTCGTTCAGCCAGTCCACCAAATCCTTGGCATCCTCATACTGGGTGAAGTATGCCCCCGGCGTTACGCCCTGCAGCCAGGAGGCAGGCGTGTTCAGGAAGGTCAGGTACACATTGGGCATGTCCTCTTCCATCTCATCATAATTGCGGTAATCCTTGGTGTGCTCCTTCATCCATTGGGCGGTATAGTCCGCAAAGTGAGCGTCAAAATCAATACAGTTCATGCAAAAACAATCTCCTTCATCAGGGTCTGGTGGCCTTGGCCAGCAGCTGCTTCAAATCCTCCGTAGTAAAGCGGTACTGACCGTGGCAGAAGTGGCAGGTCAGCTCGGCACCTTCATCCTCATCAATGAGGGATTGCAGCTCCTTAGCACCGAGGGAAATCAGGGCCTTCTCCATCTTTTCACGTCCGCAGCCGCAGTGCCAGCCAATGGGCTGTTCTTCCAGCAGCTGGGGTTCCAAGCCACGAAACCAATCCTCGGTCAGCTGTTCCATGCTTGCCATGGTCATTTCACGGGAAATGTCAGCAAACATGGGACTGCGCAGCTCCAAGGCACTAAGGGTTTCTTCCGTGCAGCCGGGCAGGGGCTGAATCAGCAATCCGCCGGCCTTCAGCACCTGGGTGCCGCTGACCAGTACGCCCAAGGCTACTAAGCTGGGCTGCTGTTCACTGGTGGTAAAGTAATTAGCAAAGTCAATGCCCAATTCGCCGCTGACCAACTGGCACTGGCCGATGTACGGTTCACGCAAGCCCAGATCTTTCACCACGCTCATGCGTCCATGATGGCCTACTGCGCCGCCTACGTCCAGCTTACCGTCTGCACGGAGGGGAAGCTCCACTTGAGGATCGTCCGCACAGGCCTTGACGCTGCCGTGATTCGCTACGGCCACCAAGGTGCCCATGGGGCCATCACCCTTGATGGTCACAGTGACGGACTCGTTCTCGCCCTTCATCATGACGCCCAGCATGGCGGTGCCGGTCATCAACCGGCCCAAAGCCGCGGTGCACACAGGGGTGGCATTGTGGATATCCGCAGCATGCTGCACCATCTTTGTCGTTTCAAGAAAAAGCACCCGTGCCTGACCGTCCATCAGGGTCATGTGCAGTACACGGTCGCCTGTCAGTTTTGTCTGCATGTTATTGCCTGCCTTCCGTTCCATCTGGATCTAATCTGCGAACCGCCGCAAAGTGCCAGCGTTGTTCATTCTCCCGGGGCTGCTCCATGCGGCGGTTGCCGAAGACCATGGTGCGGTCAAACCCGGCCTGATGCATCAGATCCATCAAATGTTTTGCCTCGTGGGCGTGCTGCTTCTGCTCTTCATCAATGCGCTTGTACAGCCCATCTTCCTGCTTGACAAAGATGCACAGGTGCATGTCCACCTGTTGATTCTTTTCAGAGAAGGAGTTCTGCCACAGGTAGGTGATGTTTTCCGTATCATCGCAGATGATTTGATTGCCCAGGGCATTCTTCAGTTTGTAGGGGGTGGACACGTCAAAGAACAGACCGCCGCCGGGACGCAAGGCATTGTAAGCGGAGTGGAAGAAGGCCAGCAGATCTTCATCCGTCAGCAAGTAATTGACACCATCGCAGGTGGCAAGCACTGCATCCATGGGACGATGCAGGTGCAGCTTCCGCATATCCTGCCGGACAAAGGGAATGGCAGCACCCGCATCTCGTGCCTTTTGCGCTGCACGCCAGAGCATATCCTGGCTTAAGTCCACACCGGTAACGTGAAAGCCCCGCTTCTGCAGGGGAATGGTCAGGCTGCCGGTGCCGCAGGCGCATTCGCATATTTTCCCTGTGCGAATACCGAAGGCAGCCATCATTTTCACATAAAAATCCGCCCACTCGTCATACTTGACATCCGCCATGAGTTCATCATAAACTTCAGCAAATCCCGTGTACATACGTTTCTCCCATTCGTGCTCCATGGCAGTGATTTATTGGGGATCCTGAGCATCTCCGGCATGATCGTCTTCGTCCTCGTCATCCTCATCGTCCTCATCGGAACCGGTGTACAGACCCCGATTGACCTCAACACCCTCGATGCGGCTGTTGATATACCGGTCAAAGACGCCGTTGGTATAGCTGGCGGTGACGAAGCGGCTCAGGCCGAAGCCCAGCACCAGATAGTACAGGAATAGTCCCATGACAGCATACGCCGGTTGGTAGAGTGCCACAACGAAGGCAATAGCCGTCGGCACGCAGTGGAGCAACCGAATGCCGACGCTCTGGGGAAGCCGTGCCACGGACAGAAGCAAAGCATTGCGCATCAGGTCACGGAAGCGAAGCTTATAGGTGACCATCAGAGGATACATGTAGGTGACGGCCAGTGACCAGATCAAGGCCACCATCAGCACCAGCACCTGAGGCACGATCATGAAGGCGGACTGCTGTGCCATCTGTCCGTAAAAGTTCCAGCACACGAAGGCGAAGAAGGGCACAAAGCCGGTGATGCAGGAAACAGCGAGACCTTGCTTCCAGTTGGCCTTTACGGCATCCTTGAAGTCAGCCCAGATGAAGGCGTGCTCGTCCCGTGCCCAGTTCCGGGTCACGTAGGCGATGCCCGCAGTGAACGGACCAGTAATCGCAATGCAGGGAATCAGCAAGGTTAAGGTGGTCAGGCTGATGCTGCTGAGCATGGTGCGCAGGTTGGTAATGACTTCACTGGTGATCTCTTCATCCACGGTCAATTGCGTCAGCATGCTCATGACCCCCAAGGTCAGCACCACCATGGCAGGCAGCCAGCAAATCATGTACATGAGATTCAGCCGCATCAGTGCCGAAAAGCGGATGCGGAGCATTTCCCAGAAAAGCTGCCAGCGGTTCTTGGGCAGATCCTGTTCACGAAAATCTCCCTTGCCGCTTTTGCCGTAATAAAAGTTGTTCATAAGCTTGTTAAACACGGGCGACCCTCCTTCAAAACGTACGAGCATATTTGCTGGATATTATAGCACACCAGGGCTCAAAAAGAAATGCCTTGCCTGAAGGCTTATTGAGCCCCCAATGCGGTCTTCAGCGTTTCCATATTGGCCAGCATGGTGGTTTCGTAATAGGTCAGTGCCTCTGCTTCATCCTCCGGGCCGGTGACCACGGGGTCCAGGGTGTAAACCTTGGCGCCTGTTTCCTGTGCCAGGGTTTGGGCAGCCATGTCTTCATACTGAGGCTCCACAAACAGGGGCGGCGTGCCCAGCGTCTTCACCAGCTTCACCAGCTCGCTGAGGCGGGCAGGGGACAGGGCATCGCCGGGCTCCCGGTTTACCACGGCGACAACGTTCAGCCCGTACGCCTTGGCAAAGTAGGGGAAGGCTTCGTGGAAGGTGATGATGTCCTTGTTCGGCAGATCCTTCAATCCCTCTGCCAATGTAGCATCCAAAGCTTCCAGACGGGCGCAGTAGGCATCCCGATTGCTTTCGAATGCTTCACGATGCTCCGGCATGGCCTGGCTCAGACCTTCACATAGATTCTGCACCATGATGACGGCGTTCTTGGGGTCAAGCCAGATGTGAGCATTCACTTCCGTTTCCCCTTCGCCGATGGCTACAGGCATGTCGTCATCATCCAGCAGCTCCACACCGGTGGAGGCCTCCACCACCGGCAGGCTGGGGAAAGCGTCATAGACGTGGGTCAGGTAGCTTTCCATGCCGGCACCGTTCACAAGGAACACGTCGGATTGTGCCAATGCCTTCATATCGCTGGTCTGCAGCTGATAGTCGTGCAGGCAGCCCGTGCCGGGAGCAGCAAGGTTGTGGACTTCTACCCCGTCAACCCCTTGGGTCAGATTGATAGCCATCAAGTAAATAGGGTAAAAAGAGGTGGCTACGGTTTCCGCCCCAGCAAGGGCAGGCAGAGTAAACAAAAAAGCAGCCAGCAAAAGGGAAATGATTTTCTTCATGAACGATGGTTTTCCTTTCTTGATTGGGCGGTCATTGGTGTGTTCGTTGGCACTGCCGGGTTCCTAGTCATCGTCAGGCAGCCAGCTTGCATAGCGGCTCTGTGGATACCGTTCCCGGATAATGCGCTTGAGCAGTACCCGTTCCTCCGCAGGCTGGAAAGCACCATACTTCTGGTATAGCACCCGCATGGCACTCAGCGAGCCGGAACGCATGGAGTAATCCTTCAGGTTGGCATAGTTGACGGAATAGATTTGCATGTTTTCGAACATGGCACCCATGGCCTCATCGGCCAACTCCGGCATTTCCTTCATGCGGATACGCTTCAGTGTTCCGTCATCCAGCCGAACCGTCATGGTGGGTCCCAGCAGCTCATACAGCTTGCCGAACAAATAATGCTCCACCTGATTGGTCATTCCTTCAAAGGTATCCCGATAGGATGCGTAGGTGCTCATGAGATTGGCAGCACCTGCACATAAATCGGACTGATCCACCACAGCAGAACCCAGGCGTGGTCTGAGTATCTCCCTGACCTGCCGCTCCGTAATATGCATCGGCACGGCGGGCGCCTCCTTCCATGGGTATTCAACCCAACACGGTTATTTCGACATGGACCCTCTATATTCCTTGCAGAGCAATAGAAAAGAACCGCCTAATTGCACAAAAAAGTTTTTTGTGTTTTTCTGATGTTTCGTAGGCTGCAAGGAATGTATAATATACATTTTCGACGTATATTATACACATGTAACCGTAAATCTTGTGCCTTTCTGTTACGTGACCACAACGCCTTGTGAGGAGAGTTTTCCACAGGCTTTTTGCGTTATGCACAACTCCTTCTTTTGTCAACCACTTGAAATTTCCACAGGTTCATGCTATGATTGACCAGCACGATTTTTTTCGGAGTCGAGTTTTGCACAGCCTGGCAGGTGGGAAAGACACCAAAATGGGCTCGCATGTTCTGCTTGAAGACCATGCAGGTTTCATTCATTGGTGACAGGGCTGATCGTTGCTTGGCAGATGAGACGGCAGCAGGGTGCGCAGCGCACACGGAAAATCTGCCGCAGAGTCGATATTCACACGTTGCAGAGGGGCGGGAGCATGATGGACATGCAGGAGCTTTGGGAGAAGGCGTTGGTACTCATTAAAAGTGAGATGAATGAAACATCTTTCAATACCTGGGTGAAGACCAGTCTTTCTCCGCTGAAGCTGGAGGGCAATGAGCTGACCCTTTGCACGGATGTGAACTACATCAAAGCCATGCTGTCCCGGTATATTGACCTGATTGCGTCCTGTGTCAGTCAGGTAGCAGGTCATCCTATGAAGGTGATTGTGCTTACCCGTGAGGAAATTGGCACCAAGGAAGTTGCTACGCCTAAGGAACCGGAACAAGGTCCTCAACGCCAGGCAGGTTCCATGTCGCTGAACCCGCGGTACACCTTTGACTCCTTCGTGGTTGGCAGCAGCAATCGGTTCGCCCATGCGGCCGCTTTGGCTGTTGCGGAGGCTCCTGCAGAAGCGTACAATCCTCTTTTCCTCTATGGCGGCGTGGGCTTGGGAAAGACCCACCTGATGCATGCCATCGGTCATTTCGTGCAGCAGCAGCGGCCGGATGCCAAACTGCTGTATATCACCAGCGAAGAGTTTACCAATGAAATGATTTCTGCCATTCAGCAGAATCGCAATATTGAGTTCCGCAACCGGTTCCGCAATGTGGATATTCTGATGGTGGACGACATCCAGTTCATCGCCGGCCGTGACAGTACCCAGGAGGAATTCTTCCATACATTCAACACCCTGCACGACGCTCATAAGCAGATTGTGCTGACCAGCGACCGCCCTCCGCGGGACATTGCACGACTGGAAGAGCGGCTCCGCAGTCGGTTTGAGTGGGGATTGATTGCGGACATTCAGCGCCCGGATATTGACACACGAATCGCTATTCTGCGGAAGAAGGCCATTTCTGATCACATTCAGGTGTCGGATGAAGTGCTGGAGCTGATTGCCAGCCGGGTGGACAGCAATATCCGTGAGCTGGAAGGCAGCCTGATTCGCCTGGCAGCCTATTCCGGCTTGGTCAACAAGCCCATTACTCCTGCTCTGTGCGAGGAAGCCCTGCGGGAAATCTTCGTTCGGAAGGCACCCAAGCAGATTACCGCTGATATGATCATCGAAACCGTCAGCGGTTTCTATAACCTGACGCCGGAGGACATTACCGGCTCTTCCCGCCGCCGGGAGATCACCGTGCCTCGGCAGATTTCCATGTACCTGTCCCGGGAAATGGCAGGACTTTCTCTGCCTCAGATCGGGCAGGCCTTCGGCGGACGGGATCATTCCACCGTGCTTTACAGCTGCAACCTGGTGGCGGACAACATTAAGAAATCTGCCAGCATGGCCACGCTGGTGGAGGATTTCCGCCGCATGATTCGGGATGGCAAGTGAATAACGATTGTCCCCTGATCGGCACTGCAGCCTGTCAGGGGATTTTCATGCCACGTGGCGAAAAAGTGGAGGAAAATGCTTGTATTCCTGAAAAAGCTGTGCTATACTGCCATGTGTGTGAGTTTTCCTGCCTATCCTTTCACAACCATAAAGGATGGGATGATACGGCAAGCCTGCTTTTTGAAAGCAGGTCGTGCCATGAAAGAAGGGTTCAACGTAAAAGAGCGGGCACTGCTGCAAGGACTTTCGAGCGTTAGCTGGCTCGACAATGGGGAATGCGTATCCCTGTTGACTGTCTAAGGCAGAGTGTGTCCCTCTTTTCTGTTGTTAACAGGAAAATTTAGGAAATTAAGAGGTGAAGAGCGACCATGGCGAAGGCGGAACTAACAACGGTGGTGGAGCCGAAGTGCAAGCGGCTGGCTGATCAGATGGGCTTTGAACTGGTGGATGTGTGTCTTGACAAGGAAGGTGCTGGCAAGTACCTGCGCATCTACATTGATAAGCCTGAAGGCATCAGCATGGACGATTGCGAGACCTATCATCGTGCCATTCAGCCCCAGCTGGAAAGTTACGATTACGACTTTCTGGAAGTCTCCTCGCCGGGCATTGACCGTCCTTTGAAGAAGGATCGTGACTTTGAACGGGCACTCGGCAGCGAAATCGAGATTAAGCTGTTCAAAGCCATGGACGGACAAAAAGTAATCACAGGCATTCTGGCAGGGCTGGAGAACGGTGACATTGTGCTGGATACGCCTGCAGGAGAAAAGCGGATTCCCCGAAAAGCCGCCGCATTGGTAAAGCCTGTGGTGGATATGGAAGGCATCGAGTCCGTGGATCTTTCCGAATAAATGAAACATCAAGTGCAGGAGGATACGCATGAAGAAGACCGTGAAGAACGATAAGCCTCAGAAGTCTGAGATTATTGAAGCGATTAAAGCCTTGGCCAAGGAAAAGGATATCAGCGAAGAGCTACTGTTCGGTGCCATCGAAGAGGCACTGAAGGCTGCTTATCGGAAGAATCTGACCAAGGGTGAAGCAGTGCCTGCCAACCTGGCTGTGGTTGTGAACCGGAACGACGGTGTAGCCCACGTATACGCCCGGAAGCTGATCGTCCCCGAAGTGGAGGATGCAGGCAACCAGATCAGCCTGGAGGATGCACATAAGCTGAACGCCAATTATCAAATGGGCGATATTGCTGAAGTGGATGTAACTCCCAACGGCTTCCTCCGTGTGGCAGCACAGACGGCCAAGCAGGTGATCATGCAGCGCATCCGTGAAGCCGAGCGTGGCAAGATCTACGACGAATATATCGAAAAGGAAAACGAGATCCTGACCGCTGTGGTGCAGCGTGTGGAGCCGGAGCACATCTTTGTGGAGCTGGGGCGCACGGAAGGCATTCTGGATCGGGAAGATGTGATTCCCGGCGAAGAGCTGCATGACGATGATCACATTAAGGTCTACGTGCTGCAGGTGAACCGGAACACCACCACCAATCCCCATGCACCGCAGGTGAAGGTCAGCCGGACCCATCCCAACCTGGTAAAGCGCCTGTTTGAGATGGAAGTGCCTGAAATCGCTGCCGGTGTGGTGACCATCAAGTCCATTGCCCGGGAAGCTGGCAGCCGCACCAAGATGGCTGTTTCCTCTTCCGACATTATGATCGATCCCGTAGGCGCTTGCGTAGGTCAGCGGGGCGGCCGTGTGGATCGGGTGGTGACGGAGCTGAAGGGTGAAAAGATCGACATCATCAAGTGGTCCAGCGACCCGGCAGAATTTGTGGCCAACGCTCTGAATCCTGCTCACGTGCTTAGCGTGTACACGGCAGAGAACGAAAAGTCTTGCCGGGTGGTGGTGCCGGACAATCAGCTGTCCTTGGCCATCGGCAAGGAAGGTCAGAATGCCCGCCTGGCAGCTCGCCTGACCGGCTGGAAGATCGACATCAAGTCCCAGTCTCAGGCGGCGGAAATGCCTGACATGGCAGCCGAGGCAGAGCAAGGCCCCATGATGATCGATGATGGCTTCACCAGCTATGTGATGCCCGAGGAGCCTCAGGCGGCAGATGTTGTGCCCACTGAGGACGACGATACGCTGTAAGAAGCCCTGAAGGACAGGAGGAGAACGGCACCATGAAACCCAAGAAGATTCCCATGCGCATGTGCGTAGGGTGCCGGGAAATGAAGCCCAAGAAAGAGCTGATTCGAGTGGTGCGTGCCCCTGACGGATCTGTTTCCATGGATCCGGTGGGCAAGAAGCCCGGACGCGGTGCCTATGTGTGCCGTAGCGCCGCCTGCCTGCAGCGAGCGATTAAACAGCGGCAGCTGGAGCGCCAACTGGAAGTGCAGCTTACCGAAGATGTGGCAGCGCAGCTCCAGCAGGAGCTGGATAACCTGCCTCCGTCCCAGGAGGCGTAAGCGCTGTGGACGAAAAAAGGCTTTGCGGGCTCATGGGCTTGTGTGTCAGAGCCCGGCAGGCGACCTTCGGCATGGATGGCTGTTTGCAGGCCATTCGCACGGAGAAAGCCGGGGTGGTTCTTCTGGATGGAGAAGCATCGGAAGGCACACGGCAAAAATATGAGGCAGCATGTGAACACCACGGTATACCGCTGGTCATATTGCCTCAAGGTCTCCTGCAGGAGGCCACAGGCAGATCAGGCGTTGCCATGGCGGTCGCGCCCGGCGGTCTGGCAGATCAGATCCGATCCCTCTCAGGGCTGTAAGGCTTTGAGGAAAGACAGATAAAGACGGAAATTCATTGCGGGGGTGCAAGCGTCGAATGACGAGAGTGAACAAGAAGGAAGCTACCAAAGAACTGGCGGCAGGCGCATCCAAGGTGCTGGAAAAGGCAAACAAGATGCGTGAGAGCGCCGATGCGCTGGTGAAGTCTCTGAAGAAGATGGAGACCCGCTTTAACAGAGAAGAAGAAGAACGCGCAGCGCAGAAGCGCCGTGAGGAGCAGGAGAAGGTACTGTCTTCTCACTCCAAGGCGTTCACCATGCTGGATGAAGATGAGAAGGCTGCTGTAGAAGCGGCACGTGCTCAGGATGAAGCTGCCCGCAAGGCCAGTGCTGCTCCGAAGGCAGATGCAGCCCCTAAGGCTGAAGCTCCCAAGGAGGAAAAGCCGAAAGCGGATGCCCCCAAGGCCGAAGCAGTGAAGCCGGAAGCAAAGCCTGCGGCTAAGGCCGATGCAGCCCCCAAGGCTGATGCAGCCCCCAAGGCCGAAGCTCCTGCACAGAAGAAGGCGGAAGCTCCCCAGCAGGAAGAGAAACCTGCTGCAAAGTCCGCCCCCAAGGCGGAGGCTGCCCCGAAGGCTGACGCTGCTGCCAAAGCAGAGACGAAGCCCGCTGTGAAGGAAGAGCCTAAGGAAGAAGCACCCAAGAAGCCGGCCATCGGTCAGATTATTGCCCGCCCCGGTCAGCAGATTGTGCAGAAGCCTGTCGGTCTTGCTCCCAACGTGATCCGTCCGCCCATGCCGGCTCGTCAGGCACCTGCCGGTGCACAGGGCGGTGCTCGTCCTCAGGGACAGTATGGCCGTCCTGCCAATGCCCAGGCCGGTGCGCCTCGTCCCCAGGGACAGTATGGCCGTCCTGCCAATCCCCAAGGCCAGTACGGCCGTCCCGCAAACCCCCAGGGACAGTATGGCCGTCCTGCCAATCCTCAAGGCCAGTACGGCCGTCCCGCAAACCCTCAGGGACAGTATGGTCGTCCTGCCAATGCTCAGGCTGGTGCGCCTCGTCCTCAGGGACAGTACGGTCGCCCTGCCGGTGGTGCTCAGGGTAGTGCCCGTCCTCAGGGTGGCTTCGGTCAGAATCGTCCTCAGGGCGGCTTTGGTCAGGGACGTCCCCAAGGCGGCATGAACCGTGGCGGCGGCATGAGCCGCAGCCGTGGTCCCGAACTGACTCCGCCTATGGAGAAGGAACGGGTTTCCAATTATGATCCCAACAAGAAGAACTACGTCCGTCAGCATGATCCGGAGCGTGTGACCCGCAACCGGAAGCAGATGGCTCGGGATAACTTCAACGGCTATGATGATGATGTGATTCGCGGCGGCAAGCGTTCCCGCATTAAGAAGCCCTCTGCTCAGCAGATGATGGCACCGATTAAGATCGAGAACGCCTACATGGCTGGCGACACCATTGTTGTCCGTGACCTGTGCGAAAAGATCGGCAAGCCCTCCGGCGAAATCATCAAGAAGCTGTTCATGCTGGGCAATATGGCCACCATCAACAGCGAAATCGATTTCGACACGGCACAGCTGGTTTGCTCCGATTTCGACATTACGTTGGAGAAGAAGCCTGAACAGACGGCTGAGGATGCCTTGGTGGCTGAGGACTTCGATGATGATGAAGAGAACCTGGTGGCACGTCCCCCGGTTGTCACCATCATGGGTCACGTTGACCACGGCAAGACCTCTCTGCTGGACTACATCCGCAAGTCCCGTGTGACTGCAGGAGAAGCTGGCGGCATTACCCAGCACATTGGTGCTTACACGGTAGATGTGGGCGACCGTAGCATTACCTTCCTGGATACCCCTGGTCACGAAGCTTTCACCGCTATGCGTGCCCGCGGCACCCAGGCAACGGATATTGCCGTGCTGGTGGTAGCCGCCGATGATAGCGTCATGCCCCAGACCGTGGAATCCATCAACCATGCCAAGGCAGCCGAGGTGCCCATTATCGTTGCCATTAACAAGATGGATAAGCCTGCCGCCAATCCTGAAAAGGTGAAGCAGGATCTGACCAAGTACGGCGTTGTGTGCGAAGACTGGGGTGGCGACACCATTACCGTGCCTGTCAGTGCAATGACTGGCGATGGCGTGGATGAGCTGCTGGAAATGATCCTGCTGCAGGCTGACATGCTGCAGCTCCGTGCCAACCCCAACCGTCTTGGCCGTGGCGTCATCATTGAAGCCAAGCTGGACAAGGCTCGTGGACCCTTGGCTACCGTGCTGCTGCAGAACGGCACCCTTCACGTGGGGGACAACATCATTGCCGGTATGGCCGCAGGCCGTGTCCGTGCACTGATTAATGACCGGGGCGAAAAGGTGCAGGAAGCTGGTCCGTCCATGCCTGTGGAAATCATGGGCCTTGATGAAGTGCCTGCTGCCGGTGATGAGCTGATCGCCGTAGGCGATGATCACCTGAGCCGTCAGGTGGCGCAGGAACGCCGGGATAAGCTGAAGGCATCCCGTGAGGCTACCATGGCCAAGGTGAGCATGGAGAATCTGTTCTCCTCTATCGAGGCTGGCAAGGTGACCACCCTGAACCTGATCATCAAGGCAGACGTGCAGGGTTCTGTGGAAGCTGTGAAGCAGGCTATGGAGAAGCTGTCCAACGACGAGGTAAAGGTACGTGTGCTCAACTCTGGTGCAGGCGCCATTACCAAGGACGATGTGAACCTGGCTGCTGCTTTCAATGCCATCATCATTGGCTTTAACATTCGCCCGGATGCATCCGCTCGTGAAACTGCAGAACGGGAAAAGGTAGATGTGCGCCTCTACACCGTTATCTACAAGGCCATTGAGGACATGGAAAAGGCCATGAAGGGCATGCTGGAGCCGGAATACAAGGAAGTACTCCTGGGTCATGCCGAGGTGCGCAACGTGTTCAAGATCACCGGCGCAGGTATCATTGCCGGCTGCTATGTAACGGACGGCAAGGTGCAGCGGAATGCACAGGTTCGCCTGCTGCGTGACAATGTGGTGGTGTTCGAAGGCAAGCTAAGCAGCCTGAAGCACCTGAAGGATGACGTGAAGGAGATGCGTGAGGGCTTCGAGTGCGGCATGAGCCTGGAAGGCCATAACGACATCAAGGAAGGCGACATCGTGGAATGCTACGTGATGGAGGAAATTCCGCGGTAAGCAGCCGAAAACGGATATAGAGGCGAGGGAGGACGACCGACGCTGGCTCGCCCTCCCTCGCTTGGATTTTGGGGCATGTTCCCATGGAAAGGATCAACATGAGTTATCAGAGAATTGACCGTATTTCCGAAGAAGTTCGCCGGGAAGTGGATCGCATCATTCGGGAGGAATTGAACGACCCCCGTATTAGCGGCACCTTTTCCGTGACCCGGGCAGAAGTGACCCGTGACCTGCGCTATGCAAAGATTTATGTCAGCGTGCTGGAAGATGATAAGCGGGATGACCTGATGAAGGCACTGAAGAGCGCTTCCGGCTACATCCGCCGTGCCCTGGGCAAGCAGATGCTGATTCGCTACAGCCCGGAAATGAGCTTTGTCAGCGATCAGAACATTGCCTATGGCGTGCACATTGCCAAGGTGCTGGCGGATGCACAGAAGTCGGAAGGGACTGACGAACATGGAACGGAAGAACACGAAACTGAAGCGTGACCCGGAGGCGGTTGCTCAGGTGATACTGCCTGCGAAAACCATTGCCCTGTGTTCCCACGTGAACCCGGATGGGGACACCATCGGCAGCACCTTGGCACTTCGGCTGGGCCTTCAGCAGTTGGGCAAGCAGGTGGAAGTCTTCTGTCAGGACAAAATACCGGACAACTTGTCCTTTATGACAGGGGCAGATGCTTACCTGACAGCGGACAAGGCTGCCTCCCATTATGACCTGACCATTGCCGTGGATGCGGCGGATGGCGCACGGCTGGGCACCAGTGAAGTGCTGCTGAAGCGTGCCGACCACACAGCACAGGTGGATCATCACGGTACAAACCCCTGCTATGCGGAGCACAATGATATTGACCCGGATGCCTCGGCAACGGCACTGCTCATCCGTGAATTGCTGGATCTGCTCCATGTGACCATCACCCGGGAAATCGCCATGTGCCTGTATTGCGGCATTTCAACGGATACGGGGAACTTCGCCTTCACCAACACCACGCCGGAGGCCTTCCGCACGGCGGCGGATCTGCTGGAAATGTGCGATTTGCCCTTGGCCAAGATGAACCGGATTCTGTTCCAGCAGCGGAGCAAGGCGCAGACCTTGCTGATTGGCCGGGCTCTGGATACCATGACCTTTGAGGCAGGGGGACGCATTGCGGTCATTGCCCTGACGCAGAAGGACATGGAGGACTGCGGTGCTTTGCCGGAGCATACGGAAACCATCGTGAATTACGGCCTGAATGTAGAGGGTGCAAAGTTTGCCGTAATGGCAAGGGAGCTTGACAGCGAGCATACCAAGTTTTCTTTGCGTGCTGTTGAGCCCTATACGGTGGACAATGTGGCCAAGATGATGGGTGGCGGCGGCCATGAGCTGGCAGCAGGGTGTACCATCAATGCACCTCTGCAGGTGGCAGTGAGCCGGGTTGTGGCAGCCATGAAAGATGAAATGAACGGAGCTACTGCATGAACGGATTCCTGAACATTCTGAAGCCACCGGGAATGACTTCGGCTGCCGTGGTTGGCCGTCTGCGTCGCCTGACGGGGGAAAAGCGGATCGGCCATGCCGGAACGCTGGATCCTGAAGCGGCCGGCGTGCTGCCCATCATGATCGGCAAGGCTGCCCGTTTGTTTGATTACCTGGTGGATAAGGAAAAAACCTACGTTGCCGAGGTTGCCTTCGGCGCAGCGACGGATACCCAGGATGCTACCGGCAAGGTGATTGCCGTGGGGGATCACTATCCCACACGGGAGCAGGTGGAAAAGGCTGCTCAGGCCCTGACGGGGGACATTTGGCAGCAGCCCAGTGCCTATTCCGCCATCAAAAAGGACGGAACGCCCCTGTATGCCCTTGCCCGAAAAGGCGAGGAGGTAGACGTCCCCAAACGGCTGGTGCATGTGGAAAGCATTCAGGTGGGGGAGGAACAGCCGGAGCATGGCTTCTTGCTGACCATTCACTGCGGCCGGGGGACGTATATTCGTTCCATCTGCCATGACATGGGGCAAATGCTGGATTGCCCTGCGCACATGCGCTTCTTGCTTCGTGCTCAAAGCGGTGCATTCGACCTAGAGACGGCCATGACTCTGGAGGAAGCGGAGGCACTTGCAGCAGAAGGTAAGTTGGCAGAGCACCTGATTCCCTTGGATGCACCCATTGGGCATATGCCGAAGGTGGATGTGCCGGCATCCCTTCATAAGCGTGTGGTCAACGGAGCGAAACTGCCCATTCTTCCCGGCACGCCGGAAGAAGGCAAGCCTGTGCGAGTGTATGCCCAGGGGTCGTTTTGGGGCATTGCGGTTCGGGAAGGCAAGGAACTTTGCTGGCGTGCATTGCTGGCACCGGAAGGGGAGGGAACACACCCATGAAAATTCTGCGTGATCCTGCAAATACATCGCCCTGCGTGCTGGTGCTGGGCACCTTTGACGGAGTGCATCGGGGGCATCAAGCCTTGCTGATGGCAGGTAACGATCTGGCGGAAAAATATCACCTGCCTTTGAACGTGTGCACCTTTGAGCCCCATCCTTTGCAGGTGCTTCGGCCTGAAGTGGCACCGCCGCTGCTGACCACCCTGCCGGAGCGGGCAGCACTGATGGCTGGCTTCGGGGTGGAAAATCTCTGCGTGACCACCTTCACCAAGCAAGTGGCCGCCCAGGAGCCGGAAGCCTACTTGCAGGATTTGTTTGAGCGTTATCACCCGAAGGCACTGGTGTGCGGATTTAATCACACCTTCGGTGCTTATGGCCGGGGGAATGGAGACACGATTCGCCAGTGGTGCGCCGCCCACGACTGTGAGGCGGTCATTGTGCCTAACGTGGTGCTGGATGGTGCTACGGTCAGCTCCACCCGCATCCGTGGATTGCTGGAGGCAGGCCAAATTACGGAGGCCACTCGGCTGATGGGGCACTGGTATACCATGAGCGGCAGGGTCATGGACGGAAAACACATCGGCCGCACCATGGGCTATCCCACGGCCAACATGGAGCCGCCCAAAGGCAAGGTTTTTCCTGCCTACGGGGTGTACGCCTGCTACCTGACGGCGGAGGAAAAGATCTATCCGGCGGTGGTGAATGTGGGGCGGCATCCGACCTTACCCGAAGGCAACATTACCGTTGAGGCGCATGTGCTGGACGCCTGCCTGATGCTTTATGGCAAGAAGATTCGGCTGGACTTCCTGCGCTTCCAGCGTCCGGAGCATCTTTTTTCCGGCGTGGAAGAACTGAAAGCCCAGATTACTCGGGACGCTGCGGACGCAAAGGCTTATTTCGATTCGCTGCGGTAAACAGTTCGGCAGGATATAGCCAAGAATGAACAGACCCTTTCAGCCCCTTCATGGAAACCTGTTTACTTCTTTTGCAATGATCCCCTTTCGGCTTGCATGGGATAGGGGACGGATGTGCGTGAGCAAAGATACAAAGAAGTTTTCGTGAAGGGCAAAAAAAGGGGTTGACAATTCGGAAAGGTTCTGCTATAATTACTTATGTTGTCGAGAGACATGATGAATCTTGACACATGGTCGCATGGCTCAGTTGGTAGAGCACTTCGTTCACATCGAAGGGGTCACAGGTTCGAGTCCTGTTGCGACCACATTCGCCTGGCAAGCTTGCTTGTCAGGTTTTTTTCTTACACTACTCTACCTTGTTCGAAAGGACGTGAACCTCATGGCGAAATTCATCTCTCGTGAAAAACTCAGCAAGAAAGCTCGAAAAGAGCTGGACAATCAAAGTCGAACGACCTGGGCTTTCTCCCCGGTAACCAAGAAGGTTGAAAGCAAAAAGCTTTACAACAGAAAAAGGGCACAGCGCCTGAATCGAGATGATTCCAGTGCTGTGCCTTTTCCTTTCCCTATACCGCTGCACCGAGCAACCGGTCGGCAGCCGGCTGGAAGCAAATGACGATGTTGTACCCTTCACCCACATCCACCCGGTCAATCAGGCTGCCAATAATCATACCTTGCCATCCCGCCATTCCCTTTTGCAAGTGTCGCCGAGATGAGGCCTAATAGAAGCAGATGATGCAGAAGAACTCGAAGCTTCTAGTTGTGCATCTTGTTTGGCTATGGTATAATCCATGATGTGCTTATGAAAGGAAGGGCTTCCTCTCGTGGAAAAACTGATCGACATCAGCAGCTACCCGGTCCGGCAGGTGCTGGATGTGCTGCTTCAAGATAAAACAACGAAAAAGAACATCATATGGGCGACCGACACTTACGAGGAGCTAGGTGAAGCATTCACGGACAAGGTGCAGCTGGACGCA
>CAVGBO010000047.1:0-10431 GCA_963627465.1 Phocaeicola dorei
GCATATGCCCCTGCCTCAAATGGAAAATGATCCAGATTGGCAGCGAAAGCGGGATCAGCGGGATCGGCTGCTGTCAGCCAACCGGGAGGCAGCAAGAATCTTCCACCAGACTCTGTACACCAAGGAAGGGGAGGCAAGCCTCAATTACCTGAAGAAGCGTGGACTGACGGACAGTGTGATCCGCAAGTTCGGCTTGGGGGCAGCGCCGGAAAAGTGGGATTTCCTGACCCAGCAGCTGCTGCAAAAGGGCTTCACCTTGGAGGAGCTCCGGCAAGTGGGGCTGACGGTGGTGAAGGACGAGGAGACTCTGCCGGACGGCACCAAGCGACCGAAGCGAGCCTTTGACATGTTCCGCAACCGGGCTATTTTCCCCATCATTGACCAGTATGGCAACGTGCTGGGCTTTGGAGGACGCATTTTAGGGGAGGGACAGCCCAAGTACCTGAACACATCGGATACGCCGGTGTTCAACAAACGCTTGGGAGTCTATGCGGCCAACTTGCTGCGGAAGGAGCGGCATCTGGAACGTGTGGTGCTGGTGGAGGGCTACATGGATGTGGTGTCCCTGACCCAGTTCGGCGTGACCGGCGTGTGCGCTACCCTAGGCACGGCATTGACCAATGAGCAGGCTCGACTGCTCAAGCGGTTTGCCCCAAAGGTGTACCTGAGCTACGATGGAGACAGCGCCGGGCAGCATGCCATTCTTCGGGGGCTGGACATTCTGGAGGCGGAAGGTATTCCGGCCAGAGTGTTGGACTTCCCGGATGGGCTGGATCCAGATGAATTCATCCGCCGGGACGGACTAGAGGGCTTCGAAAAGCTTCCTGCGCTTTCACCGGCAACCTACCGCATGCGGCGGCTGAAGGATCAATATGATCTCTCCACCCAAGAGGGTCGAACCGAGTACGCCAAGGCCTGTGCCCAGATCCTGAAGGGGCTGGAGCCGGTGGAACTGGAGAATCATCTGCAGCAGCTGATGGTGCAGACGGGCTTCAGCCGGGAAGTGCTCATGGCGCAGATCGGGCAGACGGTTCCCCGAGTGAATGAAGCGGTGCAGAAGCCTGCTGCCGCCGCACCTGTCCGGCGAACCCCTGCAGCGGACAGCACCGATGATGAACTGCGAGCCCAGGAAATGCTGATTTCTCTTCTGGGCACAAGAAGATTACCTTCAGATATCATTTCTGAGCAGGATTTTGATGACCCTTTGCTGAAATCTCTTTATACAAGGCTGAAGGAGGGAGACTCTCCGGCAGCCTTGGTGGATGCATTTCAGGATCGAGAGGACATCCGGGCTCGTGTGGGTCGCCTTCTTCTGACACCGCCGTCAGAGGATACGGATCAGCTGATCCGCATGGCAGAGGATTGCCTTTCTTCTTTGCGCCGCAAGCGCATTGAGCGACAGATCAAGACCATTATGCAAAACGTTAACAGTATGACCGGCGAGGAAAAACGGGAAGCGATGATGCAGGTGCAGCAGCTTAGTGCACAGCTGAATCAGCTGAAAGCTCGCAGGTCAACGCAGCTATAACGTGCAGACAGAGTAATAGGAGTGAGGATTCCCGTGACACTTTCAACGGACGTTCGCCAAGAGAAACTGAACGATCTTTATGAACTGGGACGTGAACAGGGCAAACTGACCTGTCAGGAAATTGCCGATCAGCTGGAAGGCCTTGGCATGGATGCGGAGCAAATGGACGCTGTGCTGGATACGCTCCAGTCCATGAAAATCGAAGTGGTGGATGAAGCAGCAGCAGAACCGGCAAAGAATGACAGCACTGCCACCTATACGGATACTTACGATGATAGCCTGTCTGACCCGGTGCGGATGTATTTGCGGGAGATTGGCGCTACGCCTCTGCTGACGGCAGAAGAAGAAGTGGAACTGGCAAAGCGGATTGAAGCAGGGGATGCAGACGCAAAGAAGCAGCTGATTTCCGCCAACTTGCGTCTGGTAGTTTCTTTGGCACGGCATTATGTGGGTCGCGGTATGCAGCTGCTGGATTTGATTCAGGAGGGCAATCTGGGTCTGATTAAGGCAGCGGAAAAGTTCGACTACCGTCGGGGCTATAAGTTCTCCACCTACGCTACCTGGTGGATTCGTCAGGCGATTTCCCGTGCCATTGCCGATCAGGCACGTACTATCCGCATTCCTGTCCACATGGTGGAGCATGTGAATCGGCTCATGCGTGTTCGCCGTGAACTGACCCAGGAGCTGACCCGTGACCCCACCACGGAGGAGATTGCCCAGCGGATGAACCTGTCTGTGAAGCGGGTGGAAGAGCTGATTTGCCTGACCAGCGAACCCCGCAGCATTGATGCTCCTGTGGGTGAGGAAGAGGACAGCCGCTTTGGTGACTTCATTGCGGATGAAACCTCCCAGAGCCCGGAGGAAGCAGCTTCCATGTCCATGATGAAGGAACAGCTGGCCTCCGTGCTGGATACCCTGACTGCCCGTGAACAGCAGGTGCTGATCCTCCGCTTTGGTCTGGAGGACGGCCGTATGCGGACACTGGAGGAAGTAGGTGCTTACTTCAACGTGACCCGTGAACGGATTCGGCAGATTGAGGCCAAGGCTTTGCGGAAGCTTCGCCATCCCAGCCGGGGGCGGCTTCTGTCTGGGTATCTTGACTAAGGAAGAAACAGAGAATACGGCGGCATGACCGCCTGAAGCAAGAAGGTGCCATGGGACGCTTTCAACGCCCGCCAACGACCTGAAATGTAATGCAGTTATGGACCGACGTCTGCCGCTGATGCTGTGCAGACCGTGACCGTGGAGACGGTCGAAAAGGAGTGGTTTCAAATGACGCTTTCTCCGGATGCCCGTCAGGCAAAGCTGAATGAGCTCTATGACTATGGACGCAGCAAAGGCACCATGACGTACAAAGAAGTGATGGATCGCCTGATGGAAATGGAAATGGAGCCGGATCAGCTGGATAAAGTGCTTGAAACCATGGAGGCTCTGGGCATTACCGTAACCAGCGATGATGCATCTGCCGCTGCGCCTCAGGAAGGAAAAACTTCTACGGCAGAGGAGGATAAGCAGCTGGATCTTTCCGTGCCGGAAGGCATCAGCGTTGACGATCCGGTGCGCATGTACCTGAAGGAGATCGGCAAGGTTCCTCTACTGACAGCAGAAGAAGAAATCGAAATTGCCAAAGTCCTTGAAAATGGTACGCCGGAAGAAAAGGAAGCAGCAAAGAAGAAGCTGAGTGAGGCGAATCTGCGGCTGGTGGTGTCCATTGCCAAGCGGTATGTGGGTCGTGGTATGCTTTTCCTTGACTTGATTCAGGAGGGCAATCTGGGCTTAATCAAGGCCGTAGAAAAGTTCGACTACCGGAAGGGGTTCAAGTTCTCCACCTATGCCACCTGGTGGATCCGCCAGGCCATTACCAGAGCCATTGCTGATCAGGCACGCACCATACGCATTCCTGTCCACATGGTGGAGACGATCAACAAGCTGATTCGTGTCAATCGGCAACTGCTGCAGGAGTACGGCAGAGAACCTACGGCAGAGGAAGTTGCCAAGGAAATGGGCATTCCCGAAAGCAAGGTGCGGGAAATCATGAAGATTGCCCAGGAGCCTGTAAGCCTTGAGACCCCCATCGGTGAAGAGGAAGACAGCCACTTGGGAGACTTCATCAAGGATGATTCTGCACCAACCCCGGCGGAAACAGCTTCCTTCGCCCTCATGCAGGAGCAGTTGCAGGAAGTGCTGGATACCTTGACTCCTCGGGAGAAGAAGGTGCTGACTTTGCGTTTCGGCTTGGAAGATGGCAGACTGCGCACCTTAGAGGAAGTCGGCAAGGAGTTTAACGTAACCCGGGAGCGAATTCGGCAGATTGAAGCCAAGGCACTGCGCAAGCTTCGCCATCCCAGCCGTAGCAAAAAGTTGCGGGACTATTTGGAAGAATAAATTTTGATTGTGAGGAGGAGCCGCTTGCTGAAGGGTTCCTCCTTTTCCATGGAGGATACATGGACGAGCGATTAACATTGGCTGCATCCCTTTACGAGCCATGCGAACTGGGGGCAGACATCGGCACGGATCATGGCCTGCTGCCTTGTCATCTGCTGCAACATGGCGTATGCCGGCGAATGATTCTTGCGGACATCAGCGAGAAAGCTTTGCAGCATGCAAGAGAACAGGTGCGGAAGCAAGGCTTGGAAGACCGGGTGAAACTTGTCTGCGCCGATGGACTGGACGCACTGGATGAACCGGCAGGCTGCATTTCCATTACCGGCATGGGCGGAAAAACCATGGCGGACATTGTGCGGCAGGGCAAAGACCGCATTCAAGGAGCGGCACTGGTGCTGTCCGCCCATACGGATCAGGAAGTGGTTCGGCAAACGGTGCAGGATATGGGCTACCACTTTGTGGCTGAACAGCTGTGCAAAGCGGCAGGACGGTTCTATCTGGTGTGGAAGGCATTGCCAGGCAAGGCTGACATGGACGAGGATGCCATCGCCCTGGGCACGCCAATGCTCATGGAATGTGACAATCCGCTGCTGCCGGAGTATCTGGCTTGGCGGCAGTGGGTGCTGGAAAAGAAGCTGGCAGGGCTTCAACTGGCGGCTGACATCCATGCAGAGGAAATTGCCAAGCTGCACCATCAATTGAGCATCCTAAGGAGGTACAGCGTATGCTGACGGTGGGGGAGATTTATCGCTTTATCGACCAGAAAGCACCTTTTGCCACCCAAGAGGACTACGACAACAGCGGCCTCCTGCTGGGGCACCCGGATCAACAGGTGCATCACATCCTTGTGGCACTGGACTGCGCCATGGGTGTGGCACAGGAGGCGGAAGCGATCGGTGCTGACCTGATTGTGACCCATCATCCTTTGATGTTTGCTTCACGGAAAAATCTGCGGGAGGATGATGGGGAAGGAGCGATCCTGTGTCGATTGATCCGTGGGCACAAGGCACTGATTGCGGCTCATACCTGTCTGGATCGTGCTCCTGGCGGCATGAATGATGTGCTGGCAGAAACCATCGGCTTGGCGCACATCACCGGCGAAGATTTCCTTCGTGTCGGAGACCTGCCCCATCCCATGACGGTAGAGGACTGCACCCGCTGGCTTCAGGATCATTTGAAAACGGTGGTGCGTCCTATGGGCAGGAGCACAAACATGGTGCACCGGGTGGGACTGTGCTCCGGCGCAGGCAGTGAAATGTGGCAGCAGGCCAAAGCAATGGGTGCCGATGCTTTTGTGTCGGGGGAGATTCATCATCATCACGCTTTGACTGCATGTCAGCAGGGCGTGACCTGCTTTGAATGCGGCCATGCGGCGACAGAGACCGTTGGCATTTTTGCCTTGGCGGATGCTTTACAAAAGCATGCGGATGCGGTACAATGGAATGTGCGTGTAACAAAATCGCTTCTGAATGCCTATGATTAAGATGTGAAGGAAGCAGAGATACTCGTTGATCACCGGGGCTTGCCTCGCGGAGATAAAGGAGGAATCCCATGGAACAGTTGGAAATGCTGTGGGCTTACCAGCAAGAGGACATGAAGGCGGATCGCATTGCACTGGAAATCCGCCGTTCGCCTACCCGGCAGCAGCTTGAGAAGAGCCGGGATTACATTGCGGATCGCAAGGAGCAGTATACGAAAATTGAGGAGCAGGTAGCCGTCATGGCGGATCGGCTGGATGTCATCCGTGCTGCACTGCCCCGCTGCGAGGAGCAGCTGGCTGCGCTCAGCAAGGAATTGGAGGAGAATGCTCCTGCCGATTTGGCGGCTGTGCAGGCTCTGCTCAGCAAGGCATCCCACTGCCGTGAGACCATCAGCAACTATGAAAAGGAAATGCGCCGCATTGCCAAGGATTCCAGCGAGTTTGTGCGGAAGCAGCAGACCCTGCAGGTAGAGGCTGCGCAGGAGAAGCAGAAGTTTGTCACCCTGCGTGAATCCTACAATAAGGAGCTTGCTGAGCAGAAGGCCAAGCTGGAAGCCCAGCGTGACGTGGCCGATAAAGCGGCGGCAGGCATTGATCCGAAGCTGATGGAGGAGTACCGCACCATTAAGAAGCATATCACGCCGCCTTTGGCAAGATTGCTGAATGACCAGTGCGGCGGCTGCAACACGGCACAGCCTTCGGCGCTGTTGCGCAAGATTAAGTCCGGCACGGAAATTATCGAGTGCGAAACCTGCGGACGAATGATTATCCCGTAAGCAACAAAATAAGACGGACAAGCAGTAATGACCTTTGAGTCACCTGCTTGTCCGTTTTTTTATTGCAACGCTGGCATTCAAACCGGGTAGTTTTGCAATGCTTTTTTCAGCGTCTCTGCCCGGTAGCCCCAGCCGATTTGATTCAGTCCGTCTTGCAGCAGTTTCACGACCTCTGGGGTCGCCGTATCGCCCTGCTGCACGGCGATTTTCTGCAACCGGGATAATAGCTCCAGCTTCAGGGTTTCCACTTCACTGCCGTCTTCACTGAGCTTGGCGGTGTCGTAGTCATCCGTTCTGCCGCAAGGGTGGGGGCAGGCAGCACAGTCCGGCAAAAGACGCAGCTTTTCCTGACGAATGCGCTGGGCGAGAAGCTTCGCTGCTGCGTCATCCGCCGTATGCATGCGGGCCAAGGCTTCCACCATGATCTTCGGGGCATCCGGCGCAGGCATGGCTTCGTCCGATTCCAGGGCACGGGCAAGGCCGATTAGTGCACCCAGCAACATGGATTCCGTCGGGGACATAGAAACATCCTCCTTATAAAAAAGCTTCCGCACAGGCACAGGGCTGCGCGGAAGCATATAAGAAACCAATTTATTATGCTTCGTATCCATTGGGGTTCATGGTCTGATACCGCCAAGAATCCCGGCACATGGCCTCCAGATCCTTCTCTGCCTTCCAGCCCAGCAGCTTTTCAGCCTTGGCAGGGTCGGCATAGCAGGCATCCACATCGCCGGCACGGCGGGGGGCAATCACGTAAGGCACATCCACCTTGTTCACCTTCACGAAGGCATGCACAATGTCCAGCACGCTGTAGCCGATGCCGGTGCCCAGGTTGATGATTTCGCAGCCCGTATGGTCAGCAGCATAGGCGCAGGCCTTAACGTGCCCCTTGGCCAGATCCACCACGTGAATATAGTCACGGACGCCGGTACCGTCGGGGGTGTTGTAATCATTGCCGTACACGGAAAGCTGCTTCAGCTGACCGGCGGCCACCTTGGCAATATAAGGCATCAGATTGTTGGGAATGCCGTTGGGATTCTCACCAATCAGGCCGCTTTCGTGGGCACCGATGGGGTTGAAGTACCGCAGCAGCACCACGCTCCAGCTGGGGTCAGCAGTCACAACGCCCTGCAGAATCTTCTCAATCATGTACTTGGTCCAGCCGTAAGGGTTGGTGCAGCCCTTGCAGAACATATCCTCACGAAGGGGCACTTCATCCGGCACGCCGTACACGGTGGCAGAGGAAGAGAACACAATCCGCTTGCACCCATGGGCACGCATGACCTCACAAAGGGTCAGCGTGGAGTCCAGGTTGTTGCGATAGTATTCCAGAGGCTTCTGCACGCTTTCACCCACAGCCTTCAGGCCCGCAAAGTGAATCACAGCATCGAACTTGTTCTCATCAAAGATGCGGTTCATGGCATCCTTGTCGCAGCAGTCAGCTTTGTAGGACTTGACATCCTTGCCGGTGATTTTCTTGACCCGAGCCAGTGCTTCAGGCTTGCTGTTCACATAGTTGTCCACCACAACCACATCGTGACCAGCCTCCAGCAATTCCACACAAGTATGAGAGCCGATAAATCCGGCACCACCGGTTAGCAGAATCTTCATGCAGATATCCTCCTTCGCCCTTAGAGCGTACATTCACCGAGGAATATTGTATGCCAAAAACTTCTGCAATGCAAGGGTGTTGCTGAACTTTTTCGAAGAAGGTTCGGTTTAGCACGCACCCTGTTCATGGCTTCTATGGCAGCACCCTGCTTTACCGCAAATACGCACAGCTACAGTTGGTCAGGAAGGTCAGCAGATCATCATCGACACACTGCATGAAGTGACGTTTCATGGCATCGGGGACGTCCTTTCTGGCACAGAAGGCTTTTATCGTGCGATCCATCTCCGCATAGGCCTGCTTTGCCTTTGCATCACCCTTCTGGACACGCCACTTGAGTGTGTCGGCTTCCATGCTCAGGCTGAAGGAATACAAGGTTACTTTCCCTGCATCCTTCTTTGTAATATTCCTTGCACGGGCATAGTATGCTTCCGCTGCCTTCACAGCACCCGTCATGCGGTAGTAGCGGCTAAGGTTCCACAGGGTTAGATTCCGGGGATACCCATCGCCCATGCCGTCAGCGTCCGTATTCTTGATGTCACGGGTGAATGCCTCCGAACGGGTCAGCGCTTCGAACATCTTCCGCCCCAGCGGATCACCTGCTTCGCCCAGTGCCAGCATTACGTCCGTATAGTGCCACAGGGGGAATTGCATGGGATGATCGGGCTGCTGATAGACGCAGGCAATGAAAGTATCCAGCGCATTCTCACTTTCCATGGATAGGTCAAATACACTGAGGAGCCAGTCCAGTGCTTCCGCCGGCTTTCCGGCAACCAGCAGCAGGGTGCTGCGGTTTTGCTTCTGCCGCTGCAGGTCATGCTCGGCAGAAAACTCCTGCATGGCCAGGTCAGATACGGTCAGTGTTTGCTCCAGCAGAGCCGGTTGATTGCCTACAAGGTTCAGATAAGTTTCCAGCAGAAGGCCATAGGCTTTCCCCAGCAGTTCCGACTTCGGCGCATCTGCGGCATGGCTGCCGGAATCGATCATGCCAAACAGCTCTCTTGCATTGGTAAGCACGTCAATCAGCTGTTTTGCCTTTTCCTGCACCGCTTCGAAATCGAAGCAGCCTTTCAGGCAGTTCAGCTCCCGAATTCTGAAGTTGAAATAATAATCGATATGCTCCCAGGAACGGTTGACGACATGGATATTATCGTTGCACCGCTTCAGATACTCGGCACACTTGTTGATGTCACCCAGGTGGTTGTACATGGTAACAATGTAGAAATCCGTATCGAAGAGCCAGTACCCAACTTCCCTTCCAAGCTCTTCAGAACTTTTCTGCAGGTGGAACAGGAAGCGGTTTTTATAGTTCTCGGCAAAGCGAATCCCGTCCGTGAACAAACGACGATCAACGTACAGCCGAATTTGCAGCGAAAGATGCTGGAAAATCACCGCTCGCTCCGTAGGGGAGGCAGCCATCATCCGCTTGAGCAGCTCTCTGTGCAGGGGCACCACATTCTGCAGCTTTGACAGGGTGCAGATTTGGTAGACCATTTCGCTGTAGTTTCCGTCAACCAGCAGCTGCTTCAGGTAGCTGACCGTCGCACTTTCAAACACGGAGTAGATGTACTGCCCGGCAAAGATCTTCACAATGCGTGCACGTTCTTCATCCGTGAATTTCTTTTTCCTATTTTGGGTAAAGTACGTATTGCACACGATGTCAGCAAAATCGAACTCATGCTTTTTGCGGGCATCGCCAAAGTGCAGCTCATACTCGCAGAGAACCGCACGGCTGCGGTACTTTGCCAGCTCCACCTTCTCCCGCACACGTTCTTTATATTGATCCGTGCCGACGATGCCACGACCTTCCACCATGTTCTTTTTGGTGGCGATGACCACATTCACATGGACGGTATCGTTCGGATATTCCAGCTTCAGGGCGCTGAGCAGCTGAACAAGTCCCTCGGAAAGGATGTTCAGGTAGGTCGTATCGCCGTTGAGCACCTGCGTTTGCTCCTGATTCTGAAAGATCACGTACCGTGCACCGTTCTGGCGCATTGTCTCCAGTACGTCCAGATAGCGTTTGTCGTAATGCTCACAGCAATGCACCGCTTCAGGCGGCAGCAGCTTTGCCCGGGCTTCGGTTATGGTTCCCTGAGGCAGGATGATACCACCCACAAGGGACATGGACGGATCCTTTTCTTTCAAGTCTTCGAATCTGCCGCTTTCATCAATATAGAGGTCAAAATTTCTGGTGTTCACAGGGAACCCCTCCTATTCTCCAACTGAAGATGGTTCATCTGCATCCATTATATACGAAAAATGACAGGCCGTAAAGCCTGCCTTTTTTATGCCTTCAATTTTTAATGATAGGCAAGGCGTAGACCCATTGGGGATCCTTGAGATCACCGGGACTACACCCCTACCACATGGTAAGGGTGTAGTCCCATCTACGAGATTGACAACGCTATTGCAGCGTTTTAGACCCCTACCACATGGTAAGGGTGTAGTCCTTGGGCGTAACCGTGGAAAAACTCCTCGACATGTTTTAGACCCCTACCACATGGTAAGGGTGTAGTCCCAACCGTGAGTATACCGTTGCCATTAAGTGGTAAGTTTTAGACCCCTACCACATGGTAAGGGTGTAGTCCTTGTTGGCAACCTGGTAAAGATGGGAATCGGTGTTTTAGACCCCTACCACATGGTAAGGGTG
>CAVGBO010000048.1:0-26079 GCA_963627465.1 Phocaeicola dorei
TAGCCATGGAATGAAGTAGGATGATGACCTGCTTCCTGCTCTTCCATCGTTCTTTGGTCATTTTTGTTGCCACGCATTTGCAGATGCTATACGCCAACGCCGAAGCATTGAGAACGGCGTGTATGATTGCTTGGACGCATTCTTTCGGAAAGATCATTCATCAGGAAAGATTGCGCCCAGAAAAATGGCTGTCGTTCGGCATATTGCACCGTCTGCTCTGAAATAGCTTCCAGTTCCAAAGAAAACCTCCCTGAAGCGGCTGAGGAAAATCTGCGCCTATGACACGGATTTGCTTGCTGAAGCGATGAACTTCATACTTTTGTAATATGACGTTGGGGCCGTGTTTTTGTTACAATCCCCCCTTGAAAAATTCTGACCGGCATGGTATCATAATGCCGTAGGAATCATGTGGGAACCAGCCCACGTGGTAATTTTATAGGAGGTGAAACACCATGGCATACAAGATTTCCGATGACTGCATTAGCTGCGGCAGCTGCGAGGCTGAATGCCCCGTGTCCGCTATCTCTGAGGGTGACGGCAAGTACGAAATCGATCCCGATAAGTGCATCGAGTGCGGCGCTTGCGCAGGCGTCTGCCCCGTTGGTGCTCCCGCTCAGGCTTAATGTAGCGTATAACGTACATGAGAATCTCGTCGCAATCCAATGCGGCGAGATTTTTTGTTGTTATTTGCTCGGAAGGTTCCAATGTCATCCCCTCTGTTTTTCGTCTGTTTTTACGGTGCGAGAACGCTGCACCGTCCTTGTGCAGGCTGGAAAAGTGTGATATAGTGAATCAGGCTGTGTGCCGGACGGTCGTTGTTTCCGGTACGCCTGCAACATGAATGCGATCATGATGAAAGGAATGTATGATTTCGTTTTTGAAATGATCATACGAGTAAAGCAATGGCAAAGATTCAGATGAAAACCCCGCTGGTGGAGATGGATGGGGACGAAATGACCCGAATCCTCTGGGCGGATATTAAGAAGCTGCTGATTGAGCCTTTTGTGGATTTGAAAACCGAGTATTACGACCTGGGACTGAAGCACCGGGACGAAACCCGGGATCAGGTGACCATCGACAGTGCTTTGGCAACCAAGAAGTATGGGGTGGCTGTCAAGTGTGCCACCATTACCCCCAATGCCCAGCGGGTGGAAGAGTATCATCTGCACGAAATGTGGAAGAGCCCCAACGGTACCATCCGTGCCATGCTGGACGGCACCGTGTTCCGTGCGCCCATCCTGGTGAAGGGTGTACATCCCACCGTTCGCACGTGGGAAAAGCCTATTACCATTGCCCGTCACGCCTATGGCGATGTGTATCGCAATGTGGAAATGACCGTCCCCGGTCCCGGAACAGCTGAGCTGGTATTTACCGGGGCAGACGGCACGGTGACCCGGAAGAAAATCTTTGATTTCACTTCCAGCGGCATCCTGCAGGGCATGCACAACGTGGATGCGTCCATTGCTTCCTTTGCCCATTCTTGCTTCCGCTATGCACTGAGCCTGAAGCAGGATCTGTGGTTCTCCACCAAGGATACGATTTCCAAGGTGTACGACCACCGGTTCAAGGATATTTTCCAGGAGATTTACGATCAGAACTACAAGGCTGCTTTCGAGGAAGCCGGCATTACCTACTTCTATACACTGATTGATGATGCGGTTGCCCGTGTCGTACGCTCCAAGGGCGGCTTCATCTGGGCCTGCAAGAACTATGACGGCGACGTCATGAGCGACATGATTGCCACTGCTTTCGGTTCACTGGCCATGATGACCAGCGTGCTGGTCTCCCCGGACGGAAAGTTCGAGTACGAAGCTGCCCACGGTACCGTGACCCGTCATTACTATCGCTACCTGAAGGGTGAAGAAACCAGCACCAACCCTGTGGCTACCATTTTTGCCTGGACCGGCGCACTGCGCAAGCGTGGCGAAATGGACAAACTGCCTGAGCTGATGGCCTTTGCGGACAAACTGGAAAAGGCCACGCTGGACACCATCGAGTCCGGCGTGATGACAAAGGATCTGGCACTTCTCTGGGATGGAGAAGCAACCGCTGTTAACAGCCGGGCATTCCTGGAGGCTATTGCGAAACGGATTGCATAAAGGATTTTGATCAGTAAATTAAAGAAGAGCCGCACCTTGCGATGCAGCTCTTCTTTTTATGTGCAGGATCTTAGCATTCCTTCTTGGCGAAGTGGAAATACTTCTTGGCGTTTTCATAGCTGACGCCACGGACGATTTCGCTGAGCAGTTCCATATCATTGGGGAACATGCCATCCTCCACCCACTGACCCAGCAAGCGGCACAGGATACGGCGGAAGTACTCATGACGAGGATAGCTCAGGAAGCTGCGGCTATCCGTCAGCATGCCCACAAAGCCTGCCAGGTAGCCCAGGTTAGCCAAACTGACCAGCTGATCCGTCATGCCCTGGAAGTGGTCATTGAACCACCAAGCAGAGCCGTGCTGTACCTTGCTGACAGCCTCGTCGCTCTGGAAGCAGCCGCAGATGGTGTCGATGGCTTCGTTATCATTGGGGTTCAGGCTGTACAGGATGGTCTGGGGCAGGCAGCCCTCTTCTTCCAATGCGCCCAGGAAAGCAGCGGTCTGGGAAGAAGGAGCATAGTTGTTGATGCAGTCATAACCGGTGTCAGGTCCCAGCTTACGATACTGAGGCTGGTTGTTGTCCCGGCGGCAGCCATAGTGCAGCTGCATGGTCCAATGCATCTCATGATACTTCTTGGCAACGAAGAGCATGAAAGCCGTCTTGAAGGAAGCTTCCTCAACCTCGGTAACTTTGCCGCCATTCAGTCGCTTTGCGAAGATGGCTTCCACTTCTTCATCGGAAGCAGGGGTGTACATCACGTAATTCAGGCCATGGTCGCTCAGGCAGCAATGATTCTGGGCAAAGTATTCCATACGGGCAGCCAGTGCCTTCTTCAGGTCTGCGAAGGAAGCAATCTTCATGCCGGCAGCGGCTTCCAGCTTGGCCAGGTAGTCCAGATACTCAGGCTTTTCCAGGTTCATGGCCTTGTCAGGACGCCATGCAGGCAGCACGGTGGTCTTGAAGGTCTTGTCCCCTGCCAGCTTCTGATGCCATTCCAGGGTGTCAATGGGATCATCCGTGGTGCAGATGGTGTCCACATTGCTCATGTTGATCAGGCCGCGGACGCTGTAGCCGGCACTCTGCAGCTTTGCATTGCACAGGTTCCACACTTCATCCGCCGTCTTTGCGCTCAGTGCGCCCTGATAGCCGAAGAAGTTGCGCAGCTCCAAATGGCTCCAGTGATACAGAGGATTGCCGATGCCCTTGCCCACAACCTCTGCCCACTTGCAGAACTTCTCATAATCGGAAGCATCGCCGGTGATGTACTTCTCAGGCACACCGGCGCAGCGCATCAGGCGCCACTTGTAGTGGTCACCGCCCAGCCACACCTGGGTAATGTTTTCATAGCGAACGTCATCCCAGATTTCCTTGGGGCTGATATGGCAATGATAGTCAATGATGGGGCACTTGGCGGCCACATCGTGATACAGGGTACGAGCAGTCGGCGTATTCAGCAGGAAATCCTTGTCCATGAATGCTTGCATCGTTCTTACTCCTTTATCATCATTTGCTTTATATGACCGGCATGCGGTCATTGATCCAACACCTTATTGCAGGTGTGAGGTCACAAAGTACTTCCCCGGCGAACCATCTCCGCCGTGAAAACCGTACGCTGGGGCATTTCCCGTCCTTCCAGCACCCCCAGCATGGTGGTGACGCAGTGGCTGCACAGGGCATTCAGCCGGTTATCCACGCTGGTCAGCTCCGGCTCGCAGCACAGGCAGAAGTTGGAATTATTGTAGCCGATGATGCTCAGCTGCTTGGGAATGCTCTGGTGCACCACCCGGGCATACTTGGCGGCACCCACTGCCAAAATATCCTCGGAAGAAAGCACAGCGTCAAACTGGAGCCCCTCTTCATGCAGGTGCACCAGATAATCCCGCACATGAGGCACGCTCATCTTATCCTCGCTGAAGAGGTGAATCAGTTCCTTGCGCACAGGCAGACCGCAGCTTTCCAGCCCTTCGCAGTACCCTTGCAGTTTCTTCTGCCCGGAATAATTGCGGCTGTGGTGCAGGTACAGCACATTCTTGCATCCCGACTCAATCAGGAAGCGGCAGGCCTCCTTGGTAGCACGCCGATCATCACACAGCACACAGTAAACATTGTCATACAGGAAGGAGCCGTTCAAAATCACCACCGGCATAACCTTGGCAGCCTGACGGATGTACTCGTTATCTCCATCGTTTTCTTCAATAAAACTGGAACCCATGAGCACAAGACCGTCCACATGCCGGTTCATCAGCTGGGACACCCCATCCTCCCGGGCAGCCAGCTCCTTCCCTGTGCAGGACAGGACACAGTTATACTGGTGGCTCCGGAACTCCTGCTCCAGAAAGCCCAGTGCCTGCGCCAAATAAGAATCAGCAGCGTTGGGGCACAGCAGACCAATGGTTTTCATGGTGTTCAATCCAAGGCCCCGGGCAAAGGCGTTGGGCACATAACCGCTTTCGTTAATAACCGCCATGACCTTGTCCTTGGTCTTTTGGCTCACATGGGTGCTGTTGTTCAGTACCCGGGATACGGTGGCAATGGAAACGCCAGCACGCCGGGAAATATCATAAATGTTCATGGCGCATCCTTTCGCATAAATGTAAAGACTTACATGGAATTTCCACGTTCATTATACGTCATTTTCAGAATGATTGCAATGTTTTTTTCATCCCAGCTGTGTGAAAATTTCTGTTGTTCCACCTGATTGTTGAAACTTTTTGCCACGTCTTGGATTTTTTTTGCGAAACGGATTGACGTATGTAGGGAAAAGTAGTAAGATAAGCACGACGACGTGTAAATGTTTACACGATGATGAAGTACAAGCTATTCAGGAGGGATATGCAATGGAACGTCTCACGGCTGCCATGAAGGATGCCCCCGTGCGTCCTGTTCGTGTACTGCAATTCGGTGAGGGTAACTTTCTGCGTGCTTTTGTTGACTACATGATTGACATCGCCAATGAGAAGACTGACTTCAATGGTGATATCGTGCTGGTGAAGCCCATCGAAATGGGCACCCTGTTCCCTGCCTTTAAGGAGCAGGACTACCGCTACACCGTGCTGCTGCGCGGTCTGGTGGATGGCAAGCCGGTGGAGCTTGACCGTGTAGTGACCTCCGTAGCTGACGCTGTGGATGCCTATGCTGATTACGAGAAGTATGCGGCCTATGCCAAGCTGGATACGCTGCGCTTCATTGTCAGCAACACCACGGAAGCCGGCATTGTGCTGGATGAAACGGACAAGTTCGAGTACTGCCCGCCTCATTCCTATCCTGGCAAGCTGACCAAGCTGCTGTTTGAGCGTGCCGAGCACTTCAACTACGCCGAGGACAAGGGTTTGATCATCCTGCCTGTGGAGCTGATTGACGACAACGGCATCATGCTGAAGAAGTGCGTGATGGCACTGGCCAAGCTGTGGAACCTGGGCGAAAAGTTCGAGCAGTGGCTGGAGAACGCCTGCGTGTTCACCTCCACTTTGGTAGACCGTATTGTGACCGGCTATCCCCGTGGAGAGGATCAGGCCATTTGGAACAAGCTGGGCTATGAGGATCGCATCCTTGTAACGGCAGAACCCTTCGGCCTGTGGGTCATTGAATCCGCCAAGGACATTTCCAAGGAACTGCCCCTGCCGGATTGCGGTCTGCCCGTGATCTACACGGATAACCAGAAGCCCTACAAGCAGCGCAAGGTGCGCATCCTGAACGGTGCTCACACTTCCTTCGTGCCTGCTGCCTACCTGTGCGGCTACGACTACGTGCTGGACGCCATGAACGATCCCATGATCAAGACCTTCATGCAGAAGACCCTGTATGATGAAGTCATTCCTACCCTGACCCTGCCCAAGGAAGATCTGCTGGCCTTTGCCGAAGCAGTGACCGGCCGGTTCATGAACCCCTACATCAAGCATGCCCTCATGTCCATCTGCCTGAACAGCGTCAGCAAGTGGCGTGCCCGCTGCATGCCTTCCCTGCTGGGCTATGTGGATAAGTTCGGCAAGCTGCCTGAGCACCTGACCTTCTCCATTGCTACCCTGATGGCACTGTATCACGGCGGCAAGCTGGTGGACGGCAAGCTGGTCTGCGAGCGGAACGGTCAGCCCTACACCCTGCAGGATGACGCAGCCGTGGTGGAGTTCTTCGCCAACAATTCCGACAAGCCTGCCAAGGAAATGGTGCAGATGTTCCTGTCCAATGAAACCTTCTTCGGTCAGGATCTGACCAAGGTGCCCGGACTGGCAGACAGTGTATCCGCATCTTTGGAGGATGTGCTGACCCGTGGTGCCCGCACGGTGATGACTGAACGCTTCGGAGGCTGAAAACATGCGTGAACTGCTGCGAATCAGCCCCACCGACAATGTGGCCGTTGCCTTGATGCCCCTCAGCAAAGGCGACACGGCCGAGGCTGACGGCATCACCCTCACCCTGCAGGACGATGTGCCTGCAGGGCACAAGGTGGCGCTGCAAGCCATTCATGCCGGTGAAAAAGTCATCAAGTATGGCTTCCCCATTGGTGAAGCAAAGTGCGATATTCCCCAGGGCAGCCATGTGCATGTGCACAACCTGCACACCCTGCTGTCCGGCGAATTGAGCTATGCTTATCATCCCACCTATCCCCAGGTAGCCCCTGCCGCTCCTGCCGTTTTTCAGGGCTATCCCCGAAAGGATGGCCGGGTAGGCGTGCGCAATGAGCTGTGGATTCTGCCTACCGTAGGCTGCGTGAACGACGTGGCTCGCTCTCTGGAGCGGAAGGCACAGTCCCTTGCAGGAGATAGTGTGGAAGGTGTCTTTGCCTTCACCCATCCCTACGGCTGCTCCCAAATGAGCGAAGATCAGGAGAACACCCGCAACGTGCTTGCGGATCTGGCAACCCACCCGAATGTGGGCGGCGTGCTGGTGCTCGGTCTTGGCTGTGAAAACAGCGGTGTGGAAGAGATTCGTAAGCGCATGGGCGATTACGATCAGGATCGGGTGCGCTTCCTCATTAGCCAGCAGGTGGAAGATGAAGTGGAAGAAGGCATGAAGCTCCTTAAGGAGCTGGCCGACCACATGCGCAGTGAGAAGCGTGTTCCCTGCCCCGCTTCCAAGCTGGTCATCGGCCTGAAGTGCGGCGGTTCCGACGGCTTCAGCGGCATTACCGCCAACCCGGTCATCGGCGGATTTTCTGATCTGCTGATTGCCCAGGGAGGCAGCACCATCCTGACGGAAGTGCCGGAAATGTTCGGTGCAGAAACCATCCTGATGGATCGCTGCGAAACCAAGGAAATGTTTGATAAGACCGTCTGCCTGATCAATGACTTCAAGCATTACTTTGAAGAGCATCACCAGACGATTTACGAGAATCCCTCCCCCGGCAACAAGGCTGGCGGCATTTCCACCCTGGAGGACAAAGCGCTGGGCTGCACCCAGAAGAGCGGCTTTGCCCCGGTGAAGGATGTGCTCCGCTATGGTCAAAAGGTTCAGGAACAGGGATTGAACCTGCTTTCTGCTCCCGGCAATGACCTGGTGGCGGCCACGGCTTTGGCGGCTGCCGGTGCGCAGATTGTCCTGTTCTCCACCGGACGTGGCACACCCTTTGCCTCTCCGGTGCCCACTGTCAAGATTGCCAGCAATAGCCGCTTGGCCAACATGAAGAAGGGCTGGATTGACTTTAATGCCGGAGAATTGCTGGACGAGAAAACCCTGCCAGAACTTTCTCAGGCACTGATGGATTTCGTGCTGGCCACAGCCAGCGGTCGTGAAGTGTGCAGCGAGCGCAACGGCTACCACGACATGGCCATTTTCAAAACGGGCGTAACCCTGTAAGCAAAGGAGGCGAAAGCCATGGAACTGCGTACTGCTTGCAGTCCTTTGGACGTGAAATCCTACGATACCACCCGGCTTCGGAAGGAATTCCTGATTGATGATCTGTTCAAGCCTGATGAAGTCAAGATGGTGTACAGCCACATTGACCGCATCATTACCGGCAGTGCCGTGCCTGCAACCAAGGCATTGACCCTGGACGCCGGTGATGAGCTTCGGGCAGAATATTTTCTGCAGCGCCGGGAAATCGGCATCATCAACATCGGTGACGAAGGCACCGTGACGGTAGACGGCACGATGTATACCCTGCGCCACCGGGACGGTCTGTACATCGGCATGGGCAGCCGTGAAGTGAAGATGGAGAGCGCAGACGCTGCTCATCCTGCCAAGTTCTACTTCAACAGTGCCCCTGCTCACATGACCTATCCCACCGTGTACATTCGCCCGGAAGACTGCATCAAGGTGGAGCTTGGCACCATGGAAGAAAGCAACCACCGCACCATCTGCAAGTACATTCTTCCCGGTCAGGTGGAAAGCTGCCAGCTGGAAATGGGCATGACCACCCTGATGCCCGGCAGTGTATGGAATACCATGCCCTGCCACACCCACGACCGGCGCATGGAGGTTTACCTCTACTTTAACCTGCCGGAAGATGCTGTGGTGTTCCACTACATGGGTGAACCTACGGAAACCCGTCACATCGTGATGCGGAACGAGCAGGCAGTCATCAGCCCCAGCTGGAGCATTCACTCCGCTTCCGCCACCCGTGCCTATACCTTCATTTGGGGCATGGTGGGCGAGAATCAGGATTTTGACGACATGGATCCTGTCGCCATGCAGGATCTGCGATAATCCCAACATTTAAGGAGGCGACTGAAATGGAAAACATGTTTTCTCTGGAAGGTAAGGTAGCACTGGTTACCGGCGCAAGCTACGGCATTGGCTTCGCCATTGCCACCGGCATGGCCAAGGCCGGCGCAACCATCGTGTTCAACGACATCAATCAGGATCTGGTGAACAAGGGTCTGGCCGCCTATGAAGCCGAGGGCATCAAGGCCCACGGCTATGTATGCGACGTGACGGACGAAGCAGCCGTCAACGCACTGGTTGCCAAGATCGAAGAAGAAGTCGGCGTCGTCGACATTCTGGTGAACAACGCCGGCATCATCAAGCGGATTCCCATGTGCGACATGAGCGCAGCGGATTTCCGCAAGGTCATCGATGTTGACCTGAACGCTCCCTTCATCGTGAGCAAGGCCTGCATTCCTTCCATGATTAAGAAGGGACACGGCAAGATCATCAACATCTGCTCCATGATGAGCGAACTGGGACGTGAAACCGTCAGCGCCTATGCAGCTGCCAAGGGCGGCCTGAAGATGCTGACCCGGAACATCTGCTCCGAATACGGCCAGTACAACATCCAGTGCAACGGCATTGGACCCGGCTACATTGCTACCCCCCAGACTGCTCCCCTCCGTGAGAAGCAGCCCGATGGCAGCATGCATCCCTTCGACAGCTTCATCCGTGCCAAGACCCCTGCCAACCGTTGGGGCGACACCAGCGACCTGGTAGGACCGGCTGTGTTCCTGGCCAGCGATGCCAGCAACTTCGTGAACGGTCACATCCTGTATGTGGACGGCGGCATCCTTGCCTACATCGGCAAGCAGCCCTGAGTCACCTGCAAAGTAACATAAGAAAGCGGAGCTTTCTCCCACTGCAAGGTGGTGAAAAGCTCCGCCTTCTTATGATTAAGTTTTCAACAGGATTGTTTCCGAGCTATTGATTGATGCAAGCGTATTCAGCAAGTCACCTTGGCCAAGCTAAGGGGATACTCCAGCAGCAAGGGACGTAAGGCGGCCATCTGTGCTGCATTGCCCATGGTTCTCGGCAATACCCACCAGAGAATTGCCCAGTCGCAAGCTGCTGCCAATCCGCCCTCCATGGCTTCCGCACACAGGAGCGCAAACCGCTCCATTTCGTTCACCGCCTTGCCGGACAAGGGCTGAACCTTTTGGAGTACAGAGGCCAGCACCCCATGCACCCCGGTCATTTCCTCCTCTGTAAAGGATGTCTTCAATCCCTGCAAGGAAAGGGGGGTGCCATCCTGCTTGTGTTCTGCCACAAAGGACATTTCCGGCAGGGTAATGACAGGATAAGGATCTGCTGCATAAGCTGCACTGCCAACAAAACTTTTTGCTGCATCCCCGAGGGTGAAGGTGCAAACGCCCGGAATTGCCGCATGCTCTGTTAAAGTCGTCAGCAGGATCATGGGCGTTGCGCCATCCGTTCCGGCCTTGTCCGCAACAGGTGTTTGACTGGTGGATGTCTGCAATGCATAGCCGGCATGCCAGCCCATGGCGTGGGCAAGATTCTCCGCTAGGGTGGTTACGGGTGCCATGGTTTTGCATGCAAGACCCACATGCTTGCACACAGCCACTGCTGCAACAATGGCCACTGCTCCATTGTAGGTGCAAGGAACGCCTGCCGCTTCACAGCTCTTGGCAAAGGTCTTGGCCAGCTCACTCAGCACAGCCTTCTCCCCTACCCTGGTATGCAGCCGCAAGGGCTGTCCTGCTACCGGCATCACCATTTGTGCCCGGTTCAGGGCATCCGTCAGGGCAGACGCATAGTCATTCTGCCGGAGACGCTCTACTTCCGCCTCCACAGCATCACGCTGAGCAGACAGGGCATTCAGCTGCTCCGTTACCTCCGCCTGCTGCTTCTTGCATGCTTCCAGCTTTGCTTCCTGCTCCCGGAGCTTTTGTGCCGCTGCGCCGCCGGCAGTTTCCACCGCATTCTTGCGGAAGGCTTCCAAGTCTTCCTTGGCCTTATCCAGCTGAATCAATGCCGCTAAGCGTTCTGCCTCCAAGTCATCCAGCCGATGCTGCAAAGCCTGCTGCAAGGGCGTCTTCCCCTGGGAGGATGCTACGGAGGGCACAATTCGTGCGCTCATTCCCGGCAGAGAGAGGACAAAGTCCACCAGCTGCTGCTGGGCTTCCGGCATTTGCCATGCCTGCTGAAGCTGAGCGCAAGCACGCTCCACAGGATTATCCACGGCACGCATGGTAACACCGTTGGGCAGGGGCGCAGCCGGAGGATCGTTCCGGGCAGCACGCATCTGGTTGGCCACAACCTCCTGCACATAATTCTTGGGGCGAGGCACGGAAGTCCGCACCCCGGCACTGCGCATCAGCGGCGTACCGGTCAGATGCTGTGCCGGCATGGTTTCGTGATGGACTTCTTGACGCTGATGGAGCAGATTGGCCCCATTGCTCAGGGGTTGATTCAAGCCTGCCAGCGTTTCGGTGAAGCCTTTATTTTCGTCCAAAATGGACAGGGGCTTGCCAATCGGCAGGGGTGCTTCCGTCGCCTGGGCAGGCTCTGCCTTGACTGCCTCCGCCTTGGCAGGCACCGGCTTTGCAGGCTGCTCCTTCACAGAGGCTGCTGCTTCCTCCCGGCAGAGAATGACACGCTGCTTGCCATCCGGGCAGGGAAGCTCATATACCACGGCTTCCATTTCAGGGGCATGGTCGGGAGTTGCAGGGTTCTGCCGTGCAACAGGTCCGTACAGTACATCGCCCTGTTTTACCATAAACAACGGGGTAGCAGCTTGTGCAGCAAGGGCTGCGGCATCCTCCGGTGCGCCCTCCAACACCTCATAGAAGGTGTTTTCCGGCACTGCCTTCACGGCATCCGAATAAAGAATAAACTGATTCCGTTCCTCCCGATCGGGATGAAAATTCTTGTTGGTGCGAATCTTGTTCGCCTCTGGGGGGAAGGGTGTTAAATCCATCAGGCAGAAACTGCCCATGGAGCGCATCCGATCCTTAAAATAACCCTGCTCATTCTTGTCGGGTACAATGCGGAGAGCACCATCCTCCGGCCACAATTTTGCAGCTTCCTCCTGCACATCGCCCGATACGGTCAGCAATGGCTTGAGACGGAAATAAGCGCGCTGCGTATTATCTTCCTCCAACCACGAGAACACAATCTCACGATTAAGATTCATCTGATAATGCCTCCATTGCAATCATCATAAAGATGGAAATGCCAGTTTTGAATGTATAAATTGTAGCAAAATTTTGCCGTTTCGTCAAGCATCATGGTGAATTGTGGAAGATATGTACGATTGTTGTTCAAAAAAAGTGACAATTTGTCCAAGTGTTCTTTGCATGGCAGGAACAAAGTGGAAATTTTTGTTCCCATTTGACTTTTCTTTTACTTTGCGGTAACATAGATTTGTTACAACAGAAAGTGAGGAATGACGCGTGCTGACCTTTATTGTGAACCGTACAGCCGGGAATGGCTATGCTGCCCGGGTTGAACGTCAGCTGAGGGATGAGATGACCATCCGTGGCATCCCTGCCGAATTCCACCATACAGATTGCCCGGGACACGCCACCTCCCTCGCCCGTGAAGCCGCCTCCCATGCGGATTGCGCAGGCGTGATCGCCGTAGGTGGCGACGGCACGTCCTTTGAGGTGGCCTGCGGTTTGCTGGGCACCCAAGTGCCCCTGGGGATTATCCCCGCCGGCACCGGCAACGACTTTGTAAAGTCCACCGGCTCCCCTACCAGACCTTTGGAAGCCTTGGATTTCATCCTCAGCCGCAAGCCCCGTGCTGTGGATATTTGTTCCCTGAATGACCGCATGTTCCTGAACGTCAGCGGCGCAGGGTTTGATGTAACGGTGCTGGACTATACCCTGGCTGCAAAGAAATATGTCCGCGGTATTCTCCCCTATCTGGTCGGGCTGGTGCGAGCCGTGTTTCATCATAAGAAAATTCATGTACGCCTGAATATTGACGGTCAGGAAAGCGAGCGGGATGTGCTGATTTGCAGCGTTGCCAACGGACGCTACATCGGCGGCGGTATCCCCATTTGCCCGGCCGCAAAGATTGACGATGGTAAGCTGGATGTGGTGATGGTGCAGAACGTGCCTCGTTGGAAGATTCCGCCCTATCTTCCCGGGCTTATGATGGGTAAGATTCTCACCTTCAAAATTACGGATCATCTGCTGTGCGACAGCATCACCATCGAATCCCCCGGCATGCGGTTCAACGTGGACGGCGAGATTTTCAGCATGGATCGGGCAGAGCTGCGCATTCAGCCCGGCAGACTGCTGCTGTTCTGGTAAAATTGTGAACAATCCTTGAAGATTGATAAGTTACCTTACAATAAGCAGGAATTTTGTCCGTGATGGCGAATTTACACCCATAACCCAGTGAAAGGAGCAATGAAAGATGGCTGACATTGGTAAGAATTTGAAGACTGCTTGGATGAAGAGCATGGAAGCAATCGGCAACACCGCATCCAACATTGCCAGCAATACAAAATACAAGGTTCAGGAAATGAACCTGATTAACCGTCGCCGTGAGATTTTATCCGACTTCGGCGCACAGGCATATGAAATGTGGCAGAAGGGCGAACAGTTCCCGGAAAAGCTGTCCAAGCAGCTGGAAGAGCTGAGCCGCCTGGATGAAGAGCTGAATGCCATGCGTACGGAGCGGTTGGCTGGTGTCACCACGGAGAAGGTTGCAACGGAGGGCACTGCTGCTGAAGCTCCTGCCCAGGAAGAGACTCCTGCAGAAGCTGACAAGGCAGAGGAATGCACCGCCTGCGCTGAAGAGCCGAAGGCAGATGTGCCCACCATCGAGGTTGCTGATGAGGAGCCTGCTGATGCGCAGCCCTTGACTGACGATGACGTGCCCACCCTGCAGGTACCTGAAGACCATCCTGAAGCGTAAAATAAGAGACGAAGTTTTTCAGAAATGGAGAACTTCGTCTTTTTTTGTGCTGCTCTTGACAAACCCTTGACAGGCTATCATAGGCGCGTTATAATGTGAGCGGTTCCTAAAAAGAGCATAGCCACTTGGAGCTTCTTCGGGGCAGGGTGCAATTCCCTACCGGCGGTATAGCCCGCGAACTGAACTTCGGTTCAGCCGACTCGGTGACATTCCGAGGCCGACAGTATAGTCTGGATGAGAGAAGAGAGCCGGAATACGTGTATGTTTCCGCCCCTGAAAAGCAAGTTGCTTCCAGGGGCGTGCGTATTTCACAAGGAGGCTTTTCCCATGAAAAAGAACCTGTCCGTCCAGTACATGACTCGCATCGCCATCCTCACCGCCTTGGCATCCATCCTGTTTCTCATTGAGATCCCGGTGGTTGCCTTCTACAAGCTTGACCTGAGCAATCTGCCCGTTCTCCTGGGTGCATTCTCCATGGGGCCTTGGGCAGGGCTGGCCATCCTGTTCCTGAAGAGCTTGATCGGCATGCTGCATTCCAGCAGTATGTATGTGGGCGAGCTGGCTGACTTCATCATGGGCGCAGCATTCATCTTGCCTGCCGCCTTCATTTACCAGCACAAGAAGACCCGGAAGAATGCCCTGATCGGCATGGTGGTAGGCACAGTAACCATGATTGTGGCCAGCGTCATCGTCAACTGGCAGATCATGATTCCCTTCTACATGAACGCCTACGGCATGCCCATGGAGGCCGTTGTAGGCATGGCTACGAAGGTTCTTCCCTTTGTGAATACGGAGTGGAAGCTGCTGCTGTGCGTCACTGCTCCCTTCAACCTGCTGAAGGGCGTTGTGCTGAGTGCATTGACCTTCGTGCTGTACAAGCATCTTTCTCCCCTGCTGCACGTTTCCAAGCGGTAAGGGGATCACCTGATAAGGAGCGATTCACATGATGACACATTCTCCGGCAGAAACTCGTGCCCTTGGCGAAAAGCTGGCGCACCTGCTTTTACCGGGGGATGTGCTTCTTTTATGGGGAGATTTGGGTGCCGGCAAAAGCGAGCTGACCCGAGGCATTGCCAAAGGCCTCGGCATCACAGGCCCTATCAGCAGCCCCAGCTTCACCATCATGAATGTTTATGATGAAGGCCGGATTCCCCTCTATCACTTTGACTGGTATCGGCTGCAAAGCAGTGAAGAGCTGTATGAAATGGGCATGGATGAATACTTGGGCGGCGACGGTGTTGCCGTGATTGAGTGGCCAGGGCAGTGCCCGGATGCCATTCCCGAAAAGTGTCTTTTCATTACCATCGAGCCTCAGGAGGATGAGACTCGGCGCATTCTTTTCGATTACCGCGGAGGCTTCCGTGATCTTAAGCTGGAGGCATAAGCCCTTGAAAATTCTTGCCATTGATACTTCCGGTCCCGTGTGCGGCGTCAGCGTACTGGTGGATCAAGCCATCCGCTATGAATGCGCCGTGTGCAACAAGCTGACCCATTCCGCCAATCTGATGCCCATGGTGGATGCTGCCTTGTCCGCCTCCGGCATGACCCTTGGGGATATTGACCGCATTGCAGTGGTCGTAGGCCCCGGGTCTTTCACCGGGGTGCGCATCGGTGTCAGCACGGTGAAGGCCTTGGCACACGGTGCAGGAAAGCCCTGCGTCGCCGTGAATGCACTGGAGGCTATGGCAGCCGGCATTGCAGACTTTTCCGGGATTGTGTGCCCCATTCAGGACGCCCGTGCCGGTCAGGTTTATGGTGCTGCCTTTGCCCCAGGCATGCCTCCCAAGCGGCTGCTTCCCGATGCACCCATGAAGCTTGAGGAATACGTTGCCGCCATTCTTCCCCTTGGTGAACGTTTTCTGTTTCTAGGCGACGGTATGCCGGTTCATCAGCAGCGATTGACCGAGCTGCTGGGTGATAAGGCCGTGTTCGCCGCTCCTCAGTATGCCTACCTGCGGCCTGCCAGCGTAGCCTATCTGGGCAGCCTTGCCACGGAAGAACTTGACTATTTGCAGCTGATGCCCCTGTACCTCCGTGCCCCCAATGCGGAGCGGTGCAAGCAGCTGGTGGAGGCAGCGAAGCATGAGTGAGACATGTGTGATCCGGCGTATGACGCTGGATGATTTGGATGCAGTGGTCGCCATTGAGGCGGCCACTTTTGCCATGCCCTGGAGCAGGGATTCTTTCTATCAGGAGCTGACCCGAAATGTGGCTGCCCGCTACCTTGTGGCAGAGGTAGGCGGCAAGGTCATCGGCTATGCCGGGGCATGGATCATTCTGGATGAAAGCCACATCACCAACATTGCCATTCTGGAAGACTATCGTGGGCACGGCTACGGCCGGAAGCTAACCCAAGGGCTCATGCAATATTTATCCAACCTGGGTGCCGCCTATGCCACGCTGGAGGTTCGGCGCAGCAATGAGCGGGCGCAGAACCTGTACAAATCCCTGGGTTATGTGGGCGTAGGCTGGCGGAAGCGCTACTATGAGGATAATCAAGAAGATGCGCTGCTTATGGTGTGCGAGCACATGCCCCCTGTTGACCCGGACTTTACCGAGGCCGAAACCGTCACTGAATAAAGGAGACACATCATGGCAGACATTGTGGTTACATCCGGCATCCCCGTTGAAGGCTTCTCCCTGCTGAAAGAGCATACGCTGCATATTCCACCCACCGGCTGTGTCTTCACCGATGAGGAGCTGAAGCGGCTTCTCCCCCATGCAGATGCTGTGGTTGCAAGCACCGCCTTGCGGGGAGATGTCATCCGCACAGGCAAGAAGCTGAAGATCATCGCCAATTACGGTTCCGGCTACAATGTGATTGACATTGCCGCCGCAGCAGCATGCGGTATTCCTGTGACCAACATTCCAGAGGTGACGGCCTCCGCAACGGCAGAAGTGGCCATTGGGCTCATGTTGGCGGTAATCCGGCGCATGGGCGAAATGAATCTACGCCTCCGTGAACCAAACGCCGAACCCCTTTTCACCATGGGCAACGAAATGGGCTACACCCTGCGAGGCAAGCGTTTGGCCATTGTGGGCATGGGTACCATCGGTCTGGAAGTGAAGCGCATTGCGGAAGCCATGGGCATGGATGTAGCGGGACTTCGTCGCCGGGATGTAACAAGCTCCTTGCAAGAGGCCGTCATCCGCCTCATTCAGGACGCTGACATCGTCTCCCTGCACTGTCCCCTGACAGAGGAAACCCGCAACCTGATGAGCAGAGAAGTGCTCTCCCACATGAAGCGTGGAAGCATCCTCATCAATACGGCTCGTGGCGCTGTGGTGGACACGGAAGCTCTGGCAGATTTGCTGGAAAGCGGTCACCTTTTCGGCGCAGGACTGGACGTTTTCCCGGACGAACCCCACGTCCCTCAGCGGCTAAAGGCATGCAAGCGTGCCGTGCTGACCCCTCACCTCGGCACCAACACGGTCGAAACCCGTTATGCCATGGCAGAGGCTTGTTCAAGGCAGATTCTGGACGCGCTCAGCGGCAAAGAGCCGCAGAACATTATCAATGGTGTTCCGTGGAAAGCATGAAAAGAGCGGAGAGGTCGCAATGATCTCTCCGCTCTTCATTTGATGATTACTTTCTACGACGCAGGAAGGCAGGCACGCCACGGTCATCCTTTTCCATGCTGGAAGGCTGGGGAGGCGTCTGCTGCTGGGGTGCAGCTTCAGCCTGCACATTCGGCATGGCCTGGGTGTTGCCGAACTGGGATGCATAAGGCTGCTGGGGCTGCTTGTTGAACAGGGGCTGCTGGGTGTTGCCGTAGCCCATAGGCTGCTGCTGTGCGTTCTGCTGAGGCACGCTGTAGCCGAAGCCGGACTGATACCCTGCCATGGGGGTAGGTACGCCCATGGGTGCAGTCCGTGCGCTGTTCACAAAGTCCGGAATTTCTTCCGCATCGCTGCCGGAAGATTCATAGTCATTAGCTGCAGGGGTAGCGGGACGGTTGTAAGCAGCACCGTATCCGCCGAACCCGGCACTATAAGCAGAGCCGAAGAGCCGTTCCTTCTCCTGCTCACGGGCGGACTTTGCCGGCTCCTTGGGCGGGAAGGGAGTCTTTTCAAAGCCGGTAGCGATAACGGTAATGCGCACTTCATCGCCCAGGCTTTCGTCAATGCCAGCACCGAAGATGATGTTCGCTTCAGGATCAGCAGCCTGCATCACCAGGTTTGCAGCCTCGTTGATATCAATAATGCTGATATCTTCGCTGCCGGTGATGTTGATCAGCACAGCCCGAGCACCGTCAATGTTGGTCTCAAGTAGCGGAGAGGAAATGGCGTTCTTGGCGGCCTCTACCATACGGTTTTCGCCCTTGCCGACGCCAATGCCCATGTGCGCCATGCCGCCGGACTCCATCACCGTCTTCACATCGGCAAAGTCCAGGTTGATGAGCGCAGGCACAGCGATCAAGTCGCTGATGCCCTGGATGCCCTGACGAAGCACATCATCCGCAATGCGGAAGGCTTCCAGCATGGTGGTTCCCTTGCTGACCACCTGCAGCAGACGATCATTGGGGATCACCACCAAGGTATCCACCCGCTGCTTCAGATCAGCAATGCCCATCTCCGCATTCTTCATGCGCTGCTTGCCCTCAAAGGCAAAGGGCTTGGTCACTACGGAAATGGTCAAAGCACCGATGTCCCGGGCAATTTCTGCCACGATGGGTGCTGCGCCGGTACCGGTGCCGCCGCCCATGCCTGCGGTGACGAAGACCAAGTCCGCCCCCTTCAGTGCCTGGGCGATTTCTTCCCGGCTCTCTTCCGCTGCCCGGCGACCTACTTCAGGCACTGCGCCTGCGCCCAGTCCCTTGGTCAGCTTTTCGCCGATCTGGATCTTCGTCTGTGCATTGGACAGTGCCAGTGCCTGACGGTCTGTATTGATAGAAATAAACTCTACCCCACGGAGTCCGGCGTCTACCATGCGGTTCACCGCATTGTTGCCACCGCCGCCGCAGCCAACAACCTTGATAGAAGCAAAGCTGGTCTGGTCATCCTTCTGAAACTCGATCACGTTTCATCCCCCTGACTTCTATGCGAAAAATTTCTGTATAGCAAATTGATTAGCCACCCAGCAGGCTGCGGAAGAAGTCCTTCACCTTGCCCTTAACGCCTTCAGACGGCTGCCGCTGCTGCTCAATGGTGCTGATAATCAAGTCCATCAAGCCCAGGGTGCTGGAGAAAGCATGACTGTTCAGCTTTGTGGTGCGCTTGGGCGTATCCCGAACGGTACGTTCCAGCTTCCCGGACAGATAATCCCTGCCGCCCCGGTTGAAGGAAAGTCCACCGCCGGTCAGGTAAATATTGCTCCAGTTGCCAAGCTTCACGCCGCTGTCGTCCACGGCCTTCTTAATTTCTTCGGCGATTTCATCCACCCGTGCTTCGATAATCTCCCCTACCTGCTCTCTGGTAAAGGACATGGGCTTCTGGCCTTCGCCGCCTGCCACATCGTAGGTAGCATCCGGTGCGCCTACGCCGAACACGTACTGACGCTTGATGGCCTCGGCAGCCTGAAGTGAAATTTCAAGCCCCTCCGCAAGATCCGCCGCAATATAACCGCCGCCGATTTCAATGGTCTGGTGGAAGATCATGGCATCGCCCTCCACCACCATCACCTCGGTGTTCAGGTAACCGATATCAATCAGCTCTGCTGTCCGATCCCGATCTTCCTCAGGCAGGTACAGCATCGCTTCACCGGCGGGAGTAGAGAAGAATCCGCTGGGGGTTACACCCATGGCTTCCAGCCGGGTTTGAATTTCGTCCACAAAGAACTGATTCGCCACCACGAAGGAAACCAGTGCCCGCAATTCCCGTCCTTTAATGCCTACAGGCTCCAGTGTTTTCTTGCCGTCATCCACCATAAACCAGGCAGGGCTGGAATGCACCACAATGCCAGGCAGCTTGTTCAGATTATCCGCTGCCTGCTTAAAAATGTTCCGCACATCGTCAGCCGTGACGCTGGGATCCGTACCCTTCAGGGTAATGCTCGCTTCCGTAGCGTACACCCGGGTGAAAGCACCGGGCACACCTACGTTAATCTCGTGCAGCTTGCGATGGCTTTGGCTCTCCGCCTCCGAAATGGACTGGCGAATGGCCTCATCCAGCGCACCGGGGTTATTCCACCCCTCCTCCAGGTAGCCGTCATAAGCAGCAATGCCTGCGCCGACGATATCACACCGCTGGGAGCCGCTATTTTCCGCGACCAGGGTAACGATCTTACTTGTGCCAAAGTCGATGGCCGCAACCGTGGTCTTCATAGTTCTTTCATACCCCCTGTTTCTCGGGAACGTCGATGGAAAACGTTCTCGGGACATTATATCACAAATACCGTCCCATTGAGAAGAAGTTTCTTCGGCGGGTGTGCTGCTTCGTAGGGCTGCACAGCTGATCCATCCAGTATATCATTGTCATTATACCTTTTTCCCCTTGGAAATGCAAGCATTTTACACGCTTCCCGGCGGTTTTTCCGTTTTCTATTCGCTTTCCGGGAGAAATGTAGGGGATTCCGGGTCGGACACGTCAATGGTTCCCGTGCCCACTTCCATGGTGTTCAGCTTATTCTTGATGGCCAGCATGGATTTCAGCTTTGCATGAATCTGGGTGCTGCCACCAAGGCTGACAGAGTACCCTTCCCGTGTTTCCAGCAGAATATGACTCAGGTCTGACATTTTGATCTTTGTCACTTCGCCTTCCGCCTTCAGCACTTTCAGCTCCACCAGCAGCTCCCGCATGGCTGTCAGCTGGGCACTGTTATTCACGGTAATGGTTCGCCCCACGACGCAGCCAAACTGGCCGCTGATATCCATGCCGCTAATCTGCGGCAGGTCAGACAGAGCGGACACATCCTCCGATTCCTCCAGCACCATGCCCTTCCGATCAATGGTATAGTTGATGCCGCAGTAATTCATCACCGCAGCCGGCGTGCGTTCCTTCACATAAATGGTTACCGTGCCCATAAGCTCACAGTCCATGCTTTGGAAGATCAAATACCGGTTGCTGTTGATCAACCGCTTGGCCTCATCCGTGTCCACATTCAGACTGCTGTCCCCCAGCTGCACGCCAGACAGGCTAATAACCGTTTCCGCTGGAACCTGGCTATTGCCCACCACCTGAACGGTGCGCACCCGGAACACCCCATAGTAAAGCACAGCACAGACAGCACACAGGATGAGCACAGCAAGCGCAAAACTGCGAATAGTCTGCTTCCGACGCTTTGCCTTTTCCTCCGGCAGTGCCTCCCAGAAACCGCCCTTCTTTCTGGTCAGGTTCTTGCTCCGCTGTTTCTTGAGTTCAGGATCAACCCCGGGTTCGCCAAAAGGGTCAGGCTCCTGCACTTCCTCCGGCGGCGTGTAAACCCCGGATGGCTGTGCAGGCATTCCCCCAGTTTGCTGTGGCTGATAGGGAGCGGAGGGCTGCCAATAAGGATTGCCTCCGTAGGGCTGGGAAGGTTCCGGCGGATAAGGTGCAGACGTCTGATAACCGCCTGTCTGCCCCGGTGCTCCTGCCGATCCTCCATAAGGTTGCTGGGGCGGATAAGAAGCTGATCCTTGATAGCCTCCCGTTTGCCCGGGCGTGCTTCCCCCCGCATAAGGCTGTTGAGGCGGATAAGGGGCAGACACCTGATAGCCGCCTGTTTGCCCCGGCGTCCCTGCCGCTCCTCCATAAGGTTGCTGAGGCGGATAAGGGGCAGACGCCTGATAGCCGCCCGTTTGCTCGGGTGTCCCTGCCGCTCCTCCATAAGGCTGCTGAGGAGGATAAGAGTTCGGTGCTGTTCTTCCGTAAGTGGCATTTCCTTGGGGATGATACGATGAGGCAGTCTGCCGGGATTGAGGGCGATAGTTGGAAGAACGACCTACCGGAGGGCGCACCACGCTGGTATCATCCTGTACAGGCCGTCTGGTCTGCCGATTGGTGTTTGCGGAACAATCATCATAATCGTTTCCCTGCATTGCTGCGTCCTCCTTTCCCCTCTACGTTGAAAGCCCTGCCGATGTCCCATCACCGGTAGGGCTTCATGAATCGCCTTTGCCGCAGAATGCCTGCGCACAGAGGCACATTACTTCAGCCCGGCAACAATCTCCTTGAAGATTCGTCCCCGTGCTTCATAATCTGAGAACATATCGAAGCTTGCACATGCAGGGGAAAGCAGCACGTTCCAGCCATCCTCTGCCAGTGCCCGGCATTGCTGCACCGCATCCTCCAGCGTTGCCGCCCGGTGGATTCGTTTCGTATCGAAGCCTTCCTTCAACAGCGTTGCCTGAATCTGATCTGCCGTGACCCCGATAAGCACCGCTTCCCGAATCATGGGCGATGCCAGCATTTCCTTCACCATAGGGGTAAAATCGCAGTGCTTATCATATCCTCCAAGGATAATGGCGGTGGGTCTCGTCATGGTCTGCACAGCCTTGATGGTGGAGTCCACATTGGTGCCCTTGCTGTCGTTAATGTAGCGAATGCCTTCCAGCTCTCGAACAAACTCAATTCGGTGCTCCACGCCCTTGAAGGTTTGCAGGGTATGCCGAAGCACCTCTGTGGAAACACCCATAGCACCTGCCACGCACACGGCTGCCAGAGCATTCTCCAAATTGTGAGGACCCGGGATATAAATCTCATCCGCAGCGCACACAACCTGCTCTTGTCCGTTCAGCCGCAGCATCACTTTGCCATCCCGTGCAAAGGCGCCTTCCGGCACCTCATGCTTTCTGGAGAAAAGAAGCACATGACTTTTTACCTGAGGAATCAGGGGCTGCAAAGCCGGATCATCGTCGTTAAAGACTGCATAGTCCTCCTCGGTCTGCCGCTGAAAAATCCGCATCTTCATGGCGGTATAGGTTGCCATATCCCCATGCCGATTCAGGTGATCCTCGGTGATGTTCAGCAGTGCCGCCACCTTGGGATGAAAGGTATCTGCCGTTTCCATCTGAAAAGAGGAAATCTCGCAGACAATCATATCATCCTGCTTGCTGCTTAGCCCTGCCAGAGAGTAGGGATAACCAATGTTGCCTACCACGTGGGTAGTCTTTCCCGCATTGGCAAAAATCTCGCCAAGCAAAGACACCGTGGTGGTTTTGCCATTCGTGCCGGTGACAGCCACCATTTGACCAGGGGTCAGCTGATAAGCCAGCTCCACCTCGCCAATCACATAAATGCCGTCCGCCTTGGCTTTCTTCACAAAGGGAACGCTGTCCGGAATGCCGGGGCTGATCACCAGCACGTCCTGTCCAGCCAGCTCATCCATGGCAGAGCATCCTAGTGCCCACTGCACAGGCAGGTTCTCCAGTGGTGACAGCACGTCGCCCAGTTCCTCACGGGTCTTGCTGTCATTCACGGTGACCACTGCACCATGCTTCACAAGCAGCTGTGCCGCTGCTACGCCGCTGCGAGCCATGCCCACAACCAGTACTTTTTTCCCTTCATACTTCATGGTCATCCACATTCTTTCTCAAGCTTACTTGACCAGATGGAGCCCATTCATGGACAGTACCGCAATCAGGGACAGCACGCCGGTAATCACAGCGTACATGGCACCGATTTGCGTCTCGGAATATCCGCTCAGTTCAAAGTGGTGATGAATAGGGGACATTTTGAAAATCCGCTTACCATGGGTTGCCTTAAAATAGGCACGCTGGATAATCACGCTGGCAGAGGACATGACCATGGTGAAGGACACCAGGAGCAGCATCAGCGGCTGACGCAGCAGCATAGCCATGCCCACCGTTGCGCCGCCAATAAACATGGAACCCGTATCGCCCATGAATACCTTGGCTGGATAATGATTGAAGCGAAGGAAACCCATGGACGCACCGCACATGGCCATGGCAAAAATGGCCACTGCGTAGTAATTGTTGTTATACATGGTGTCATTCATACCACTGACCGCCGTCAGCATGGCAAGTGCCATAATGCCCCAGCCTGCGCTGCCCACCGAATTCACGCTGGAAAGCAGACCATCCAGACCATCCTGCAAATTGGCACTGTTCACCATGAAAATCACCGTGATGCTCATCAGCGGAATATACCAGATTCCCAGATCCCATTCCACATTGGCGAAGGGAACAAGAATCTTGGAACCTACCTGCGGATGCAGATAGCAGTACACCGTAAAGCCAACGGCAACAATAACCTGCCCGGCAATCTTCTGCCAAGGGGTCAGACCCAGAGAACGCTTCTTGGCTACCTTGATATAGTCGTCCAAGAAGCCCACCAGCATACTCAGCAGGGACACTGCCAGCAATGCCAGCATGAAGTCCTGACCGCCGTACCATCCCTTCGGGTGAAGCAGCAGGGTTGTGATCGTAACAGCCACAACCATCATCAAGCCGCCCATGGTAGGCGTGCCCTGCTTCGCCTTATGTGCCTGGGGGCCCAGGTCGTAAATGGTCTGCCCGAACTTCAGCTTTCTCAGCCAGGGGATAAACTTCGGTCCAAGGACAAGCACAATGGCCAATGACAGAATCAGGGAACCAATCATCCTTTGCATGGTACGTACAGCCTCCAGCGCCGATCAATTTTCCTTGTTTTCATTGCGGAACTCCGCCAGAAGTTCCTGCACGACGATTTTTTCATCGAAGGGCTTCTTCACACCCATAATATCCTGATAAGTTTCATGTCCCTTGCCAGCCAGCACAATCATGTCGCCGTCCCGTGCCACCAACATGGCACGGCGGATTGCATCCCGGCGGTTTTCGATGATTTCATAGGGCTTGCCGGTGGGCTTGATGCCCTTCTCGATGGCAGCAAGAATCTCCATGGGATTTTCCGTTCGCGGATTATCGGAAGTCAGAATGCACAAATCCGCCAACCGTCCTCCGATTTCCCCCATGATGGGACGCTTGCCGTGATCCCGGTCGCCGCCGCAGCCAAACACCGCAATCACCCGACCCCGGGTAAACTCCCGCACCGTTTTCAGGATATTTTCCAAAGAGTCCGGCGAATGAGCATAGTCCAGAATCACTCGATAAGGCGTATTAGTGGGCAGCATCTCAATGCGGCCAGGCACGTTCTGTACGCTTTCCAGTCCTGCCTTCACATCCTCAGCTGAAATGCCCAGAATCATGGCACAGCCTGCTGCCGCCAGCGCGTTATAGATGTTGAACATGCCTGTCATCCGCAGGTGGATGGGTACGTTATGCATGCCCTGAAGCTGTGCTTCAAAGTTGACGCCATTCTCGCTGATTTCGATATCCCGTGCAAACAAATCAGCCTCGGCGCAGATGCCGTAGGTGATGTGGGGAATAGTCAGCTCCTCCAACATCTTTGCGGACGTTTCCTCATCCGCATTGATGGCGGCATTCTTCACCATACCATCCTTGAAGAAGCGCATTTTGGTTTCCAGATAATGCTCCATGGTCAGGAAATAGTCCAGATGATCCTGACTGAAGTTGGTATAGCAGCCCACTTCGAAAGTCATGCCGTCCAGTCTGCGCTGATCAATGGCATGGGCAGAAACCTCCATGCTTACCACCTGCACCCCGTCATCCGCCATCATCCGTAGGGTCTTCTGCAACTCAATGGGATCAGGGGTGGTCAGGTTGCTCTTCAGCATCTTCTGACCAATCATGTTGCCGGTCGTGCCAATCAAGCCGCAATGAAAGCCTGCCTGCTCGCAAATGGCCTTCACCATGTAGCTGGTGGTAGTCTTGCCCTTGGTGCCCGTGATGCCAACCAGCTTCATATGCTTTGCAGGGTGCCCATAGAAAGCCGCCGCTACCCGAGCCAACGCTGCCCGGCCGTTGCTCACCTTAACCTGCGGCACATCCAACTCCGGCAGGAACCGTTCCACCATCAGTGCAACGCAGCCGTTGTCCACAGCCTGAGGCGCAAACTGGTGAGCATCAAACCGAGCGCCAGAATAGCAGCAAAAAAGCCCTTGCTCCGTCTTTTCTCTGCTATTGCCTGTCATTTGTCCAATGGGCATATCCAGGTTGCCTTGGATTTCCACAACATAAGGCACATCCTGAATGAGCTCTCTCAGCGTCATTGGCTTCTCCTCTTTTCATCCCAGTGATGTTTCTATATCAATGCAGTTCGTCATCAAATGCCATCCATCGGCAAGGAATTGTAAACCTCGCCACATTGTAGTTTACATCCTGTTCGCTTGATCGTCAAGTATGCCCGCATCTAGACGGGAACGGCCGGTGCATCGGGTGACGATCATCGGCCGCAAGCGTACTATCCATTTGTCTCATTGGCCAAGGATGGCTGCCAGCTTGTCGCTGCCCACCACATCCTCATCGGCAGAAATCACCTGTGAAGACTGCGTTGTCGGCAGCGTCACGGTAATCACTTCCACCGTTTTGGCCGGAATCATATTCATCTGCGCCGCCAGATAACCTACGTTGATGCTGTTGGCCTTCTCTTCCAAGGTGGCGGTCAGCGTCTCATTTTCAGCCTGCTGGCGTTCAATGGTAACCTTCATGTTTTTCAGTGAGCGCTGC
>CAVGBO010000049.1:0-95104 GCA_963627465.1 Phocaeicola dorei
CAGAGCAGCAGCTGGAGGACAACAAAAAGACCGTGGCCAACATGGACACGGTAGCAGTAGTGAAAGGGAATGATTTCAAACAAGATTATCTAACCAAAGCACTAAAATATTTTGAAAAGAATGGGAACGTGGCGCACAACGCAATTATCGGCGATGTCGCTATTGAGGAGGATGGTCTTCGACACTTAGTGCATTTTATTTCGCAGAGGAAGACAGCACTTATTCCGATAATTAAGGATGTGATAGAGAAGGGCGAAATAGTGCATGTTGAAGACAACCATAAAGGCAAAGGGTATCCGACAGCAATTATTGCTGCAAAGGTAACACTTGATGAGAAGAATTATTATGTAGGTGTTTCTGTGCGACAAATCCGAAGGGGGATACGCGGTACTACATTCATGACGCTGTTTTAACAGAAGAAAAGAGAAATTCCCTTGATCAAAAGGCGGGCGCAAAAGCGGAGACCGCTCAAGAGAATCTCTCTATTTTCACCATACTAAAGAGCATTATAAAATACAATAGACAAAATGGTCAAAATGCGTTTTCAATAAAAGAAGATGCCGAATTTTCTGTGAACACGGAAGCACGGCAGAAGCTGGAGAAACGGCTGTATGAATTAGGGAAGACCATCGGTAACGGTAGCTTTGCAAGGAGCAGCCTGCTGAGAATGTTCGACGCGGACAAGGAATCCAACAGAAGCAGGAAAGAGTTAGCACAGCGGCTTGCCATGACAAGTGCGGCCAAGGCAGCCTATCTTGCAGACAAGGGCGACAACATAAAGGTGCAGTACAAACCGAAGGAATATGGCACCTGGGACAATGAGAAGCTGACGAGGTTCATTGAAGACGTGGGTGCAAATGTGCTGCAAGGCATGCAAACGGATGCAGCCATTGAAGCTCAGGCAGAAATGCTGCAAGAAACGATTGGTTCAGAATTTGATGAACGATACGCCAACAGCAGAATTCCGGCCGGAATTCTTGCACGGCGCAGAAAGGCGGAAGTTGGGACGTATGCCGAGAAAGTACGCAATGCACAGCAGTTCCTAAGTGAGCAGGGAACAGACGCTGCAAAAGTGATTGATATGAGAGCCATGGAGGGCGAACTGAACGAAAAAGCACCAGACGCAGATGTGGCAAGATGGATGGAAAAACAACTGAAAGGGGTTATTGGTGGAAGAACGGTAGGAAGCAGCGAAAACGATTATGAAGGCATGACAGACAGAAAGGCTACGGTGGACAAAGAAACCAGGACGGCACAGCGGAAATACGGCACCACAACTGACTGGCAAGCGACTGGCTACTTGACGGTGGACGGCAAACAGCTGGATTTTTCAGCTGGACAAAGCAGAAGAACAATGGATCACCGTGAAGTGCTGGATGTGTACGAAAACAGTGAGGAGATGAGCGGCACAGACGCCATGATTGACTTCATGAGCCGGGGCAACATTCGGATCATGCCGGAATCAAACGGTATCAACCTACAGGTGCCGCCAACAGCTGAGCAATGGAAGGCATTGCGCCGGTACATCAACAGCGTGGACGGCGAAGTGATTGTGGACATGGACAGCAGCAGCGGGGCAACTGTATGGAGTATAGAATACACCAGAGGAACATCGTCACAGAAAGTATTGCGTGACATTGATGCGTATTTTGAAGATGGTGTAATTCCGCAAGCTGACGGCATCAATCGCTACCGCTACAGCCTGAAGGAGTATAGCGACCACGAGCTGGAGAACTGGAAGGACAGCAAGGACATTGAAGTGTATACCGACAGGGTGCAGGGGATGAACTTCATCAACAGAGCCCTGACGGACAACAGCTTCAGAAAAAAGCTGTACTTCGGGAAGATTGACGAAGGATTGGCCGCAGCCATCATGGAGGCAACAGGGCTGGACGTTGAAAACTACAATCTGGCACTGCACGCTGATGAAGTACGGAAGATTGCAGAATCCCACGGCAACGAAGAAAGCGAGAACCGGAGAGGGCAAGCGGCTATTACGGCGGAGGATCTGCTGAATATCCCGGAGACCGTGAAGAACGCAACGAAAATCCAAGCAGGAGAATATGAAGGACATGATGCTATCGTATTCGTGCGGGAGCAGAGCAACAGAACAACGACCGTGACGTACATGGTCAATAAAAAACACGATCTGCGAGTGCAGACCATGTACAAGAGCAACAAAAAGAGAGGCCTATCCACGGCGTTCTCTGTACAAGCCGAGAACTTTACGTCCGAAACCGACCCGCGGTACAGCCCCTCTGACGTGAATGTAGCACAAGGGGACAAGAATGTCAAGAATCAATTTTCATTGAAGGAAGACACGGGGGTACTGGCCAGCCTGCAAGGGGTGGACAAGATCAACGAGAACATGCGGCAGCAGATCGAGGACAGCGAGGACTTCCGGGAAGTGGTACGGAAGAAAACAAAGACCATTACCGAAGTGCTCGTTCATAATACCCTACTGGCGGCAATTTCGAAGAATGGAGCATTGTTGTGATCAGCATCGTTGTGCATATTTAACGCACACAAAAGAAAATGATTCGACACAGTCATCATTGCAACACATGTAAAGATGCAGGAAGGCAAGAAGATGACGAAATATTACGCCGGTGTGGTTGTGAAACAGGCAGGCAGGAAGAACAACACGTATCATTTCCCGGATACCATACTGGCAGACGAAAAAGGAGGCATTGTTGCGGCTTCTCCTAATGAGGCGAACAAGTCTAACCTACTGACCGCAACAACACCTTCTGTGATTAGAGTACTTCGTTTGATTACGAAATACAATGGACAAAACGGTCAAAATGCGGAGAACAGGACACTTTTTCAGATGAAGGAGGAAGTGGAGCAGGTCAAGGACTTGATCGCTGTACACAATCGGAACGTGAGTGCATTAATCCAGGGCTTCAAGCAAAAAAGTTAAAAAACGCTTGCATTGGAGCAAAATTTATGGTATTATAGTCGGCGTGACATACGGGCGGTCCTCTGTCTACTGTTTTGTTGTGTGTCTTCTGGCACCGATGAGTTAGGCACGAACGTCTATGAGGGAAGGAGGCACATTCCATGAGCGAAATTATCCGTTCTATCGAACAGGCGCAGCTCCGGTCCGATCTGCCCAGCTTCAACGTTGGCGACACCATTCGTGTGTGGGTTAAGGTTGTTGAAGGCAGCCGCGAACGTCTTCAGGCGTTTGAGGGTACTGTGATTGCAAAGCGTAACGGCGGTGTCCGTGAGACCTTCACGGTGCGTCGTGTAAGCTATGGCATTGGCGTTGAGCGTACGTTCCCGATTCATTCTCCCCGCGTTGACCACATCGAGGTGATCCGTCGCGGCAAGGTGCGTCGTGCCAAGCTGTACTACCTGCGTAATCTGCAGGGCAAGGCTGCAAAGATCAAGGAAATCAAGCGCGTCTAATCTGTGCGTTTCATTTCTTTGCAAAGAAAGAGAGAGCGTTGTGCTCCCTCTTTTTTTGTTACCTTCTTTAACGGACGTTAGGAACATCATCCCTGCTCGCAGACCTTTCGCCTGACCTGCTGGATCAGCAGCACTAGGCTTATGCCGAGCAAGATATGACCGATACCAGCAATCCCGGAAACAGCAGCACTTGTAGCGTCGGAGATTGTAACACCCAATACCTGCAAAATTCCTCGCACCACGAACAGGGCCATGGTCAGGTTCAAACCGGCGTGGTAAGCGACCAGCAAACGGTTCGTTTTTGCATCCGTGAAGGAAAAACACTTTTCCAGTACAAGCAGCAGTAGAAAGAAAACCATGCCTAACAGAAAATAGTGCGTGTGGACAATGCTCAACGTTGTTTTTGCTGTGAATCCGTTAAACTTCGTAAACTCCCGGTAGAACACGCCCCCAGCGATTGCAAGGATCGCATACAGCATAGCAGCATTCACGTATCGTTTCATGGTCATCGCTCCTTTACGCACATTCTTTTTTCATGGCAAAATAGCCAATCAGCACCGTCCACACATAGGCACAGGTTTTCGGAATCATCAGCATACCGATCAGAGGAATTTTATCGGCAAGCAGCACTACCGGAATATAGAACCCGAAGCTGAGAACGATGGTAAGCCACATCCAGCGGAAGGCATGGTCACCTCTCTCTTTTGCACTTCGATAGAATAGCAGAATGATCATCAGCCCCAGCAGTGCAAAAGGAATGTTCCGGTAAATCCCCCACGACAACGGTGAATCCGCTTGCAGCCACTGATTTTGCGGCATCATGCACAGGATAATGCGAATGCCTGCTAAAGCATACACCGCCGCTGTGATACTGTGCTGTCCCTTTACCTGATACCGCTGCCGCCAAACGTAGTAAAGCAGCACGTAGAAAATCGTCATGGTCACAGAAGTGATCCATTTGCCCAAGCCAAGTGGCACAGTGAAATGCTCAAGGCCTGTAGTGCACAGTGCCAGCGCACGAGGAATCAGATGAAAGGAGTCCCCTACCCCAAGTACCACCGCCATCCAGCCGAAAAGCTTGAATTGTGGATTCCCCTTGCATCCCCGAATCATCAGGATACCAATGGTAATGACGGATACCAGATAAACGGCATCAAAAGCCGTTTCTACAACTGCCTGCATTACATACTCCTTCTTTCTTTGCTTGCGGGCGATGGCCAGTCCCCCACCTCAGCAGATTTTTACTGTTCAAATGATATGCACGTTAGCAATATGAACAGTGTTCATATTCATTATAGAAGAAAGAAGCTGGGCTGTCAAGACGGATATACTATTCTTCGCAAGTCCTTATCCTGCTTCTCTCTTTCATTGCCTTGACAATCTCTGTATCTGCCTTTACAATAAAAGCAAACATATGATTCGTAGATGGAGAGGTGCGTTTATGCCGTTCCAAATCGTACGTAATGATATTACGCAGATTCAGGCAGATGCTATTGTGAACACTGCCAATCCTCAACCGATCTGCGGCAGCGGAACAGATTATGCCGTTTATCAAGCAGCAGGGGCAGAGCAGCTGCTTGAAGCCAGGCAGCAGATTGGCATTCTGCAACGAGGCGAAGTTGCCGTAACGCCAGCCTTTGCATTAAAGGCCAAATACATTTTTCACGCCATAGGCCCCAAATGGATTGACGGGCAGTCCGGAGAATTTGACATCCTCACCTCCTGCTATCAACGTTCCTTGAACAAGGCATTGGAGCTTGGCTGCAAGTCCATCGCCTTTCCGCTGATGGCCACAGGAGTTTATCGGTTTCCGAAGGACAAAGCGCTGCAAATCGCCATACAGGTCATCAGTGCCTTTCTGCTGGAACATGAAATGGACGTGCTGCTGGTGGTGTTTGACCGGGAATCTTTCGAGCTTTCGGGCAAGATTTTCGATGATGTTGCTTCCTTCATTGATGACATCGAAGTCCACGCCAAGCATGCGGATGAGTACCAATCTTTTCCGACAATGTTCGAGTCTTTGGCAAGCCGTCATCCTGACGGCGAGTCCGTGGTGTGTGAAAGTGCATCAAGCATAGATACGCTGGATGATTTGCTGAACCAGAACAGCGAAACCTTCCAGCAATGCCTGTTCCGCATGATTGACGCCAGAGGACTCAAGGATTCCGAGGTTTACGCCCGGGCAAATCTGGATCGAAAGCTGTTCTCGAAGATCCGCTGCAATCCCGATTATCACCCGAAAAAGAAAACCGCCGTGGCCTTAGCCATTGCGCTGCAGCTGGATATGAACGAAACCACAGAGCTGCTTGAAAAAGCAGAATGGGCACTGTCCTCTTCCAGCAAGTTTGACATTATTGTTACCTATTTTATCCAGAAGAAGCATTATGACATTTTGACGGAGATCAATCCTACCCTTTTCAAATACGGTCAACCTACCTTGGGTGCCTAATGTCGCTTTCCGTGCGACCACATTTGCAAAGAAAAGCGGTATGATCAAGGCAACCAAAGGAAAGGGTGTGTTGATCAAAATGTACGGTGCCATTCTTGGAGATATTGTTGGCAGTCCTTTCGAATTCGATCAGGGTGACAAGTCCAAGGACTTCCCCATGTTTTCGCCCAATTCCCACTACACGGATGACACGGTTATGACCGTTGCCGTTGCTGAAGCCCTGATGAACGCCGGCAAGGATGCTGGCCTGGATCAAATCCGTCAGGAAGTCATTTCCTCTATGTATCGTTGGGGTAATACGTATCCCCGGGCAGGATATGGCTCATCTTTTCGGTATTGGCTGCATTGCAAGAGCCCTAAGCCCTATCGCAGCTATGGCAATGGGTCTGCCATGCGGGTATCCGCCGCCGGCTGGCTGTATGACAGCATTGAACGCACTCGAGAGGTATCTGTTGCCACAGCAGACGTAACCCACAACCATCCGGAAGGCATCAAAGGTGCGGAGGCCGTTGCCAGCGTGATCTTTCTGGCACGAACCGGCAGCAGTAAAGCGGACATCAAGCATTATGTGCTTCGCAACTTTGGTTATGACCTCAGCCGCACCATTGATGAAATTCGCCCCAGCTATCATCATGTGGAGAGCTGCCAACAAACTGTTCCGGAGGCAATAACGGCCTTTCTGGAAGGCACCTCTTTTGAGGATGTGATGCGGACAGCCGTGTCCCTTGGCGGTGATTGCGACACGCTGACGGACATTGCCTGTGCTATGGCAGAAGCGTTCTACGGTATGCCGGACACTCTCTGCGCAGAAGTGCGCCATCGCATTGAGCTGGATATGTTAGATGTCGTAAAGAGGTTCGACAACCTCCTTGGATGATAAAAAAGAAAGAGGGTTTTGTTGTATGTACGGTGCTATTCTCGGTGATATTGTCGGAAAACCTTACGAACATCATTTCAAAATGAAGAACAAGGTATTCCCGCTGTTTGTCCCGGCTTCTCGTTTTTCAGACGACTCTGTCATGACCATTGCCATTGCAGATGGTTTGCTTCAGGTGTCCAAGGATGCTTCACTGGATGAGATTCGTTCTGCTGTGATTCGCTCCATGCAGTGCTGGGGACAAAAGTATCCCCGTGCAGGCTATGGCGGACGCTTCATTTATTGGCTGTATGCAGAGAATCCTCAGCCTTACGGAAGCTTTGGCAATGGTTCCGCCATGCGTGTGTCCCCCGTCGGCTGGCTGTATGACACGATTGAAAGAACCAGAGCTGTTGCTGCTGCCACGGCAGATGTAACCCATAACCATCCCGAAGGGATCAAGGGTGCAGAAGCTGCCGCCAGCGTTATCTTCATGGCACGTCATCACGCAAGCAAAGAAGAAATCAAGGCCTATGTTGAGCAGAACTTTGGCTACGACCTCAACCGTACGGCATCGGAAATTCGTCCCACCTATCAGTTTGATTCAAGCTGCCAGGGCACTGTACCGGAAGCCATCATTGCCTTTCTTGAAGGGACAAGCTTCGAGGATGTGCTCCGTACTGCCGTGTCTCTGGGCGGTGACTGTGATACCCTGACGTCCATTGCCACTGCCATGGCTGAAGCATATTATGGCGTGCCGGACAATCTTCGTGCGGAGGTTCGCAACCGGATTCAGCCGGATATGCTGGCAGTGGTGGATCGATTTGACCAGCATTTAGGAAGAGCCGCCGGTGGAAGCGAACCGACGGCAGAAGCAGGCACTGATTATCTGAGCTAAGTGCAAGAAAAGCGAAACGACCTGATACGCCGTTTCGCTTTCTTGTTTTTTATAGGAAAAAGCCGAGACTGACGCAATGGCTCAATCTCGGCTTTTGATTGATGGTTATTTACTTGGTTTCCTTTGCTTCCAGCACCTTTTCAGGTGTGGTACCCACCTTGGCGTTGGCATCACGGACATGATTGCGCACACGCATGGTGATGCACTTCTTGGGGCACTTCTCGGCGCAGGCGCCGCAGCCGGTGCAGGCATCGGTAATGTCATGAGGATGACGGACTTCACCAGCCACAGCTTCAAACTGGCAGGTACGCTTGCACATGCCACAGCCGATGCAAACATCCTTGTCGATGACAGCTTCCTTCCGGTGGTCCCAATCGGCGGTCAATGCGCCGGTGGGGCATGCCTCAGCGCACATCATGCAGCCACGGCACTTCTCACGGTCAATGACAGGCAGGTTATTCACCATGGTAATGGCGCCAAACTTGCAGGCTTTTTCGCAGCGAGTGCAGCCAATACAGCCGATCTTGCAGTTGTCGGATACCAGCTTGCCACGCTCAGCGGCACGGCAGCGCAGCTGCACAGGCTGACGGGCAGGCAGAAGCTCCAGTACGTGCTTCGGGCAGGCAGCCACGCACTTGCCGCAGCTCTGGCACTTTTCTTCATCCACCACGGCGATCTTCAGACGCTCATCAATGTGAATCGCATCAAAGGGGCAGGCACGGGTGCAGGTACCCAGACCAAGGCAGGCGTACTTGCACATACGGTTGCCATCGCTAACCAAGGATGCAGCAACGCAATCCTGAATGCCGGTATAGTTGAACTTGTTGCCGCAGTGCTCAATGTCACCCTGGCAAAGCACGGTAGCGACCTTCTTCACGCCGGTGTCTACCGCTTCAACGCCCATGATCTTGGCAACCTTTGCAGCTACCTCTGCACCGCCAACCGGGCAAGCATTTACAGGAGCCTTGCCGGACGCAATCGCATCGGCACAGCCATCACAGCCAGGGAAACCACAGCCGCCGCAGTTTGCGCCCGGCAGCACTTCACGCACGGCATCACGCTGAGGATTTCCGGGTACTGCGAATACCTTGGAAGCAACCGTCAGCAGGATGCCAAACAAAAGACCCATGCCGCCCAGCGCGAGGGCCGCATACAAAATCTCCACGATGTGTCCTCCTTATTGATTGAGTTCGCAAGATACCCTTACTGAATGAGGCCGCCGAAGCCGGAGAAGGCAATAGCCATCAGGCCGGCAGTGATCAGTGCTCCAGGGAAACCATCCATCCACTTCGGCATATGGCTGTTTGCCAACCGTTCCCGAATGCCGGAAAAGAGGACAATGGACAGCGTGAAGCCCAGCGCAGCGCAGCAGCCGCTGAGTACGCTCTCCACCAAGCCATAGCCGCTGTCGGAGTTCAGCACAGCCACGCCCAGCACAGCGCAGTTGGTGGTGATCAGGGGCAGGTAAACGCCCAAGGCCTGATACAGGGAGTAGCTGTACTTCTTCAGTGCCATTTCCACCACCTGCACCAGCACGGCAATGACCAGAATGAAGGCGATGGTGCGCATGTACATCAGATCCAGCGGAACCAGCAGGTAATGCTCCACCAGCCAGGTCATCAAGGAAGACAGGGTCATAACAAAGGTCACGGCCATGCCCATGCCGAAGGCAGTGTCCATTTTCTTAGACACACCCAGGAAGGCGCAAATGCCGAGGAACTTGTTCATGACATAGTTGTTTACCAGAAGAGAGCCGACCAGAATGGTCAAGTAGGTATTCATGCCAGCTTCTCCTTTCCGGCCTTTTTGGCAGCCGCAGACTTCTTAATGGAATTGACCAGCACCAGCAGCAGACCCAGGGTAATGAAGCCGCCGGGAACCTTCAGCATGATTTCCATCGGCTGATAGGCCGCAGGCATAATCTGCACGCCAAAGATGGTGCCGCTGCCCAGCAGCTCACGAATGCAGCTCAGCAGGGTGATAGCGCAGGTAAAGCCAAGACCCATGCCCAAGCCGTCAGCCAAGGAAGCCAAAGGCGGATTCTTGAAGGCAAAGGACTCTGCGCGGGCGAAGATGATGCAGTTCACCACGATCAGAGGAATGTACACGCCAAGGGTCTGGCTTAGATCCGGCAGGAAGGCCTTCAGCAGCATTTCCACAATGCTCACGAAGGAAGCAATGACCACCACGAAGGCAGGAATACGAATCTTGTCGGAAATCACATTCCGCAGCAAGGAAATGAACAGGTTAGAGCACACCAGCACAGCCGTGGTGGCCAAGCCCATGCCAATGCCGCTGGATGCCGCCGTGGTAATGCCCAAGGTAGGGCACATGCCCAGCATCAGCACGAAGGTAGGGTTCTCGGTAATCAGTCCATTTAAGAAGACCTTGAAGAAGCTGTTCTTCTGATCCTTAGCCATGCTTCTTCACCTCCCCAAAAGGTTTCGGCATGGTAAACTTATCAATGGTAGGTGTTACCACGTTCATGAACAGAATCGCGAAGCTACATCCTTCCGGATAGGAGGCATAAGCACGAATCACGAACAGCAGAATGCCGCAGCCCACGCCCATGATCAGCTTACCGATGTTGGTAACAGGGCTGGTGGCGTAATCCGTTGCCATAAAGAAGGCACCCAGCATCAAGCCGCCTGCAAAGATCTGATACAGGGCAACTTCTGCGCCGTCCTTCAACAGATAGCAGATGAACACCGTGCCAATGAAGGATACAGGGATGCGCCAGTCAATCACCTTGCGAACCAGCAGATAGATGCCGCCGGCAATGATGGCCAGCTTACAGGTTTCACCCAGCACGCCGCCGCAGTTGCCCAGCAGAAGATCCATCAGCTTCAGGTCACCCACCGTGCCGCCGCCCAAGGTAGCCAGAGGCGTTGCGCTGGAGGTAGCATCTGCCGCAAACTTCGTTGCAGGGTAGCTTGCCATAATGCCGCTCCAGCTGATGAACAGGATGGCACGAGCAGCCAGAGCAGGGTTCATGAAGTTGCTGCCGATACCGCCAAAAATCTGCTTCACCAGAATGATGGCCAACAGACTGCCGATGACAGCAATCCACACCGGAGCGTCAGCCGGCAGGTTATACGCCAGCAGAAGACCGGTTACAGCAGCACTCCAGTCACCAATGGTAGACTTTTGCTTCGTCAGCTTTTCATAGAGGAACTCGGCAAGGACGGCCGTAATCACGGAAACTGCAATCAGCAATGCCGCATGATAGCCGAAGAGAACGATGCTTGCAATGCCGGCCGGAGCCAGGGCAATGCACACATCCTGCATAATCCGCCTCGTTGAGGCTTTTGCACGAAGATGCGGCGAGGAGGATACAGCCAAAGATTTTTGCATAGGTCAACCCTCCTTCTTTGCAGCCGCCTGCTTGCGGCGGGTGGTAATCACTTTTTTCGCCATGCGGCAGGACTGGGTCAAGCTGCGCTTGGCGGGGCACACAAAGGTGCAGGCGCCGCACTCGATGCAGTTCATGACACCATACTGCTCAGCCGCCTCGTACTTGCCGTTGCGAATGGCAGCATCCATCCGGGCAGGCGTCAGCTGCATGGGACAAGCCTGGATGCAGCGGCCGCAGCGAATGCAGGCACTCTCCTGAGGCTCCATGGCTTCTTCCCCGAGGCAAAGGATGCCGGAGCAGCCCTTGGTCACAGGAATATCCGTGCGGCAGATGGCCATGCCCATCATGGGTCCGCCGTAAATGAACTGCTTTACGTTGGCCTTCATGCCGCCGCAAGCTTCAATCAGAGCTTCCACCGGCGTGCCCACCCGCACGAGGAAGTTACCGGGGTTATTTACCAAGCCGCCCACCGTCGTCACCCGATGAATCAGGGGCATGCCCTTGCGGATCGCCTGATCAATAGCGTACACCGTGCCCACGTTGCAAACCACGCAGCCCACGTCCAAGGGCAGACCACCGCAGGGAACCTTTCGTTTGGTAATGGCATAGACCAGCTGCTTTTCACCGCCCTGGGGATAGCGAACAGGCAGTGCCTTCACGGTAATGCCTTCTACATTAGCGGCAGCGGACTGCAATGCCGTAATGGCATCCGGCTTGTTGTTTTCAACGCCGATGAAGGCTTCCTTCACGTCCAGTGCCAGCATCATCAGGTGAAGACCATCGATGATCTCAGCTGCCTTCTCCAGCATCAGGCGATGATCCGCCGTCAGGTAAGGCTCGCACTCAGCACCGTTGATGATCAGCTTTTCAATGGTCTTGCCCGGCGCAGGAGACAGCTTGACAGCCGTGGGGAAGGTAGCACCGCCCATGCCCACAATGCCGGCATCCCGGACAATCTTCGCCAGCTCTTCCTTGGTCAGGGATTCAGGATGGTCGCAGGGCGTAAGCTCCACCCAGGTATCCTGATAGTCATTATCAATGACCACAGCCAGCGATTCACAGCCATTGGCCAGCACGCAATTCTGCACAGCCACTACCTTACCGGACACAGACGAATGCACCGGTGCGGATACAAATCCCCCGGCTTCACCAATCACCTGGCCAATCTTGACCAAGTCTCCTTTATTGACTGTTGCCTTTGCCGGTGCACCAATATGCTGCGACAGCGGAATGACAACCCGCGGCGGTGCGGCCAGCTCGACAATGGCATTTCCGCCATTAACAGCCTTGCCGTTTTCCCCCTCATGGGGATGGATTCCGCCGGGAAACAGACGCGTTCCAAACACGGACAAAAGTCCCCCTTCCAGCTTGTATGTTAAAATGCCTGATCAACATCAGGAAAATCACACGAACTTATTATAGCATATTTTCACCCTGTTCGTACAGTGTTTTTTCTTATCTAGTAACTTTTTTCGACCCATTTGCCGTGAAAAGAAATAAGACCGTGTGAATTTTATTTCGCACGGTCTTGCTTCTTTCACATGTTATGCTTAATCTTCTCTCCATTGTCCAACATGGTTGCGGCATGGCTTTTAGCAGAATCCAGTGTTTCTGTTCCGCCGCCCAGCATCCGAGCAACCTCATTGATTCGCTCTTCATGGGACAACATCCGCACATTGGTGCTTGTGCGACCGTCTGCAACGCTTTTTTCTACCAGGAACTGATGATCCGCCATGGCGGCAATTTGCGGAAGATGGGTAACACAAATCACCTGTCGGCTGCGGGCAATAGCTGCCATCTTTTCTGCCACAACCTGAGCCATGCGGCCGCTGATACCGGTGTCGATTTCATCGAAAACCATACAGCCCACGCCGCCCTTTTCCGCCTCCAAAGACTTAATGGCCAGCATCAGCCGGGAAAGCTCGCCGCCGGAAGCAATCTTCGCCAGCGGCTTCAACGGTTCGCCTGGGTTGGGGGAAATCATGAATTCCACCTGATCATCCCCGTTCGGCTGGGGCATCAGCTGCTTTTCCCGCTCCAGGAAAGCAACGGAGAAGCGTGTCTTCTCCATGCCCAGATCCTGCAACTGCTGCATCATCCGTTTTTCAAACACAGCTGCCAATTCATGCCGGGATGCTGTCAGCTGCCGTGCCAAGGCACGATATTCAGCCAGCAGCCGCTTATGTTCCCGACCCATTTCTGCCACCTGCTGATCCATGGAAGAAAAGCGATCAAATTCCTCCTGCATTTCCTCCTGACGATGCAGCACCGCTTCAATGGTATCGCCATACTTGCGTTCCAACCGATGAATGAGATCAAGCCTATTTTCTACCTGCTCCGCCCGATGTGGATCGAAATCACTGCTTTCCGCCATGCTAGCCAAGTCGTAGCCAATCTCCTGCAATTCATAATAAGTGGCCTCGCACCGAGATGCCAAGGAAGCATAAGGCTCTCCGAGCTCCGTCAGCCCCCTCAAGGCATCGGTCGCCGTTTTCAGCCGTGTCAAAAGGGACGCATTGTCTTCACCGGCAGCAACAGCCCCGTAGGCCGTCTGCACAGCGGCAATGATTTTCTCTGCATGGCGAAAGCGATCTCGCTCCTGAGTCAATGACGCCTCTTCCCCTGGCTTCAGTCCGGCTTTTTTCAGCTCCTCAAGGGACTGCTTCAGTTCGTTCATGCGGTAATGTTTCTGCTCATTTTCCCGCACAAGATGGGCATATTGGCGATGGTTGGCAAGGAACGCACTTTGGGCATCCGCCACCTGGGATAAAAGCTGCTCATGATGCTCATCCCCTGCCCTGTCCAGAAAAGCCAGGTGCATGGTCGGATCCATCAGGAACTGATGCTCATGCTGACCGTGCACATCCATCAAGAGAACCGCCAGTTCCTTCAAAAAACTGACCGGCATGGCAACGCCGCAAACCCGGCACAGATTTCTTCCGCTTCGGCTGATTTCCCGATACAGGGTCAGCACATGACCTTCAGCCTCAAGCTCCTGCTTGTTCAGCATTTCTTGCGCCTGCGGATTATCCGAAATATCAAAGGTTGCCTCCACCCAGGCCTTTTCCTTGCCTGTGCGGATCAGATCCCGATCTGCCCGTCCGCCCAGCACCAGATTCACTGCATCCACCACAATGGATTTGCCGGCACCAGTTTCGCCTGTCATGACATGGAGACCCTGCTGAAACTCCATGTTCAGCGACGCAATCAGCGCCAAATCATGTATGCTCAGATTCAGGATCATGACAGTCTCCTTTCCGGGGCAATCACTTCATCATTTCATGAATGCGGGAGGTTACCAGCGGCACTTCCTCATTGGAGCGGATAATGAGCAGAATGGTATTGTCCCCTGCCAAGGTGCCAAGCACCTCCGGCCAATGCATGCTGTCCAGTGCTTCTGCCGCCACGTTGGCGCTCCCGGACAGGGTCTTCACCACCACAAGGTTGTTGGCACTGCTCACCGACAGCACCGATTCCGCCAGCATGCGGACAAACCGCTCAGACAGTCCGTTTTCTGCCTTGTCTGCCGTAGCATACTTATACGTTCCGGCAGGCGTCAGCACCTTCAGGAGACGCAGCTCCTTGATATCCCGGGAAACCGTGGCCTGGGTAACCCGAATGCCGTGCCGGCGAAGTGCTTCTGCAAGATCTTCTTGAGTTTCGATATCCTGCTTCGCAATAATATCCAAAATGGCAACCTGACGGACTGTCTTCATGTTCGTCCTCCTCATCAAAGTGCGCTTGTACGCATCTGATAAGATTATAGCATAAGTCGAATATTCATGCAAGTATATTCATGCATGTCTGTATTATTTTTTCATAGCTTCATGGGCTCTCTGTACCAAATCGTGCACCATCTCCGGCGTGCACACCTCCTGCTCGGACTTCTTGGCCGTAATCATGCCCAGGAATTCAATATTCCCCTCAGGCCCTGTAATGGGTGAGAAGTCCAACGCCTGCACCTGCCAGCCAAAGCTTGACGCAAAGGCTACAATATCGTTCAGCACTTCTTCATGCAAGGAGGCTTCCCGGACAACCCCCTTCTTGCCTACCCGATCCTTACCCACCTCAAACTGGGGCTTGATCAGCGTATAGAAGCATCCATTCTCCCCCATCAGACTTGCCGCCACAGGCAGAATCAGCTTAATGGAAATGAAGGACACATCCATCACCGTAACCGTCGGATGCAAGGGCACTTGTTCAGGCGTCAGATACCGGGCATTGGTGCGCTCCATCAGCGTCACACGTTCGTCATTCCGCAGCTTCCAGTCAAACTGGCCATAGCCCACATCAATGGCATAAACATGCTGTGCACCGTTGCGGAGCAGCACATCCGTAAATCCGCCGGTGGCTGCGCCGATATCCATGCAAACTTTCCCATGTACATCCGCATGGAAAGAGGCGATGGCCTTTTCCAGCTTCAGACCGCCGCGGCTTGCATAAGGATGTGCCGGTCCACGAAGGATCAGATCATCCTCAGGCTTGACATTTTCGGAGGATTTCAGTACCTTCCGCTCACCGATATATACCTGCCCGGCCATGATGCAGGCCTGCGCCTTTTCACGACTTTCGCATAATCCCCTTGCTACCAACGCCACATCGGCGCGCTGCTTATCACTCATGCTTCTGTCTCTCTTCCAATGTGATGCGAATCCGCTGCGCCATTTGCCGCGGCGTTAATCCCAAATATTTCAGCAGCTGTTCCCGTCTGCCGTGTTGCACATACATATCCGGAATGCCAAAGGACATGATGGGTCCCTGTAATTCCTCGCTAACGCAGAAGGAGGATACCGCACTGCCGAATCCACCTGTAAGCACATGTTCTTCCATGGTGATCATCGGTTTTTGCGCCAGGCAGCGGAGCATTGTCTCGTCCATCGGCTTCACGGTGGAACAGTTAATGACCTCTGCCTCCATGTGATGCTTCATCAGCAAGTCCCGCACTTCCAGTGCAATCTCCACCATGGAGCCTACAGCCAGCAGCACGCAATCCTTTCCTTGTTCCATTTGCTCCCATGTGCCAAGGGTGAACGTCGTGCAGGGATAATGGTCGGAAAGATCCACGCTCTGTCTGCCATAGCGAATGGCCAACGGTGCATGAAAAGTGCCTGACCAGCGAATCATACAGCGAAGCTCACTTAAATCCCTGGGTGCAAGAACAGTCATCCCCGGGATAGGCAGCAGGCTCGCCATATCGTACACACCATGATGGGTAGCACCATCTTCACCTACCAGTCCTGCCCTGTCCAGCAGGAACGTTACCGGCAGATGCTGCATGCACACATCATGAATCACCTGATCAAAGCTGCGCTGGAAGAAGGATGCATATACCGCAAAATAAGGCTTCATGCCGCCGGTTGCCATGCCGGCAGCCATGGTGACCGCATGCTCCTCCGCAATGCCCACGTCCAGCACCCGATTCGGCAGGCTTTCTTCCATGATGCTGAGGCCTGTACCGGCTGGCATAGCCGCCGTGATGGCCACAATGCGCGGATCCTGTTTGGCCATATCGGTCAATTCCGTTGCCATGACCTTGCCGAAGGAAGGAAGGGTTCTGACTTTCCGCACGTCCCCCGTTTCTACATAAAAGGGCGGTGTGCCGTGAAAGGCTTCCGGCATTTCCTCTGCTTTGTCATAACCGTAGCCTTTCTTGGTTAGCACGTGAATCACCACAGGCCGATCATAATCCTTCACAAGCTTCAGGGTGTGCTCCAGACTTTTCAAATCATGCCCGTCAATAGGGCCAAAGTAATGAAAACCCAGTGCGCTGAAGAAACCTTCGTCCACAAAAATGGACTTGATCATATCCTTGGCTCTCTTGGTAATGCGGTAGACCTTCGGCAGCTTTTCCAGATGCTGCTTCACGTTCTTTTTTGCGCTTGTCCAGCCTTTACTGATGCGGATGTCTGTCAAGTGCCGGGACAAGGCTCCCACATTCGGCGCAATGGACATTTCATTGTCATTCAGGATCACAATCAGCCGAGTCTCCGAATTGCCTGCATCATTGAGCGCCTCATAGCACAGTCCGCCGGTTAAGGCACCGTCGCCCACAACGGCAATCACATGATGATCCTGCCCGAGAAGATCCCGAGCCCGGGCAAGCCCCAGTGCCGCCGAAATGGCCGTGGAGGCATGTCCTGTCTCGAATACATCGTATTCGCTTTCATTCCGCTTCGGGAAACCGCTGAGCCCACCAAATCCTCGCAGAGTATGAAAAAGATTGTACCGCCCCGTCAGCAGCTTGTGGACGTAGCTTTGATGCCCCACATCGAAAACAATCTTATCCTGTGGTGTATCAAAAACACGATGAAGTGCCATGGTCAATTCCACCACGCCGAGATTAGATGCCAAATGTCCGCCCCGTTTGGAGACGGTATCCACAATCTCTTTGCGGATTTCCTTAGCTAGTATCTCCAGCTCCCCATAGCTCAGGTTCTTTATGTCCTGCGGACTATGAATATCCTCCAGGTGCATAATCAACCTTCTTTCTTCTCGCGATACAAAAATCAGTCCATCTTCTCCAGCTTTTTGCCGATGACAGGCAAGGTAAAGCGCCAGCCCCGCCATGCGAAAAGCATCATCCGCACCTTCATGCACACCATGGTGATGAACACAGCAATGTAGCAAAGCCAGCATACCAAATGAATCAGGAACCCCATCAGTGGAATGGTGCCAAGTAAGGTTCCGATCAGGAAAAGGATCAGCCCACAGACCAGATGCGCAATCATCAGCCCTGCGCTTTGCCGAGCAAAATGGCGAATGGCGTTACTCTTCTTCTCTGCAAAGCACAGGAACAAGCCGAACAGCCCCATCATGGAGGCCAAGGTGCAGGTCAGCCGCACGGTGCTGTTGGTAGCAATAACCTGGGGCTCGAACTTATCCGGCTGATCTAGCCACGCTTCGTCAAACTGAGGCGGCGGATCATCCGGATCCGGACCGTACAGTTCTTCGTACGTTGGTGCACCATTTGGATCGTCATAACCATTGTTTCCATCATACGGCTGGACATCATATCCGCCGGTTTGGTTGCCGTAAGGCTGCTGTCCATAGGCAGGATCGCCGTAGCCATCGTTATAGGGTGCTCCCTGATCATTTCGATAGCCGTAGGCATCATCATACCCATATGCATCCTGTGAACCGTAGGGCTGCTGCCGATCCTCCGGCCTGCGGTAAGCATCATACCGACGATCGTTGTTTTTCACAGCTTGCTTCCTTTCGCACCCTTCGTGCCGCCCAGCTTGACGCTGGAAAGAATGTTGGATGTGAATGCATAATTGCACATGTTCTTATCCTCATGGGCACGCAATGCGTACTGAACCATGCGGTCGATCAGCTGCTTATACTTTACGCCGGCATTTTCCCAAAGGTAAAAAGCCAACGACCCGGGAATAGTATTGATTTCCGTAATGAACAGCTTCTCGCTGGCACGGTCGAACATATAGTCAATCCGCACCACGCCCTTGCAGTCCAGCATACGGAAAATTTCGCAGCTCAGGCGCTGAATCTCCTCCCGAAGGGAATCCTCGATGGGTGCCGGAAGAAGCCGCTGCAGGCTGGCCATGCCCTTGCTGCCGCCGTTCCGCAGATATTTTTCCGAGAAGTCCAGCATATTGTCCCCAGCAGACAGCACAGGCATCTCAATAGGCGAAGCCTGCACGTCATCATCATAGCCCAGCACGGAACAGTTCAGCTCCAGCGGCTTGTCCAGTCCCTTTTCCACCAAGACCCGGCGATCATAATCAAAGGCAAGATCCAATGCTTCAATCAAGCCTTCCCGGTTATCTGCCCGGCTGACACCAATGGAAGAGCCCAGGTTTGCCGGCTTCACGAAAACCGGATACCCCAGTTTTTCCTCCACATCCGTAAGGATGCTGTCCTTGCCCTTTTCCCACCCGGAACGGGTATACCAAGTGCCAGGCAGTACCGGAAGGTCAGCTCCCTTGAAGAACTGCTTCATCATGATCTTATCCATGCCGATGGCACTGCCTGCAACCCCGGTGGAGGTATAAGGCAAGTCAGCCAACTCCAGCATGCCCTGCAGCGTGCCATCCTCCCCGTGAAGGCCGTGCATCACAATGACGCACACCTGCAGTCGGGCAGCCAGCACACGGGTGGGGTGACCGAACAATCCCTTGCCGGGACGGTCTGCCATCAGAGCACCGCTGCCTGCCGTCATGTCCAGAGTCACTTGCTCCACGCCGGCCATGTCTGGGCTGAAATGCTGGAAGGTTTCAATCTTCCGCAGGGCACTGCCGGTATACCAAACACCCTTCTCGTCAATGTAAACAGGAATGACATCGTACTTCTCGGTGTCAACCGCGTTCATCAGCTGCACCGCGCTGATGATGGCTACCTCACGCTCACAGCTTCTGCTGCCAAAGATGACGCCCAACTGTGTCTTGCTCATATTTCCTCCGCTGTCACTGTTCGGAATAATTATCCGGCAGATCATTTTCAAACAGTACCACATCGCCGCTTCTGCCAAGCTGGTGCAAAAGCGTTGTGGCCTCTGTCAAGTTGCTGACCACATGCAGATTCTCCTCCGGGAAGCCCGCCTCCCGAAGCCCCTCCACAATCGGTTCTGTATGTTTCTTGCCCACCAGGAAGGCAACGTCCGCAGCTTTCGCCATAAGACGGCCGAATTCACGGTTGTAGTCTTCTTCCCCTTGTCCCAGTTCCACCATGCCGGGGGTAATGATGATGCGCCGTCCCGGGAAGGCAGCCAGCACCTGCAAAGCTGCCGCCGAACCCTTGGGATTGCTATTGAAGGCATCATCAATCACCGTCATGCCTCCCTGCTGTGGCAGGAGCTGCAAGCGATGCTCCACAGGCTGCACCTTGCCGATGCCCCGAGCAATCTGCTTTGCCGTTAATCCTAGATGGAAGCATACCGTTGCCGCAAGGAGAATGTTCTGAATACCGTGCTCACCCAGGAGTTTCGTTGTGCAAGGGGTCTTTCCTTCCTTGGTGCACAGAAGGAAGCTGCTACCTGCAGGCGATACGGTAATATCCTCTGCCCACACGTCTGCTCGGCTGTCCGGCTTTAAGCTGCACAGCCGCTTTTCTTTCGTTGTACCTTCATACAGTTCCGTGCAGATGGCACCGTCGTTTTGAAAGAAGCAGCAACCGCCTTCCGGCACAGCGTCCATCAATTCATACTTCGTCTTCTTAATACGATCAATGGTTTTGAAGGTATCCAAGTGCTGAGGACCCACGGAAGTCAGCACGCCATAGGTCGGATGTACCAAGCGGCACATTTCCTTAATATCCCCCACGTGCCGGGCACCCATCTCCGCAACAAAAACCTGATGAGCAGGCTGCAGCTTGGTGCGGATGATCTTGGTAACCCCCATGGGCGTATTAAAGCTGGAAGGAGTCACCAAGGTTTGATACTTTTCGCTCAGCAGCGTGCCAAGGATAAACTTCACGCTGGTTTTGCCATAGCTGCCGGTAATGCCGATTTTGATCAAGTCCGGCCGTTCCTTCAGCCTGCGCTGGGCATCCCGGAAATACATCTCGCTAATCAGCTTTTCAATGGGCCAGGCGAGAAGTCCGGCAAGAGCTGTCCAAATCGGCAAAAGCAGCGGGACAGCCCATAGCCACTGTGCTCCAAAGCACGCCGTCATGCCCCAGCTTAGCAGCAGAAACACCACTGCCGACACAGCATAAAGCCGCTTCACCCGAGGTGTCATGTGTAAAGGCTTCTTTGCCTTTTTATCCTTCAGCGTACGATAAATGCCAAGGCCTGCTGCCACGGTCAGTACCATGTACAGCAGTTTTGCCACAATCCCACTGCCCATGGCCATGCCTAACAAAGTCATGATGCCGGCCACAGCCGCAAGCAGTACACCCGGCAGTAAGGCTCGCTGAATGTTTCGCTTCAAGGTGCGGAAGTAGCCAGGAAACTGATAACTCTCCAACTGAAAATAATGCACAAGACTGCGCATGGACAGCACCATGCCTGCCGCTATGCCAAGGATCTCAAACCAATCGTCAGGTGTCATGCGTCAATCCTCCAGTAAAAAGTGGCGGACAATGGTGCAGAACTTTCCGCACTGCTCCAGATAGGCAAAATGGGTTCCGTCTTCCAGCTCCACCAATCCGGCATCCGGGATCAGCGCCTCCATTTTTTTTCCCATCCACAGAGGCGTTGCCGTATCCTTTGTGCCCCAAAGGAGTAAGGTAGGCTGCATGATTTTAGGCAGCCGATCCGTTAAGTCCAGATTGACCACCTTGACAAAGGTTTTGCGCATCTCTTCGTCCAGGGCGTTATAGTCTGCCGAGCCGTACTTTTTGCGCAAAGCGTCCTCTGCCTTATCCGGAAGTGTGCCAAATACTTTCGCTTTTTTCAAGCCTTCGCACAATCCCTTCAGCCGCTGAAATTGTACGGAACGCTTCTTGCTTTCCTCACTTTGAGGCGCTCTGATGCCAGCAGCACCGGTCAAAACAAGTTTGGTAAATGCAGATGGATCTTCACTGGCCAGGTAAATGGCAACCCGTGCGCCGAAGGAATGGGCAACCGCTGCGCAAGGCAGAAAGTTCAACTGCTGAAGCAGCTCCTTCAGGCACGCCGCATATTCCGGAACGCCCCAAGGCTCCGGCGGACGGCTGCTTGCCCCGTGGCCAGGGAAATCGATGCAAAGCACCTGCATGTCCTGCTGAAGTGTATCTGCTACAGGCTGCATCAATTTGATTTCGCATCCCCACCCGTGGAGCAGCACCACCCGTTTCGTTCCCTGTCCGCTTAATGTATAATGAATCTTAACCCCTGAAGCTGTCGCTTCCATGGTATTCCTCCAACCATTTGAGTGATTGAGACGGAATAGGACGCTTTGTGCTATCCATCCGCCAAATATAGCGGCACTTCACCGCGCTAATCTCCCACCGCTGCTGGATTTCCTCCGGCACGTGGACGATGTTTTCCATCACGCAGCCTAAACCCTCGCAAGTGCGGCGACTAGGCCAGTTATCCGGATCCGTGGTAATCACCACGCTGCTTTTCCCGGCACCGATAATGACATCCCGAAGGAGCTCACAGGCACGCCTGGCAAAGTGATCTCCTTGAAAACCTAAGTCCACATGATAGCCAATGTGCCCGAAATAATAGACACACTCGCTTTCGCCGAGGCGAAGATTGATTCGTCCCGCCTCCCGCCTGGTACCATGGGGCACGATCATATAATCATAATTATCGCCAAAGCCCATGGCCTCATCCGGCGGATATAGGGACAACGGAATGAGGTCAATGACGCCGTCCGTCATACTGGGTTTCCGTCTCTTCCAGAACATTGGCCTCACTTCCCGTCTGCACAGGCTTTGCAGGAAATGCAGACGATAAGCCTGCTTCCCTGGCACTTTAACTGAATTATTATAGCATGGAAGACTTGATGTGTCAAAACGAACAAAAAGCACAGTTGGAAATCCTGCGCACAATGTCATGACCTTGCCTATTCAAATCTTGACACGCTTCGAACAGCAAGATAAAATGGAATCAGCAAAAACGTTATCGAGGTGATACTATGCATGATACCACAAAACAGTTCCTTGCCTATTTGGACGCAAAAAGCCTCCGCTACACTTTCGTGCATGACGCTGATGCTGAATCTGCTTCCGATGTGGTGAAGCTTACCTTCGCCGGTGAGCAGGTGGATGTTACCGTTACCTTCTTCTTCGACCACGACGATGAGCATGCAAGCTTGCGGGTGTTCAATCTAGTAAAGGTTCCTGCCGAAAAGATTCCCGTTATGCTGACGGCCGTCAATCAAATCAACAACGAATATCGCTTTGCAAAGTTTTGCTTTGACCCGGATGACAACACCATTCAGGTGGAAATGGACTGCATCTTCCGCAAGCATGACGTTGATGAAATCTGCTACGAGGCCTTGCTGCGCATCGTGAACATCTGCCATGATGCTTATCCCGTTTTCATGAAAGCTCTTTGGTCATAATCCCGGATTTTCTTTTTCTTTCCCCGTTGACAAACTTCTTGGGAAAGGCGTATACTTGTGACATTCCCGATGGATGAAGCGGAACACGTCCCCGGTGCAGCTGTGTCAAGAGAGTGCCTGCCGCAGGCTGAAAGCAGGCATCACAAGCAGCCGTTGGATACCATCTGCGGACATTGGGCGGCTCATGCACGATAGAGCATGAAGAGTGGTTACAAAACAAGCAGGGTGGAACCGCGGATGCACAGACATTCGTCCCCGCATAAGGGACGAGTGTCTTTTTCTTTTATGAAAAGCACCAAGGCCCGGCTTGTGACGCATACAGGAGGAGGAACATCCAATGAAGGTCATCTACAACGACGGTCATGTGGACGAATGCCCGGCTGACGAAGAGCTGCACGTGATTCGCCACACTGCCGCCCACATTCTTGCCCAGGCTGTGAAGCACCTGTACCCTGACGCTCACTTCGCCTATGGTCCCGCTACGGAGAAGGGCTTCCATTACGATATCGACTTGGGCGATGTAAAGCTTTCCGATGAAGATCTGCCTGCCATCGAAAAGGAAATGCAGGCCATCGTGAAGCAGAACCTGCCCATCAAGCCCTATGCACTCAGCCGTGAAGAGGCTGTGAAGATGATGACGGAAAAGGGCGAGATTTACAAGGTGGAGCATATTGCTGACCTGCCGGAAGACGCTGTGCTGACTTTCTACCAGCAGGGCGATTACACCGATATGTGCGTAGGTCCTCACCTGTGCTACACCAAGGCGCTGAAGGCTTTCAAGCTGACGGCTCTTTCCGGCGCATACTGGAAGAATGACAAGAACAATAAGATGCTCACCCGCATCAGCGGCATTGCCTTCCGCACCAAGGAAGAGCTGGAAGAGTATCTGAAGATGATGGAAGAGGCCGAGAAGCGGGATCACCGCAAGATCGGCAAGGAAATGGGTCTGTTCATGCTCTGCGATGAAGGCCCCGGCTTCCCCTTCTTCTTGCCCAACGGCATGGCACTGAAAAATGCCCTGATCGACTACTGGCGTGATATTCACACCAAGGCCGGGTATGTGGAGGTTTCCACGCCTCTGATCATGAACCGTCACCTGTGGGAGACCAGCGGCCACTGGGATCACTACAAGGACAACATGTATGCCACCAAGATCGACGGGGAAGACTACTGCATCAAGCCCATGAACTGCCCCGGCGGCGTGATGGTTTACCGCAGCCAGCCCCACAGCTACCGTGAACTGCCCATGCGTGTGGGCGAGCTGGGCATTGTGCACCGTCACGAGCTGAAGGGTGCCCTCCACGGTCTGTTCCGTGTGCGCTGCTTCACGCAGGACGATGCCCACATCTTCATGACCCGTGAGCAGATCCCGGAAGAAATTGCCGGCGTTGTCCACCTGATCAATCAGGTATACAGCAAGTTTGGCTTTGATTACTTTGTAGAGCTGTCCACCCGTCCCGAAAACTCTATGGGTTCCGATGAGGATTGGGAAGATGCAACCAACGGTCTGAAGACCGCTCTGGAGCGGTTGGGCATGAACTACATCGTCAATGAAGGCGATGGCGCATTCTATGGCCCCAAGATCGACTTCCACCTCCGTGACAGCCTGGGACGCACCTGGCAGTGCGGTACCATTCAGCTGGACTTCCAGATGCCGCTGAACTTCGGTCTGGAATATGTGGCTGAGGACGGCACCCGTAAGCGCCCGATCATGATTCACCGTGTGTGCTTTGGCTCCATCGAGCGGTTCATCGGCATCCTGACCGAGCACTTTGCAGGCAAGTTCCCCACTTGGCTGGCACCTGTGCAGGTGAAGGTTCTGCCCGTGTCCGACAAGAGCATGGACTATGCCAAGGAAGTTTATGAAGCACTCCGTGACCAGAAGGTACGGGTTGCTTTGGATGACCGGAATGAGAAGATTGGTTACAAGATTCGCTATGCCCGTCAGGTGGATCGTGTGCCTTACATGCTGATCATCGGCGAAAAGGAAATCGCCGACAGAACGGTTTCCGTCCGGGATCGGGATACCGACCAGACGACTGTCATGTCTCTGGATGATTTTGCCGCCAAGGTGAAGGATGAAATCGTCAACCGCAAGTAATGGCAAAATCTAAAACCGTATAAAGCAGCGTGGAGGAAACAGTGATGCTTCCTTCACGCTTTGTTATTCATTTCGACCCTTTCACTTTACTGCACAATGCGAAAGCGATAAGGCATTTGCACGTCCGTCTTTTCCGTTTCATCCCAAACATGAGGCACATAGGTCTCCGGTGCGCCGAGCACCACAAAATACAGCAGTTCTGTGTTCTCCGGGACCGTGTAGGTGATACTCCCCTTTTCATCGCTGTACATGGGTGAATAATCACGACTGCCCTCAGCAAGGAGCGCAACAACGCCATATCGCCACCCTGCCGTTCCATCCCATGCATTGTAGGTGTGGACAGTCTCCGTATTGCCGGATGCATCTGTGATACAAAGCCTCGGATCATCCTCCGCCAAGGTAGAACCGGGCTGGATGCCCTCGAAATCGATTTGCAGCACGCCGTTCTCTGGGATTGCCAGCTTCACTGCTGAGAAGCCTCCAGCTTCCGGCGTATTGGCATAGGTGATTTGCTGCCAACCATCCCCCGTTTCACATAGGGCAGCATCATACCGCCCCTGCCAATCGGCAGTATACGGCCTTGCAAAGGAAAAGTCGAAGGTGACGGCATGCGCTGCATAGTCGTAAAGTTCCCGGTACAGTTGTTCCAAGTCCCCATGTAGGTTGACACGCAAGTGACAAGCAAGTGCATCTTCATCCGCCCTGCTTGCTTTCCAAATGGTACTGAGCCAGTCCGTTCCATAGGTTTCAGCGAAGTAAGTAATCAGCCAGTAGTTCTGATACCGTGTCCATTCGTTTTCAAAGGAGCGGAAATAGTTCTCGAACCATGTTTCCATTTCATAGTCCGTGAACTGCTCTTCAGGATAGTCCTGCCACGACTGCCACTGTGCGCTAAGCTCCCAGAACGCATTTCCCAAACCATTCTGATAGCTGTAGCGAAAGCCCCTTGCGTTATTGTCTTCCTGTCCTTCCGCCAGCTGCCTGCAATACACCAGGTACTGAAAGCAATGCCCCACCTCGTGCGCAATGACTGATCCCACCGGCTGGCATGTGGAGGGTGACACCCATAGAGCACCGATTTGATTATCATACCCGGAGCCTGTCGCCACCCAATCCGTAGTATACAGCAGGTACACTTGCAGCTTATAGCCGTTTATAGCTTGAATGTCATCAAAGCCCAATGTCTTTGTCTCGGTTGCATAGAAAGTCTCCAGCTTTTCCGCCAGATCCTGCACATCGACCCGAAGTGCTTCCGGCACCTTTTCGCCGTTCGGATCATCGCCAAAAGCTTCTTCCCAGAAAATATAGTAGTGTTCAGTTTCCATGCTCCGTGCAAAAGACCAGCGTGAGGACGCATCGTAATAATCCATATCCGCATTTTCCAGCGGTTGATAGAAAGTGCCTTCCGCTTGGCTATTCACAGGAAGGGAATTGACCAGCAGTGTCAGAACCAGCAGAACAAGAAACCATGATTTTCTTCTCATCAGTCTATGCTCCTAAGATTTTCGTGCAAATCACAAGGGCATTGTGATCATGCGGCAGTGGAGGGCTTCTGCTTGTGATGGGTCATGAGTAACCAGCAGCAGCGTCCGATTACCTACGGAGGTATCAATCAGTTGAAGCATGGCTTTTGCTGTGGCTGCATCCAGCTCCCGTAAAGGCTCGTCCAGCACAAGGGCATCACTTTCATGGGCAAGAGCACGTGCAAGGGACACACGCCTGCGCATACCGCCGGACAATTCATCCGGGTACAAGTTGCATGCTTCCCGAAGATGAACCCGCTCCAGCCAAGCAGCCGGATCATCTTTGGTCACAAGGGCGATGTTTTCCGCTGCCGTATACCACGGAAGTAGGCGATCCTCCTGAAAATGACATGACCAGCGAAGGTCAGCCGGAAGGCGAATGCTGCCTTTATCCGACTGTTCCAGCCCGCAGATGAGCCAAAGCAACGTCGTCTTGCCGCAGCCGGAAGGGCCAAAAAAGCATATCCGCTCCCCTGCCTCGATGGTCATGGAAGCATTGCGGATCACCTGCTTATCACCGAAGGATTTCTGCACACCTTCAAGGATGATGGACACGCTTTTCACCTCCTCGAATGATGCAGCGAAGCAGCCTTTCAATGCCCATGCTCAGCAAAATAACCACCAACGTCCACGCCATGAGGGTGTCCGTTTCCAGATAAATCTTTGCGCTATACAGCTGGGTGCCGATAGCGTTCTTGGGTGTGCCGATAACTTCCGCCGCAATGCTTGCCTTGAAGCACAGCCCCACGCAGGCCTCACAGGCCGCCAGAAAGGTAGACTTTACGGAAGGAATGATGATTCGCCGGAAAATCTTCCACCGGCTCCATTGAAAAAGTTTCCCCATCTCCAGCAGTTGCGGATCTGTGGCATCTATGCCTTCCTTCACATTGGAGAAGACCACCGGGACGACCATGAGCATCCCGGTGAGAATCGGCACATTGGAAGAGGATAGCCACACCAGTGCAAGAATGATAAAGGACGCCACTGGTGTCGCCCGAATCACTGCCAGCGCAGGGCGAACCAAGTCATCAACCCATTGCCACAGGTGGCAAAGCACCGCAAGAACGCAAGCAATGACGATCCCCAGCACGTAGGCCATGGCAACCCGATATAGGCTCATGCCCACGCAGCGCCAGAAAGCTGCCTCCGTCACAAAGGCAAACCGCTTCATGACGGAGACAGGGGATGCAATCAGCAATTCCTGACCGGTGGCCAAGTAGGCAGCTACCCAAACACCCAGCCAGAAAAGCAACGGGAACAATTTTCGCAGAATCTTTTGAATCTTCATAGATCAGGGCATGTAGTAGAAATCATCAGCCGGCAATGCACCACCTACCGACTTGGGGTTTGCATTGTAAAGGATCTGGAAAAAGGGCTCAATGGCGGTTTTCATGGCTTCCCCGGTAATAAAGACAATGTGGCAGTTAGGAATGGCCTTTGCTGCCGCAGCCGCCTTAGGCATGATGCCCTGCGCCTCCACCATCTGGCTGGCTTCCTCCACGTTTTCGGTAACGAAGGCGACGCTCGCATCGTAGGCTTCCATGAAAGCTGCAACCTTGTCAGGATGCTGCTCAGCAAATTCCTTGCGCACAATCACGCAGCCCATGGACATGGTTGCGGATTCACCTTTCTTCTCAGCGGCTTCGGCAAATAGTTCGGTCACGTCCAGTGCAATGCGGTAATCACTGTTCTGCATCAGCACGCTGGTTACGTTGGGTTCCGGCAGCATGGCAATGGTAACCTCTCCGGCTGCTGCCAAAGTGGCCAATTCCGCATGCTCAGCCTTGTATTCCACTGTCACCTGATCCGTTAGGCCATAGGCATCCAGAATGTAATTCAGCACATATTCAGGGGTTGCACCCTGACCGGAAGCGTAAATGGTCTTCCCGGCAAGATCCTCCACGGTATGAATGGTATCCCCCAGCTCCATAATGGACAGCACGCCCAGCGTGTTCAGTGCCAGCAGCTGCACATTGCCGTTGGTTTTCTGGTAGAGGGTCGCGGCCAAATTGGTCGGAACAGCCGCAATATCCGCCGATCCGCTGACAATGGCGGCGGTTGCTTCATCCGGTGCCCCTGCCAAGGTAAAGGCATAGGTACCGTCGTTGTCGTTCATCATTTTCACCATGCCAATGCCTGTTGGCCCCTTCAAGGTCACAATGCGAACGGCCTCCTCTGCCGTAGCAGAAAGGGTTAGTGACACCATCATCAGCAAGGCCAATGCCAGACTTACAAGCTTCTTCATCATGTTCTCTTCTCTCCTTCATCCGCTGTTTTCGTTGTTGTTTTTCCTGTCAGCGCACTCTTGACGGTAACGCCTTGAATGTTTCCCAGCTTCCCTGTCATGGCGCCAAGTTGATCATTGCTGCCTTCAACAATAAGGCCAATGACGCCCATGCCGCTCTGCTGATCCGGCACACCAATGCGTCCCCGAATCAGTGCCCCGTATTGGGACAGGATATGATTGACCTTTTCCGCCTGACTCCTCTGTTCCATCACGATCCCTACGAATCCCAGCCGAACCTCGCTCATCGTGCGGCCTCCTTACGAAAAAAAGATAGCAAAGCAAAGCCCTGCTACCCGTAAAGCCTATGATGCATCGCCCATCCTCCTTTCCCATCTTTGGCCTTGGTTGCCCTCAGCCGTCAATCAGGAAGCATTCGTGTCAGTCCCTCTGCCGCACGTTGCCGCTAGGCTTTGGCCACCTGACATTTTTATTATAAACGATTTTTTCACAAGTGAAAAGTGTGCAGGATACATTTGTATCATCTGCACACTTTTCTTGATGTAAATCTATTTACTTTGCGAGTTTTTTCTGCATAACTTCCAGTGCCTTGGCCAACTGGGCATCTGTCAGATCTCCCAGCTCGTGCATGCCGTTATCGCCCTCAGCAAGCTCCACTTCAACATCCGGGGTAATGCCCAGCTTATGCACAGCGTTGCCGTTGGGGGTGTAATACTGGGCAATGGTCATCTGCATGCCTGCACCGTCGCTCAGGGGAATCACACTCTGCACAATGCCCTTGCCATAACTGGTGACGCCCACCACGGTTGCATCCGCACGGTCCTTCAATGCGCCGGTCAGGATCTCCGAAGAGCTGGCACTGTTTTCATTCACCAGAATCACCAAAGGCATATCCACCTTGCCATCCTTGGTGCGGTAATACTCACGGGTGCCGTCCTTGTATTCCAGGTAGCACAGGATACCGCTATCCAGGAACAGATCACCGATGGACTGGGCATCGTTCACCCATCCGCCGGGATTATCGCGCAGGTCAATAATGAGTCCTTTCGCACCCTGCTCCTGCAGATTGGTCAGTGCAGCGGAGAATTTCTCAGCGCAGTCCCCGGCAAATTCATACAGGTAAATATAGCCGATATCATCCGTCAGCATCATGGAATCAATCCGATTCACGTTGATGGTGCGCCGCTCTAGGGTGAAGGTCAGCTCCTCATCGCCACGGAGGAACACCACATCCACCGTGGTGCCGGGTGTGCCACGCATGATGTCCACTGCATCCTGCAGGTTCGTTGCCGTAACGTACAGATCCTCTACCTTGTACAGGATGTCGCCCTTGTGGACGCCTGCTTCCTTGGCAGGACCATTGTCAAACACACGACTGATGGTGCAGATGCCCGTTGCATAGGAGGCCGAAATTTGGATGCCCACACCAGCATACTCGCCTTCATCATCCTCCCAAAGGGATGCGTAGTCCTCCGGCGTGTAGTAGAAGGTATACGGATCACCAGTAGCCGCCAGCAAACCGGCTGCAGCACCCTGAAGAAGCTTCTCTTCTTCCACGTCCTCGTAGAAACCTTCTTCTACATAGTCCATCATTTGCAGCAGGGTATCAAACTTCTGATACCGCTCGTAGGTTTCCTTGGAGATAGTTACGGTGTCGCTATCGTTTTCTGATGCGGAAGCAGTATCCCCCGTATCAATGCCCAGCAGCGGCAGATAAGCGCAGGAACTCATGATGCACAGTGCCAGCAGCAGGGAAAGAGCAAGCAGAAATTTCTTCTTCATGGCTCAGATTCCTCCTCGTCTTATTTGGTCAGGAGACGATCTCCGCCGCATTTTTTTAATTCCATCAGCAGCTTGAAGGTAACCGCATCTTCGAAATGGCGCAGATCCAGACCTGTCTGACGCTGCACTTTATCAAGCCGGTATACCAGCGTGTTCCGATGAATATACAGCTGCCGTGCCGTATCGGAAAGGTTCAAGTCCTTCTTGAAGAACATCTCAATGGTATAGAGCATTTCTTCATTGAAGAGGCGTGCCGTCTTCCGGTTGAAGAGCAGATTGTGATAATAGGCACTGATGTCCTGGGGAAGCTCCATCAGGAACCGCTCGAAAATCAGGCGGCTGTACACGTAGATGCTGCTTTCTGGCTGGAAGATGCGCCCCACCTCGATGGCACGCTTGGCTTCCTTGTAGCTGTTGCGAATTTCATCCAAGGTGGTACGGGTACCGCCAATGCCCACGGTCATTTGGTGCGCCGTTTCCCCCATCAAGGTTTCCTGCAGAGCCTCGGCAAACTGCATCAGCTCATCGGAGGTTTCCACATCGGTCACATCTTTAATCAATGCCGCCGTGTGCCGATCCATATCGATCAGCACATCCTTTTCCTGCAAGGGCGTCAGATCGTGGAGGAGCTCAAAGGCACGCTCCTTTTCCGTCTGCACAATGTGGAACACCATGACGCAGCGCTTCAGATTCTCCGGCAGCTGATGCTCGTGTGCTGCTGCTTCCAGCTCAGCTCCTGCCACTTCGCCCCGCAGCATCCGGCGATACACGTCAAAACCGCTTTCCGTATGGGTTTCATTGCTGCCCAGACTTGTCAGCAAAGCTTCCGCAAGGGTCAGCACGTCCCTTGCCCCGGGGATTCCCTCGTGGCAGGCCAACACAACGCCGGGCTGCTTCACCGGAAGATACAGCCGTCCGCCAAGGGACTGGCATACCCCGTCCGTTAAGTCATGCAAAGGCAGTGGTGCTTCACCGGGAATACCATTTTCTCCATCCTTATCTAAAATGGCTACCGGGATGCTTAACCGTCCCAGTACCTTTTCCATTTGATCCATCAGCTGCTTATCTACCAAAAAGATCGCTCCTTCCGTCAGCCTCAGTAAAAAAATAGGCTGATGCCATTATAGCACAGCCAATGGGTTCATGAAAAGAGAAAACAGGCCGAAAATGCGACTTTTTTGTAAACTTTCCACAAAAATTGATGGATCAACGCCATGTTACAACCTTGGCATTGGGCAGCATAGCCTTTACTTCGGCCTTGGGGTTGACCAAAACTGGGGAAGAAACGAGGCTCAGCATGGGCACATCACTCTTGGAGTCCCCATAGGCACAGGACTTTTCCGGCAGCAGCACCAAGTGCTTGGCCGCCAGATAAGCCGCAATGCGCAGCGGCTTCTGCAGCTCCTTGCAATTCTCCCCTACCAAGCCGTTAAAACATCCCTGTTCGTCCATGCCGCAGGTTGTGGCAATGACTCCATCCGCCGGCAGAAATTCCGGCAGCACATCCATATAAACGGAAGGCGAAGCAGACACCACCAGCACGTAATAGCCTGCTTCCTTCAAGTGACACATTTCTTCAACGGCGTCTGCATAAAGCCGTTTGCTGAGACAATTACGCCAGAAGCTGCGTGCCAGTTCGTTGATTTCCTCCTGTTTCATACCCGCCATAAAGGAAAGAGTCTGTGCCTTGGCATGGCTTACTTTATCCGGGCAACGTTTTTGCTGCAAAAAGCCATGAACGGCCTTGAATAATTGATACCAGGGTGCCTTGCCCCTGCGCACGCAGTACAGCAGAAAAGGAACAATGGAGTCGCCACGAGCCAGTGTATTGTCAAAGTCAAAAAGCGCAAAGGGTAACGCTTGCAACAGTCATCGCTCACTTTCCTGTCATAGGGGACAATCTTCGTTCAGTAGCCGATGGGTGTAGCGCCGATCCCCATGCTTCATTTCCGCCATCAACTGCCCCGAACCCAACAACTTGTATTTGTAGGTTGTCAGCCCTTCGGGACCCATGGGACCACGAGCATGAATCTTCCCCGTGGCAATGCCCACTTCCGCTCCGAAGCCGTACACAAAACCATCTGCAAAGCGAGTGGACACGTTCCGGTACACGCCGGCACTATCCACGCGGGTAAGGAACTGAGCCGCCGCCTCATCATCCGCCGTTACAATGCAGTCCGTATGATGGGAACCGTAGCGGTTGATATGCTCGATGGCCTGTTCCAGCGAATCCACCACACGGATGGAGAGGATGCGATCCAGGTATTCCGTCCGCCAATCCTCCTCAGTGGCAGGTTCGCAATCGATGATAGCACGAACCGCTTCATCGCCTTTCAAACGAATATCAGCATCCTTCATGGCTTTTGCCATTTTGGGCAAATAAGCCGAGGCAATTTCCCGATGCACCAGCAAGGTTTCCATGGCATTGCACACGGCCACGTTCTGCGCCTTGCTGTCCACCGCAATCTTCACCGCCATATCCAGATCTGCTGCCTGATCCACATAGACGTGGCAGATGCCATCCGCATGACCCAACACAGGAATGCGGCTGTTATCCATAATATAGCGCACAAAAGCGTTGCTGCCACGGGGAATAATCAGATCAATGAGGGTGTCCTCTTTAAGCATGGCAGCCACATCTTCCCGACTTTCCATCAACTGAGCAAAGTCTTCCGGCAAGCCAGCCTGCTTCGCTGCCCGGCGAAGGCTGTTGCACAGGGCATGATTGGTTTCCAATGCTTCACGGCCGCCCTTCAACAGCACGGCATTGCCGCTCTTTAGGGCAAGGGAGGCAATCTGTACCAGCGCATCCGGTCGGCTTTCAAAGATTACGCCGATCACGCCAATGGGGCACGTAACCCGGTACAGCTTGAGCCCCTCCGTAATTTCCCGTGCAAGGGTGGTCTGTCCGATAGGATCAGGAAGTTCTGCCAATGCCTTCAAGCCATCCGTTACCTGCCGGAGCTTTTCCTTGCCGAAGCAAAGTCTTCCTACCAGCGGTGCAGCCAGACCTTCCTGCTTTGCCCGAGCAACATCGTTTTCATTTGCGTCAAAGATTGCAGCCTGATCTTCCGCAAGGCAATCCGCCATAGTAAGCAGAGCTGCATTCCGCTTTTCGCAGGAAACCGCCGCCAGCGTCCACGCCGCTTCCCGTGCCTGACCGGCCATTTGATGGAGATCCATGCCCATCATCCCCTCTAACATTCAATGGCACAAGTATACCATATCGCACCACAAATGCAAGAAACGAAAATGAAAATGCAGCCGAAAAACATTATGCTCGGCTGCATCAGATTCCTTTACTGAACGTTGGCGCCATAGATGAAGCAAAACACCACCACGGCACACAGGAAGACCAGCAGAACATCCAGCACCCACACAGGAATGTTCAGCTTGTCGTAAAGGTTGGTAATCCAGTTGTGGGGAACCGGATCCTTTTTCGGATTCTTCTCTTCCATGGCTGCCCTCCAAAACAGACCTGCCGCCGAAAAAGCGACAGGTCTGTTGATACGCTGTATTACTTGCGGGTCATGTACTTCCGCATGTCCAGGATGCAGGCAATCAGAATAACTGCACCCTTAATGATGTAGGTGATGTTGCCGGAGATGCCCAGGAAGGTCATGCCGGAGATAATCAGCTGCATCATGAACACGCCCAGCAGAACACCGCTGATCTTACCAGTGCCGCCTACGAAGGACACACCGCCGATAACCACGGCAGAGATGGCGTCAGCTTCATAGTTCAGACCCAAGGTAGCGGTAGAAGAACCCAGACGAGCGGCTTCCACAAAGCCGGTGTAGCCGTACAGAGCACCAGCCAGCATGAACACGCCGATGATGGTTGCCATAACGTTTACGCCGGAAACGCGAGCGGCTTCCTCGTTAGAACCTACAGCGAACATGTTCTTGCCGAAGGTGGTCTTGTTCCATACCACCCACATGATGGCGGTCACAACGATGGCCAGCAGCACATACATGGGTACGGAGGTGGTACCGATCTTGAGGATGGACTTGGTAACAAAGTCCGTGGTGTAGCTGGGATCCAAGCTGGAAATCTGCTTGGAGTTGGACAGGGTCAGATAAGCACCGTAGGTGATCATCTGCATGGCCAAGGTGATGATGTAAGGATGCAGCTTCCACTTAGCCATAACGAAACCGTTGATGAAGCCAACGCAGGAACCGATCAGCATCACCAGCAGGATGACCAGCGCCACATTCTGGGGAACACCGTCCACGATGAAGCGGCCATTAGCACCCGCCTTCTGCAGCAGGATAGCCGCTACGAAAGCGGTCAAGCCAGCCACACGGCCGCCGGTCAAGTCAGTACCGGCCAGCACGATACAGCCTGCAACACCCAATGCCATAGGCAGACGCACAGCCGTCAGGGAAATAATATTCACCAACGAAGGCACGCCGAAGAACTGAGGGCGCTGAATCTGTACATACACAGCCAGCAACAGAATGATGATGATCATGGCGTGATCCAGCACCCAATTGATCACAAAGCTGCGCTTATCCTTTGCGGACAGTGCGTTGAAGGAACTCATTTTCCCGGGCATTTCAGTCGCCCTCCTTATACATATTTTGCAGCAAGGGTCATAATTTCTTCCTGAGAGGTGTGGTCGGCATCCACTTCGCCAGCCACACGACCGCCGGACATGACAACGATCCTATTGCACACGCCCAACAGCTCGGGCATTTCGGAAGAAACCATGATAACTGCCTTGCCCTGCTTTGCGAGGTTCTGAATCAGCTGATAAATCTCGTACTTGGCACCTACGTCAATGCCACGGGTAGGCTCATCCAGCAGCAGCACATCAGGCTCGGTCAAGATCCAGCGTCCGAAAATAACCTTCTGCTGGTTACCGCCGGACAGGGTATTGATCTTTGTCTGCTGACTAGGCGTCTTGATGCTCATGGCCTTGATCATGCTATCCGTGGCAGCGGCCATTTTCTTATCGTTCAGGAAGGGACCGTTCTTGTACTTCCGCAGGCTTGCAATGACCGTGTTGGTGCGGATATCCAGGATGCCGAGAATACCCGTCGCACGGCGTTCCTCCGTCACCAGTGCAAAACCATTCTTAATGGCTTCACGAGGCGTCTTATTGCCAACCAGCTTGCCGGACTTATAAATCTTGCCGCACTTTCTCGTTGCGCTGCCGAAGATGCACTCCAGCAGAGAGGTACGGCCAGAGCTGTCCAGACCTGCCACGCCAACGATCTCACCCTTACGGACATTGATGCTGGCATCCCGCAGGTTGGAATACATGCCGGACAAGCCCTGCACATCCAGAATGTTCTCTTCCCCGACCACGTTGTCCTTGGGCGGGAAGCGGTTCGTCAGCGGACGACCAACCATCAGGCGGATGATCTCATCCATGGTCAGGCCATTGGCCGGCTTTGTCGCCACCCACTGACCGTCACGCATGATGGTCACTTCATCGGAAATGCGGAGGATTTCTTCCATCTTATGAGAGATGTACACAATGCCGCATCCACGATCTCTGAGCATGTTGATGATGCGGAACAGGTGCTCTACCTCTGTCTCTGTCAAGGAAGAAGTGGGTTCGTCAAAAACAATCACCTTTGAATTAAAGGAAACAGCCTTGGCGATTTCCACCATCTGGCGCTGAGAAACCGTTAGATTGTTCAAGATGACTTTAGGATTCACGTTGATGCCGAGGTCATCAAAAACCTTCTTGGTATCATTGTAGGACTGCTTATCCGAAACAAAAGGAAGTCCCTTGACTACCTTCGGATACCGTCCCAACCAGATGTTGTCCATAACAGAGCGCTTCCGTGCCTGGTTCAGCTCCTGATGAACCATGGCCACGCCGTTGTCCAATGCTTCTCTGGAGGTCTTGAAGTTAACTTCCTTGCCATCCAAATAAATATGTCCGGCGTCCTTGTGATAAATGCCGAAAAGACATTTCATCAGCGTGGACTTGCCTGCACCGTTCTCGCCCATGAGAGCATGAACCGTACCAGCTTTCACACATAGCTGAGCGTTATCCAAGGCTTTCACGCCGGGGAAACTTTTGCAGATACCCTCCATCTGAAGAAGTACCTTGCCCTCAGCAGGTTGCTCCTCCTTATGAAGCAGCACTTTGTCACCCATACTGCGCTTCTCCTTTCCGGCAGAAAGCCCTTTTTTTCAGCAACGCTCGGGCTCTGCCTTTCAAATGAAACGGCGGAGGGACTCAGAGTACTGAGACCCTCCGCACTGAGTCATTCGAAATTCAAACTTCAGAATTACTCGCCGGTGTACACAGAGTACGGAATGTTAACGGTCCAGCCATCAACGATCTCGTAGTTCTCATTCAGGCCTTCGAACTTGTCCTTGCCGTTCACCAGGTTAGCGGTGATGGTAGCCACAGCGTCAGCCATGCCTTCAGCATCCTGCTTGATGGTACCGGTCATCTGCTTGTTGGCGATCAGTTCCTTAGCAGCATCGGTAGCGTCAACACCGAACACGGGGATCACGGTGCAGCCTTCGCCGCCGGGCAGGTTGTAGCCAGCATTGACCAGAGCGTTCACAGAGCCCAGAGCCATATCGTCGTTGTTGCAGATGATCAGCTCGACCATGTTGCCATTGGCCTCATTGTACTGAGACAGGATGGTCTGCATGTAGTCGAAGGAAGCGGTGTTGGACCAGGTGCCGTTCAGGTCAACCAGGTACTTGTTTGCATTGCTTGCGTCATAGAACTCCAGAGCGGGCTTGCCAGCAGCAACCAGCACTTCGTCAGCGCACTCAACGCCATACTGGGTACGAGCGATAGCTTCCTGGTTTGCTTCGTCGCCCTTGAACATAACATAGGAGATCTTGCCGTCCTTGTTCAGGTCCAGTTCGTCGAAGTGTGCCAGCACATATTCGCCGATCATCTTGCCCTGCATCTTGCCGGCCTGGGTGAAGTCGGTGCCAACGAAAGCGCTCTTCTCATAGCCCTTGAACAGAGCAGCAGCTTCGTCGTTGTCGGTGGAAACAGCACGATTGAAGAACACAGCGGGGATGTCCTTTTCCTTGATGGCGTTCATCAGGGTTTCGGCAGTGCCGATGGAGCCGGATTCAACCAGGTTCACAACGATGGCATTTGCGCCGGTTACCAGAGCGGTGTTGATGTCATCGGTCTGGGTCTGCTGGTTGGCGTTGGAGTCCTTGTCAACCACGTTCAAGCCCTTCTCAGCCATTGCAGCGTCCAGAGCGGTACGCACGCTGGTGAGGTAAACGTCACCAAAGGTATACCAAGAAACATAGGTTTCGCCCTCGGCGAATGCTGCACTACCAACCATGGTGAGTGCCATTGCCGCTGCCAGGATACCAGCCACGAGCTTTTTCATAGGGAAACACCTCTTTCTTTATTTCAACGAACTTCCGTTCGCTGATTAACACGTACAGCGACGACAAACACAATCCCACACCTGTAGAGTACTTTCCCTCTTTCCTTGCAGTCGTCTTTTATCATCACGGTTGTCTTTTATCGTCATGCCTATTATAGCTTCTTTATCCTGCAATGTCAACCTTTTTTTGTATTAAATTTCTGGATACAGACCAAATGATACAAACCTATAAGTTTCTTATCCTCGCATATTGGTTTCTGCTCGACCTCCTTTGGGGTTGTTCTGCAAGTTTTTTTCATAAAACTACTTCCCCTATTTTTCTTGAGAAAGTACCGTTGCGTTTCGATTATTACAAAAGTATGACGCATATTGTTACAAAAATAATCATAATGTTTTTGGAATCGTTATCATTTTACGGGAAGAAAAAAAGCACATCTTGCGTTATAATAGGTGCAAGTCCCAATACGAAGCGGAGGGTCAAGCAGTGCAGCAAGCTCAAGCCTGTGAGCGGAACGATGCGGCGTACTTCGAGGAGATCTACGAGAAATATGCCACGGATGTGCTGCGGGTCTGCTACTTCTATCTCGGTGACCGGCAGAAGGCAGAGGATGTCTGTCAGGATGTTTTTGTTCGGCTGATAACCACAACGCCAGACTTGCAGGAAGGCCGTGAAAAAGCCTGGCTGCTGAAGGTGGCGCTGAACCGCTGCAAGGACATCTGGCGCGGCTCCTGGCTGAAACGTGTGGTGCTTGGTTCCCCTGCCTTTGATCTGATACCTGCCCCGGATGAAATTGACAAGCTGACCGAGCAGCACGAGCTGATGGCAGCTGTCAATCAGTTGCCGCCTACTTTTAAGGAAGTTGTCCTGCTGCACTATTACCAAGGCTACGGTATCACGGAAATCGCCGAGATGTTGCATCTGCCCGAAGGCACCATCTCCAGTCGTTTGTCCCGCGGACGCAAAAGATTAGAAACCATTTTGAAAGGAGGCGACGCCCGGTGAAAAACATCGAACGTTTGCCAGAAGCCGCCGAGCGTGGTCTTGCCGGATTGAATGCCGGCGCAAATCTCAAATACCGCATTATTCATGAGGCCGCCGAGAAGAAGGAAGCTCCTTCCCGTCCCCGGCACGCCTGGGTTCCGGCACTGTGCTGTGCCTTGGTGCTGGTGCTGTGCGGAGTATTCATCCCCAGTGCCGTTTCCCGTCGGCAGAGCAATTTGCTGATTGTCAGCCAGCCTGCCGGCGAAGCAACGGATGCACCTGTACTGGCTGCACAGAATTCCGGCATTGCCGGCGGCAGCTTGGCCACAGGGGTCAGTGTTCCTTCTTACAGCAGCATCTGGGAAAGCAGTCAGAACGGTACTTTCCCGCTGATCGGTCTGAACGGAGCTTACTACCGTATGCTGACTACCCCCTCTTCCGTCAGTGACAGTCAGCTGGGTGCAAGCCTGGGCACGGTAGCGGAGTATACCACTGAACCGGCACTGTCCGACAGCAGCGTTATCCTCAGCAACTGCAGCGAATCCGGCACGGACGTGTATGAGATCAGTGGCATGAGCGGTACACTGGTGGCTGCTAAGGTGAATGGCGTAACCCGTCTCTTCCAGCGTGTCAGCTTCAACGGTACTGCATTGAAGAGCGGCGAGTCTCTCAGCGATACGCTGCAAATCACAGGTCACGTTACCGCCATGGCACTGAGCGATGTGGGCACCATCACGGATGGGGATACGATTGCTTCCCTGCTGACCACCCTGTTTGGCAGCGCATCCTACAAATCCAGCGGCTCGGTCAGCGGCAGTCAGTCCCTGCTGTTCACACTGGATAACGGATTCACCGTGCAGCTGGCTGTGAAGGATGACCGGTTCAGTGCCTGCGGCACTTGGGACTGCCCGGAATTCTTCGAAGCCTTTTCGGCAGCAGTACAGTGAAGAATGGCCTTCATCATCTTCGGAGAAGATACTTCGGTATCTTCTCCGTTTTTTATCTTAATGCTCTTCAATGATTTTATGCCTCACGGCATAAACCAGCCGAAAATCTCTCTCGGAATAATCACGGTTCAGATCACCGTGCAAGTCGTTGCTATGCACAAAGAAAAGGATAGACGGTATTGATATAATTTCCCAAATACGATCCGTACCGTAGTGATTCTTCAGTACGGTGGAGGCAATTTTCTTCTTCTCCTCCAGGGATACAGAAGGATCCTGAAGCTGCTGGTAGTATGGCTGATAGCAAATGAGTCCATACGCATACATCTTGGTGACCATCTGAATCCCCATATCCTCCGGAATCATTGCGTCATTGCCACGCACGGTTAAAGGGGCAACATTCACATACCTGCCGCCATCCATCGTTTCGATAGTGGAAAGGCCATGGTCCATCTGATAGGTGCCCATCCAGTAGTCGTACAGGAGCAAATTGTCCGAAAAAGCTCGCCCCTCCGCCATTGCCTCCCAATCGTTTTGTCCGTTCCAAACAGGCTTTGCATATTCCGCCATGACGTACCCTTCACCATATTCCTCAGAATACGCATGGTACCAAAGAGCGTCTTTATACTGCGTCTCGTCCAGGAATGTCAAAAAGGCTCCGCCCTGCAGCCGCCCTAGAACTTTGCCGCCCGGTGCTTTGCGGAAATTTACTTGATTGTGGACAATCTGAAGCTGATCAGATAGCACAACTTCCTTCCCCTCGTAGGATGCAAGGATTTCATTCAGTTCTGCCATGCCGTCCTCTGCCGCTTTGGCGTATACACCTGTCAATGAGCAAAGCATCACCACCAACAAGAGAATCGCTGTAATCTTTTTCATAACGATGTACCTCCCCTGCCCATCATAACACATCCATATGAAATAAGCTACCTAATTAGTGTTTTGTACTCGTTCCTATTATCTTGAAATTCACAAAAAGTTCATCCCCATTTGCTATGAACAAGCTTGACAATCGGTCATAATCCGTATATGATGTGACTGAAAATATTAATCCGGTCACAGCGATTGGAGGTTAATGATGAGCTATATCACTTTTGACCAGGTATGTAAGGATTATCCCACCGGGGATACGGTGGTTCATGCGGCCGATCACGTGTCCTTCGGCATTGAAAAGGGCGAGTTCTGCGTGGTGCTGGGCCCCAGCGGCGCAGGCAAAACCACGGTGCTGAACCTGCTTGGCGGCATGGACAAGGCCACCAGCGGACACATTTTAGTAGGTGATAAGGAAATCACCGGCATGCGTTCCAACCAACTGACGGAATATCGCCGGCTGGATGTAGGCTTTGTTTTCCAGTTTTATAACTTGATGCCGAACCTGACCGCATTGGAGAACGTAGAGCTTGCCCAGCAGGTTTGCCCACGGGCACTGAATCCCCGGGAGGTGCTGGAGAAGGTAGGACTGAAAGATCGAATGAACAACTTCCCGGCTCAGCTTTCCGGCGGCGAGCAGCAGCGTGTTTCCATCGCCCGGGCACTGTGCAAGAATCCTGCGCTTCTCTTGTGCGATGAGCCCACCGGTGCCTTGGACAGCAAAACCGGCGAACAGGTGCTGGATCTGCTGACCAAGCTTTGCCAGGACTACAGCACCACAGTGGTGATTATCACCCACAATGCCAGCATCGCTCCTTTGGGCAACCGGGTCATCCGCATCCGCAACGGTGCGGTGCAGTCCGTTGAGGTCAATGAGCATCCTGCGAAGGTGGAGGATATTACATGGTAAAAGAACAATCGGCGGAGCGCAGACGCCGCAGCATGCTGCACCGGAAGCTGCTGCGTGACATGAAGCAAAACGCCATGCAGTTCTTGGCGATTGTGCTGCTCTGCGCCCTAGGCACATGGGTATTCAGCGGGTTGGACGCCACCTGGCGGATGCTGGATCTCTCCGCTGAAACCTACTTTGATGAATGCAACCTGGCAGACCTATGGGTAAAATCCTCCGGCTTCAGCAAGCAGGATTTATCCCGCCTGAAGAATCTGGCAGGCGTCAGCAGCATTCAGGCACGCTCTACGCTGGAGTATGATGCGCCGGATTTGGGCAGTGACGTTTCCCTGAACGTCCACGCCTATGACGGTGAAATGACGCTGAATACTCCCATCATTCGGGAAGGTTCTGCCTTGCGTGCCACGGACTTGAAAGGCTGCCTGATTGAGGAGCAGTTCGCCCAAGCCCACGACCTGCACGTAGGTGACTCCATCACCCTGTCCTACAGCTCCGTGAGCAAGAATTTTATCATCCGCGGCATTGTCATGAGTGCTGAGTACATCGTGACCACCAAGGACGTGACGGCAGACCCCGAGCATTACGGCTTCGCCCTGATTTCCGCTCAGGCCGTGCCGGAAATGCCCTTAAACGATGTGCTGGTGCAATTGGCCGATGATGCGGATGTAGATACGGTCGTTGCGGAGGTTCAGGATCTTCTGCCCACGGCACTGGTGCTGACCCAACAGACCCACTCCTCGAGCATGATGGCGCGGAACTACACCAGCATGTTCCAGAATCTAAGCTACGTCTTCCCCGTGCTGGCCTTCGCCGTGGCGGCAATGATTGTTGTCAGCACCCTGACGAGAATGATCGAGAATCAGCGTATTCAAATGGGCACGCTGAAGGCGCTGGGCTACCGGGATCATCAAATCCGTGCCCACTACCTGTGCTATGCCCTGTATCCTTCTTTGGTGGGCTCCTTGGCTGGGGTCTTCATCGGGCAGTACACTCTGCCGGATGTTATTTGGGGCATTGTGAGCCACAACTCCCGCTATGCGTATCAACTTCGTGCCCCCATCTCCTGGCTTACCTGGGGCATGATGGCGCTCAGCATCGGCTTGAGCGTGATCATCTGCCTCCATGCCTACAACAAGGCCGCCCGAGAAACAACAGCCAATCTGCTCCGTCCCAAACCACCAAAGTCCGGCAGCCGGATTCTGCTGGAACGGATCCCTGCTCTGTGGCGGCACTTCTCCTTCAACGCCAAGATGATCGTCCGCAACCTGATGCGCAACAAGGGTCGTACCCTGATGGCACTGGTAGGCATCATCTGCTGCAACATGCTGATCATCTGCACCTTTGGCCTGCTGGATTCCTTTGACTACTTCATCGGTCAATACTACACCACCACCCTGCAATATGATGTCCGAGTTGACCTGGACACCACTCAGTCCGGCACGCTGGAAAGCTACCAGGCAAGGCTTAAGCAGGGTGCTGAAAAGATTGACGGCATTATGGAGCAGAGCATCAGCCTGCGTTTCGGCGGTCAAAGCCGAGCCATGCTGTTGACGGTCATGCCGGATGATCAAACTTCCCTGCACCTGGGCACCGGCGGCACCCTGCTAGCTATGCCCACAGAAGGTGTCATTATCAGCGCCAAACAGTGCCAGGTCATGGGCATTTCCGTAGGCGATACGGTAGATCTGATCCTTGCCGGTGATGAAGATGCCCTGCACCTGAAGGTCATCGGCACAGCCGATACCAACATCGGGCAAGGCGTCTTCATGGGCAAAACCGCATGGGAAAAGCTGCGAAAGGGTGGCTTCACCGTCACTTCTCTGCTGCTTACGAATCCCACGGAAGACTGCATCTATCGCCTGAATGAAATGGATGAAGTCACTGCCCTTAAGTATCCCACGGAACAGTTTAAGCAGACCATGACCATCATGGATTCCACTTCTGTGGCCTTCAGCATTCTGTCCGGGGCTGCACTGGGACTGGCCTTCGTAATCTGTTACAACATGGGTCTAATGAACTTCACGGAACGCACCAGAGATTACGCCACGCTGAAGGTACTGGGCTATCATCAGAAGGAAATCCGCAAGCTGATGCTCCACGAAAACGACATCACTGCCTTGCTGGGTGTCATTCTGGGCATTCCTCCGGGAATCATTCTGGTGGACGTGATTCTGAAGTCCTGCGAATACGATTCAATGGTCTTCGCCTCCAACATCACCATTCAGTCCATTGCCTTGGCAAGCCTGATTACCTTCGTATTCACTTGGCTGATTGAATGGTTCCTGACCCGGAAGGTTCGCTCCATCGACATGGTGGAGGCTCTCAAGAGCGTTGAGTAAAACAGACCAAAGTCGGAATGAAAAATTCATGAGCAAACCGAAGTATAGAAAGGAAGTTGAACCCCTCATGAAACGAATTGCCGCCCTTGCACTTGCATTTGCCTTGCTGCTTGCCACGCCTGTTCTGGCTGACACCGACCTGACTGGCTATTCCATTGCCAACGGCAACGTAAGTGCCGTCAACTATGTGGATATTGTCGCCCCCTATTCCGGCACGTTGGCCTCATTTGATCTGGAAGCTGGCGATGCGGTGGCCGAAGGGGATACCCTGTTCACCATGCTGACCAACACCCTGTATGCCAGTGAGGACGCCACTGTTGCCACCGTCTTTGCCGAAGCAGGAGATGATGCCCAGACCATTGCCTCCCGCTATGGTGCCGTCATTGCCTTGGAAGGCACCGTAACCCAGCGGATCAATGCCTCTACCTCCGGCGCATACAACGATGAAAAGAACCGCACCATCCACATTGGTGAAACGCTGTACTTCAAGTCCAACAACAACAAGGAAGGCGAAGGTACGGTTGTGGCTGTCAGCGGCACCAACTATGTGGTGGATATTACCCAAGGCAACTTTGACAGCAACGCCACCATGACCCTGTACCGTGACGACAGCTATAACAACAAGGATTGTGTGGGCAAAGGCGTTGTGGTTCGCCGGGATCCCATTCTTCTTGCCGGCAGTGGACGTGTGGATCAGGTGCTGGTGAATGCAGGCGACAAGGTTACCCGTGGTCAGGCGTTAATGACCTTCATGTCCCAGGATGCGGATATTGGTGCCTCCCCCATTGTAACTGCCCCTAAGAGCGGCGTGGTGGCCTCCGTTGCCGTTTCCCCCTGCCAGCAGGTGTGGAAGGGCGAATTGCTGGCACGCATCTACCTGACTGACGAGCTGGAAATTATTGCTCAAGTAGATGAAATGGACATGGGTTCTGTGCGGGTTGGCAGCAGTGTGCCCTGCACCCTAGATACCGATGAATCCGTAGTCTTCTACGGCACGGTAACAGAGATTTCTTCCCTGGGTGTGACTCGGCAGAATGCAGCCTACTACGCCGTGCACGTTGCCATTGATCAGTCTGCTTCTCTGGGTGCCAGCGCATCCATTTACCTGACAAAGAAGTGAGGAAGTGCCATGGCCACTGCTTTTCGTGATACAGAAAAAGAAGTGATCGTTGGCAAGCTCCGGCAATCCGCATGGAATCATGCCTGTGCGGAAGGCATGCGAAAAACCACCGTGGAGATGCTGGCTGAAGAAGCTGGCATCTCCAAGGGCGCTTTTTATCACTTCTATGCCAGCAAAGAATTACTGTTCCTCGATATGCTGGAGACCTGGCAGCAGAAGGCTTATGCCGCCGCAGCCCGGGTGCTGGAAGACAACGTCGATCTTCCGGCACCGGCTCGGGCTTCTTTAGCCTTCCGTGAAGCCTTCCGCTTCATCGTTGCACAGCCCATCGGCCGCTTTTTAGCAGAGGAAATTCCCATCATGCTCAGGCGCATTCCCGAGGATGTGTTGGATGCCCATTACCAAAGTCAGGAGGAATTCATCATCAACATTATCCGTCAGGTTGGTGTTGTGCTGACCGTGCCGGATCATACGGCAGCTGCCGTTGTGGTGATCCTGATGCTTTCCCTGACCAATGCCGATCGAGTAGGCGAACATTACCAGGACGGCATTGATGCGCTGGTAGACAGTGCCTGCAAGCAGCTGATTCAGGAATAAGGCTCCCAAAAACCAAGTATCCCCTCCGAAGGCTTTTCTCCTTCGGAGGGGACTTCTTTATGCACTTCAACTTAGCCGATGATTTCGCCCTTTGCGTTGAACACGGGCAGCTTCTCCAGATACTGAATATCTTCCCGGTTTTGAGCATCGCCCTCTGCCAGAATGGCCATCCGCCCGGCAATAATGCCGCCCGCCTGCTTCACCAATTCTTCTACAGCACGGAGGGACTCACCCGTGGAAATCACGTCATCCACAATCAGAATCCGCTTGCCCTTCATCATCTCGGCGTCTGCGCCGTCCAGATACAGGGTCTGCTCCGCAGCGGTGGTAATGGAGCGCACCTTCACGCTGAAGATGTTCTGCATGTACAGCTTCGGTGCTTTACGAGCCAGGAACCACTTGTTGTCCCCTGCCTGACGAGCCATTTCATAGGCAATGGGAATACCCTTGGACTCAGCCGTGATCATGTAGTCATATTCCGGTGCCTTTTTCAGCAGCTCCGTAGCGCAGGCAACCGTCAATTCCACATCGCCAAAGATTACGAAAGCACCAATGTACAGATCATCCGTTACCCGGCAAATCGGCAGGTGCCGTTCGCAGCCCGCAATCGTCATCGTATGTGTCAGCATAATGCATCCCTCTATTTCAGTTTCATGGGAAACCCACTTTTTACGATTCATTATAGCGCAGTAAAAGCAGCTTGTCAACGAACAAATTTCACTAAATGAAGAAAATCATTCGTCCTATGCCCATTATGCCAGCTTCAGTGCACCTTGCTGTACCATGCGCTCCAGGGCTGTCTTCAGCGCAATACGGCCATGGCTGTAGGTAAGACCGCCCTGCATGTACGCTGTAAAAGGAGCTCGCATGGGTGCATCGGCACTCAGCTCCACGGAAGCACCGGCCACAAAGGTACCTGCCGCCATTACCACCTGATCCCGGTAACCGGGCATGTCCCAAGGTTCCGGCAAGGCCATGCTGTCCACAGGAGAAGCCATCTGAATCCCCTGGCAGAAGGCCACCAGCCGTTCCGGAGTTTCCATTTGAATGGCTTGAATAATGTCCGCACGTGGCTCGTCGGCAGGAGGCGTGGTGGTCATGCCCAATTCCTCGAACACTCTGGCAGCAAGGCAAGCGGTTTTGATTGCCTGGGCAACGGTGTGGGGTGCCATGAACAGTCCCTGATAGAAAGGCTGGTAGCTGCCTGCGTAAGAGCCTACCTCCAAGCCAATGCCCGGAGCCGTCAGCCGATAAGCAATGCGCTCAATGGCGTCCTTTCGCCCCACCACATAGCCGCCGGTAGGCGCAAGTCCGCCACCGGGATTCTTGATCAAGCTGCCCACGCACACATCGGCACCGTAATGAGTCGGCTCCTTTTCACACACAAACTCGCCATAGCAGTTATCCACCATCAGCCGAACGCCAGGGTGCTTCTCATGAAGCATGACCGCCAAGGGAGCGAACTTTTCCGGCATCAGAGAGGGACGCCAAGCATACCCCCGGCTGCGTTGGGCAATCACCAGCGTGGTTTTGGGGGTGATGGCACGCTCCACTGCGTCCAGATCGATTTCTCCTGCATCCGTCAACTCTACCTGATCATAGACAACACCCATTTCCTTCAAGGAACCTACCGGTGCAGTGCCATCCCCCATGCCGATAATGTCTTCCAGCGTGTCATACGGCTTGCCGGTAGCGCTGAGCACATGATCCCCCGGCAGCAGCAAACCGAACAAGCACAGGGAAATCGCATGGGTTCCGCTGGCAATCTGGGGGCGAACAATGGCCGCTTCCGTGCCAAACAGATCAGCAAAGACCTTTTCCAGCGTATCCCGCCCCACGTCATCGTAACCGTAGCCGGTGGTAGGTGCAAAGTGGCGGTAGGCAATTTCATGGGTACGGAAGGCATCCAGCACCCGACCAGTGCCAATTTCCTCCATGTGGTCAATCCGTGCAAATACGTCCTTCAGCCCTGCCTCTGCATGGCTGATTCTTTCCTCAATCGTCATGATTCTCTGCTCCTTGCGTATACCAGTTTGCTAATTGCTCATAAGCATCCGTGCTTAGGCTATCCACCCAGCACACGTCTTCCTCCCGACGCATCCAAGTCAACTGCCGCTTGGCATAGTGCCGGGTGTTCTGCTTCAGGGCGGCAACTGCTTCTTCCATGGAAATGTCGCCCCGTAATGCCGGAATCAGTTCCTTGTAGCCAATGGCCTTCATGGCCTGGGCATCCGCCGGAACCCCTGCATCCAGCAGTCCTTTAATCTCATTCAGCAGGCCCTGCTCCAACATGGCATCCACCCGCTGCTCGATGCGCCCGTACAGAAGGCTTCGCTCCATGGTCAGGGTAGCCACACGATAGCGGAATCGCGCCTCTTCTTCCACTTGGGGCTGCTTGGAAAAAGGCACGCCTGTCAGCTGATAAACCTCCAGTGCTCGGATTATACGGCGTACATCGTTCACCGGCAGACGTTCCGCCGTATCCGGATCCACCATAGCTAGCCTGTGATGCAGGGCTTCCTTGCCGCCCGGCGCATCCGCTTCCTGCTGGAGTGCCTCCCGTAGGGCATCATCCGCCGCTACCTGCCCCATGCTCATGGGATGGCGCAGGGCACGAAGATACAGCCCGGTGCCTCCCACAAAAAGAGGCTGTCTGCCACGCCGGAGGATTTCCTGCGCTACATCCTCTGCCGCCTGCTGGTACTGAGCAACGCTGTAGTTTTCCCTTGGATCCGCCACATCCAGCATGTGATGAGGAATGCCGTCCATCTCCTTCATCGTGGGCTTGGCTGTGCCGATGTCCATGCCCCGATAAATCTGCATGGAATCCATGCAGATGATTTCACACTGAAAAGCCTTGGCCAGGCGAATGGATAGGGATGTTTTGCCGCTGGCTGTGGGACCGGTCAGCACCCAACAGCAGGCTCGTTGATCCGTCAAAGCAATCCCTCCCTACTGGATGCGCTTAAACCGCTTATCCAGTTCTCGATGGCTAATGGCAACCACCAGTGGGCGTCCATGGGGGCAGGTGGGCGTGACCTGCTGATCAATCATGCGGCTGACCAGATCACGTATTTCATCCTCGCTCAGGGGATCGCCGCCCTTCACTGCCTTCTTGCAGGCCAGCTGAAGGATGGATGCACGGCGCTTATCCATGTTGATCTGTCCCCGTTCGCTTTGCAGCTGATCCAGAATATCCCGGATGAAGTCCGCCGCCTGAGGCTGTCCGAGAATCATAGGCAGGGATCGCACGGAAATTTCCTGATCCCCGAAGGATTCCACGGAAAGGCCGATGCTCTCCAGCATGGCTTTATTGTCCTCCAGCAATTCCTGCTCCCTGCGGGATACATGCAGCACCAAGGGCACCAGCAACTCCTGTCCTGCCTCATGCTGGTCATAAGCCTTGGACAGCTTGTCAAACAGCAGCCGTTCATGGACAGCATGCTGGTCGATCATCAGCAGGTGATCCTCGTACTCAACAAGGATAAACGTATTGAATACCACACCCAGCAGCTTCATGGGCTTGGGCGCATCCGGCAAAAAGCTTTCTACTTGTTCCCCTTCCATTGGTGTCTGTATAGCCGTTTCCGGCACAGAGGAAAGGGGCGGAGGCAGAGTTTCCTCCTCCAAATACCGCTGCACGGTGGCTGCCGGGCTCCGCATGACAGGAACCGTCGGAATCGGAGCCCGCTGCTGGACAGGTACAGCCGCAAGTGATGAGGTTGACTCCACAGCTGTCATGGCCGGCACCGTCTGACTCTTCACCATCAGCGGTTGGGTTTGCGGCGTATTCGTAGACACTGTTTTCGTTACCTGCACCGGCAGTTGGGGACGTTCTTCCTCCGTCAGCAGCATGGGGGTGGGGCGTTCCAAAGCATCCCGATCCGCAATGCTGTCCCGAATAATGTTCTCCACGGCCTGCGCCACGGCAGACTCGTTTTGAAAGCGCACCTCCAGCTTGTTGGGGTGCACGTTTACATCCACCTGCTCATAGGGCATGGTCAGGTGAATCACACAGGTGGGATATTTGCCGATCATGACCCGTTCTCGCACGCCGCTCTCCACAGCAGAGGAAAGGAGGCCGCTCCGCATGTATCGCCCGTTAATGAAGAAGGATTCGTGGCTGCGGTTGCTTCGAGCCCCTTCTCCAATGCCTACATAGCCGTCTACCACCACACCGCCTTCGCAGCCGTGCACACGGCGCATGGTGCGCTTCATTTCCGTGCCGTAAATGCTGAACACAGCTGATTCCAGCTGTCCGTCTCCGGCAGAGTGATACAAGGTCTTTCCCTGACTGACATAACGGAAGGACACATCCGGCCTTGAAAGGATCAGGCGCATCATCAAGTCGGAAACAAGCCCGGCTTCCGTTACCGGCTTCTTCAGGAATTTCAGCCGAACAGGCGTATTATAGAACAGTTCCCGCACCACAAAGGTGGTGCCTTCCGGGCAGGCTGTTTCCTCCATGGAGGTAATTTGCCCGCCTTCATTCTGCACCTTGATGCCGGTATCGTCTGCGTGGGTGCGTGTGGTGCAGGTCACCTTGGCCACAGCTGCAATGGACGCCAATGCTTCTCCACGGAAGCCCAGCGTCTGGATGGCGTTCAAATCATCGGAGGCGGTGATTTTGCTGGTGGCGTGCCGCTCAAAGGCCATACGGATCTCGCTTTGCCGAATGCCGCTGCCGTTATCCGTAACACGGAAATAAGTAATGCCTCCATCCCGGATTTCCACCGTCACCGCCGTTGCCCCGGCGTCCAGGCTGTTTTCCACCAATTCTTTGATAGCGGCAGAAGGACGCTCCACCACCTCGCCGGCAGCAATTTTCCCGATGACTTCCTGCGTTAATAAACGAATGGCACCTGCCATAATGCACCTCCCCTCAGCACGAAAATCAGAGCTTCCGTGCCATTTCCCGCAGTAGGAACAGTTTGTTAATGGCGTCCATGGGGGTCAGTGCCATGACGTCAATGTTTTGCAGCTCATTGATGATTTCGGTTTTGGCAAACTCGAACATGTCCACCTGTTCGTTCTCCCGTTTCACATCTTCGCCCAGAATGTTCTGGCCGATGGTGTTCTGGTTAATGTCGCTGACTTCCAGCCTTGCCTGAATCTCATGGGCACGCACCAGCACCGGATGGGGAACCCCTGCCAAGCGAGCCACATGAATGCCGAAGGACTTGTCAGCACCTCCGCGGACAATCTTCCGCAGGAAGATCACATCTTCCCCGTGCTCCTTGACGGAAATGCAATAATTCTGCACCCCCTCAATGTGACCTTCCAGTTCCGACAGTTCATGATAGTGGGTCGCAAACAAGGTCTTTGCACCCACCTTCTGCTTGTCGCACAGGTATTCCACCACCGCCCAGGCAATGGACAGGCCATCAAAGGTGGAGGTGCCCCGGCCGATTTCATCCAGAATCACCAAGGATTTTGCCGTGGCATTGCGGAGGATATAAGCCGTTTCCGACATTTCCACCATGAAAGTACTCTGTCCACTGGCTAGGTCATCGGATGCGCCAACCCGAGTAAAGATCCGATCCACAATAGGAATCCGTGCTTCCTTGGCAGGGACAAAGGAGCCGATGTGCGCCATAAGGGTGATCAATGCCACCTGCCGCATGTAGGTGCTTTTGCCTGCCATGTTGGGGCCGGTAATAATCAGCATCCGCTGTGCCTGCTGATCCATGTGGGTATCATTGGGGACAAACCCGTCCTGCATGGTCTGCTCCACCACAGGATGACGCCCCTCCACAATATCTAAACTGCCGTCATCGGTGATTTCCGGGCGCACATAATGATTGCTGACCGCCAGCTTGGCCAAGGCCAGAATGGCATCCAGCGTCTTCAGTGCCATGGCGGTCTGCTGAATCCGCCCAATCTGGGCAGAAATTTGTTCCCGAATCTCGTTGAACAGCTGCAGTTCCAGCCGGACAGACTGCTCCTGCGCACCAACGATTTTCTGCTCAATCTCCTTCAGCTCCGGCGTCATGTACCGTTCACAGTTGGCCAGGGTCTGCTTCCGCTGATAGCGATCCGGCACCAGTTCATAATAGGAGCGGGTCACCTCAATGTAGTACCCGAACACCTTGTTGTACTGGATGCGCAGGTTCTTGATCCCGGTCTGTTCCCGCTCCCGCTGCTCCAGCTCCAGAATCCACTGCTTGCCGTTGGTGGAGGCTAGCCGGTAATCGTCCAGCACGGAGGAATAGCCGTCGGCGATAATGCCCCCTTCCGTAATCAGGATGGGGGCATCCGGATGAATGGCTCTTGCCAGAAGGGATGTCAAATCCTCCAAAGGATCCAGATGATCCCGAATTTCCCGCACAGCTGCGCTTTCCGACTTTTCCAGCAAGCCCCGAATTCCCGGCACTTTTTGCAAGGAAGCGCACAGTGCCAGACAGTCCCGGGCATTCATGCTCTTATAGGCTACCTTGCTCAGCAGCCGTTCCACGTCATAGACTCCCTGCAGCTCTTCAGCAAGGGTCATGGTCAGCACATGCTGATGGGTGAATTCCTCCACGGCATCCAGTCGGCGATTGATGGCTGTTTTGTTCACAAGAGGCTGTTCAATCCAGCTTCTCAGCAGCCGACCTCCCATGGCGGTGGAGGTCTTATCCATCAGCCACAGAAGAGATCCTTTCTTGGAACGGTTCCGCAGGCTTTCTGTCAGTTCCAGATTGCGCCGGGTGTTTCGATCCAGCAGCATGGTTTCCGTGCCTTGATAAATCCGCAGGGTGGTGATGTGCTCCAGCGCATTCTTCTGGGTGTCGCTCAGGTAATGCATCAGGGCTCCTGCTGCGCAAGCACCGGCACGGTATTCCTCCGTCAGCCCCAAAGGAGACAGATCCTGCAAGGCAAAATGCTTGCACAGGGCTTCCGATGCATTCTGGTACTGGAAGCTGCTGCCGCTCTCCTCCGATGTGGAGACTTCCTCCCGCAGGTGACAGGCATGGAGCTTCACCAAGTCGGAGGTAATGATTTCGATAGGGCTAATCCTTGCAACCTCATCCGCCAAGGTTTGCTCCGCATGCTCCACCTCATGAACGAAAAATTCGCCGGTGGACACGTCCGCAAAGGCCAGCCCCGCTTTCTCCCCAGTGAAATAAATGGACAGCAGGAAGTTATTCGCCCGCTCATCCAGCATAGCCGGATCATTCACCGTACCAGGGGTAATGATGCGGATCACGTCCCGCTGCACCAGTCCCTTGGCCAGTGCCGGATCCTCCAGCTGCTCACAAATAGCAACCTTGTATCCCTTCTCGATCAGCTTCTCCACGTAGGTGTTGGCTGCATGATACGGGATACCGCACATGGGGGCACGCTCTTCCAGGCCGCAATCCTTGCCGGTAAGGGTCAGCTCCAGCTCATGGGATACCAGCTTGGCATCGTCAAAGAACATCTCGTAGAAATCGCCCAGTCGGAAGAACAGAATGCAGTCCTTATACTTGGCCTTCATATTCAGATATTGCTGCATCATGGGCGTTACATTGGCCATGGAAGTTCCTCCTTGTGCGCTTTCCCGTTTCTAATGGCAGGTTTCGTGTTTTAGCAGTGGCCGCAGCCGCATCCGCCGCCGCAGCTGGAGCAAGATCCGCTGCAGCCGCCAGTTTCTTCCCCGGTTTCCCCGGTGATGATGAGACGAAGCAGCTGATTCACATTCTCCATCATTTGGCTGAACTCCGCCCGGGATTCCTGCAATTCCTTTACCAGTGGAACCTCGTTCATGCGCTTTTCCGCTGCTTCCATGGCTTCCCCTGCTTCTGCCAAAACATTCTTATCCGCATTGGCTTCCGTCAGGATGCTTTCCACCTGCTGACGCTTTTCAATGACTTCCGCAATGGCCTTGCTGGCCTCAGGGTCAACGGTCACCTGCATTTCTGCCTTGTGCATCCGCTGATAAACATCGCTGTTCAGAATGGCTTCGCCAAGCTTCTGTGCCTGTTCCAATACCTGCTGCATGGTGCTCTCTCCTTTACGCATCGGTCAGTCTTTGGCCGATGAGTGTATTGTTTTTAATCTCCGTAATCTGCACGGGGATGATCTGTCCCACATCTTCGCCGCTGCCTTCCAGAGTTATGGACAGGCCGTGCCGTCCCTTGCCGGATACGGCGGTTTCGCTCCGGCGGCTCAGTCCCTCCACCAGCACTTCTTCTCGAGTATTGAGGAACCGTTCCATGGCGTGACGCTGATGGGCTTCCTGCAGGGCAATCAGCCGCTGAATCCGCTCAGAAGCAACCTCCGGCGGAATCTGGCAGTCCATCTTGGCCGCTCGGGTGCCGGAACGGGGAGAATACACGAAGGTGAAGGCAGAATCATACTCCACCTGCTCCACCAGGGACAGGGTGTCCTGAAACTGCTCTTCCGTTTCTCCAGGGAAGGCCACAATAATGTCCGTAGTAATGCCAATGCCGGGCACGGTAGCACGCAGCTTGTTTAACCGATCCAGATAATGCGCACAGTCATAGTGCCGGTTCATTTGCTTCAGGATCTCATCATTGCCAGACTGCACCGGCAGATGAAATTGCGGCAGCACATGCTTGCAGGTGCCCATAGCCTCAATCAGCTCATCTGACAGATCCTTGGGGTGGGAGGTCATGAACCGAATCCGCTCAATGCCCATGTCATCCAATCGGTGCAGGAGCCTAGCGAAGGTTGCTCCACCTTCCAGCCCCTTGCCGTAGGAATTGACGTTCTGCCCCAGGAGCATGATTTCCTTCACGCCGCCCTTTTGCAATGCTTCCGCTTCCCGCAGGATGGCATCCATGTCCCGGCTCCGCTCCCGTCCCCGCACATAAGGCACAACGCAGTAGGAGCAGAAATTGTCACAGCCGTACATGATGGTAATGTAAGCCGCATCCTGACGCAGGCGCTGCACCGGCATATCCTCCGGCACCACGTCCTTCTGATCTACCTCCACCACCGCACGATCCTCCGTCAATGCCCGGTAAAGCATCTCCGGCATGCGATACAGGTTAGCCGTGCCAAAGGCCAGGTCAATAAAGCGGTACTGCTTCAGAATCTTTTCCGCCATGCCAGGCTGCTGTACCATGCAGCCGCATACGGCAATCTTCAGCCGAGGATTCTTCTTCTGCACCTGCCGCAGCCAATTCACATTGCCCAGTGCCCGACGTTCTGCGTTGTCACGAACGCAGCAGGTGTTGAAAATCACGAAATCCGCTTCTTCCCGGTCGGCCGCTTCCTCCATGCCCATCTCTTTCAGCATACCAGCCAGGTATTCGCTGTCGTGGGCATTCATTTGGCAGCCGTAGGTCACCACATGAAAGGTGCGGGGTCGATCCGGCAAATGGCGAACCTGCTCCATATACAGCCGCTGTTCTTCCATTTGCTCCCCGCTGACTGTCTGCGCCTTGCGGTCAGTCATGTTTTTCCTCCTTGATCTGCTTTCGTCCACTGCCTTGGCAATGGATGCAGGTTTCTGTCCATTCGTCCCGAAGGGTGCGGCGCTGCCGCTTCCTTGTCAATTCCATCAGACCCAGAGAGGTGAAGCCGTGCACAACCACCTTCACCCGATCCTTCATGCAGGCCTGTCTCAGGGCTTCCTCCACCACAGGACGGGATTCCGGCTCCATGTCAATCAGGTCAATGATCACGATGCCTCCCAGATTCCGCAGCCGCATTTGCCGTGTCGCTTCCTCACAGGCCTGTATGTTCACCTTGCGGATATTTTCCTCCGCCATTTTCGTGCCGGTGGCACGGGCACTATTGACGTCAATCACGGTCATAGCTTCGCACTCATCAATGACCAAATTGCCGCCGCAAGGCAAAGGCACCAACCGCCCCAGTGCCTGATTGCGCTGCTGCAGCAGGTGATCCTTTTCCATGGGATCCTCTTCCGTCCATACCACCGGGTATGTTCCATTGAAGCGCTGACGGAGGCGTTCATCGTTGGTCACGATCGCATCAATGCCTCGTGGTGCATAGTCTCGCAATACAGCATCCAGCAAGGAAACTTCTTCATAGATAACGGAAGGTGCAGGAGCAGTAGCAGCTTTCTTCATGATGGTCTGCCACTTCTCCCACAGCGTTTCCGTTTCCTCGGTCAACAAGGTTTCCGATGCCTCAGCGGCTGCCGTGCGCATGACCAGGCCAAAGCGATCATCTGTCAAGGCACGTCCAAGTTGTTTCAGTGTTTCTCGCTTTTCGCCCTCAATTTTGGCAGAGACGCCAATGTAGCGATCACAGGGCATAAGGATTACGTACTGCCCGCACAGGGTCACATCCCGTGACAGAAAAGCACCCTTTTGATCGTGAGCTTCCCGCTTTACCTGCACCAGCACCCGATCGCCACATTGGAGTCCTTCGTGGCGAAAGGTTTGGCTCTTTTCCTTCAAGGGAAGAAAGCCATTCTTCTTCTGACCAATATTGACGAAGGCGGCATCCATGCCAGGAACAATCCGCTCTACCTTACCTAGATAGATGGTTTCCGCATCATGGTTCGCCTGGTCATCTCTCAGGTATTCCACCAAGCAGCCGTCTTCCACCACGGCAATTTCCGGCATGTCGCCGGCCTTGATCCGCACTTCACGCATTACAGTGTCTCCAATGGAACGAGATGCCCCTCTCCATCCTCACCCAGCAGTGCTTCCCGTGTCAGAGTCACCCGAGGCACAGGGCAGGATGCAAAGTCGCACAGTGTGGTCAGCAGCAAATCCGGCTTGCAGGTATCCGTTGCCGATAAGGCCAGCACAGCCTGCAAGTGACCATCCTTACAAGAAAGTTCATAAATCATGGGACGGATATCCGTTTCCTTCATGCCGCTTTTCGTTTTCTTCATGGTCATGATGCTTTCCTGCGCCAGATAATCCGGCAGGCAGGCAGACCAGCGTTCCGCTGTTTCTCCGTCATCCGGCAGAATATCGTACCGGGCAGCTTTCACCATGGACATCAGTGCCGGATGCTTATCATCAAGCACCTTAGTTTCGGAAAGCTGCATTTCCGGGGGCAGTGCCTGATTCATGGCCGTGAGAAACTCCTCCGGTGTCACATCTTCATACAGGGTGACTTCCATCAGTTCTCTTTTGCCGATTGCACCTACAGACAAGGGGGATGCAAAGGTAAGCAGAATGTGGGGGTTAAAGCCGTTGCTGTAGCTAACCGGCAGTCCGGAACGCCGAAGGGCTCGCTGCATGGCACGCATGATGTCCAGGTGTCCCACATGCCGGAGGCGTTGACTCTTTTCAAACACAGCCATGATCCGCAAAAGAACACACCCCCTTGTACCGCTGGATACCGCAGCCGTTGCAGCCTTTGCGGCAGTCCTTGGTGGTTTCAGCCCGCTCCGCCTTCTCCTTCTCATGCCACAGGAATTGCTTCGTCACCCCTGCATCGATGAAGTCCCAAGGCAGGATTTCCTCTTTGCTGCGGCGGCGATAAGCATAGAACGCCGGATCCACATGGCACTCGTCGAAGGCTTCCATCCATTTGTCAAACTTGAACTGTTCGCTCCATCCATCCAGAATGCAGCCCTTTTCGAAAGCCTTCAGCAGCACGTCACACATGCGCCGATCGCCCCGGGCAAAGCAAGCTTCCAGATAGCTCAGTTCCGGCTCATGCCAGTTAAAGTTAACACCTTTGACACCGTGAAGTACCGTGCGCAAATAGGCCTGCTTGTCCTTGATTTGCTGCTGAGTATCCTGAGGCTCCCACTGGAATGGGGTAAAAGGCTTGGGCACAAAGCTGGAAGCGCTGCAGGTAACACGCAGACCCTTCGCCCGCTGATCCTTTGGCACGGCAAAATAGGCACTGACACATTTTTGCGCTAGGTCACCGATGCCGTCCAAGTCCGCTGTGGTTTCCGTAGGCAGGCCAATCATGAAATACAGCTTCACCGAGTTCCAACCGCCGTGGAAAGCATCGTTTACCTTCTCCATCAGGTCGGCTTCGCTGACGCCTTTGTTGATTACATCCCGCAGCCGCTGGGTACCGGCTTCCGGCGCAAAAGTCAGGCTGGATTTATGCACTTTTTGGGTTTCCTCAAGGGACTCCTTCAGCACGCTGTCGATGCGCAGAGAAGGAAGGCTGACGGAAACATGCTTCTTTTCAAAGGCCTTCATCAGCTCACGAATCAGCTCCGCCAAGCAAGTATAGTCGCCGCTGGACAGGCTGGACAGGCTGATTTCCTCATAACCGGTGGTGTTTTCAAGGCTAAGTCCCAGTTCCATCAGCCTTTCCAAACTCCGCTCACGTACAGGGCGGTACAGCATGCCTGCCTCGCAAAAACGACAGCCCCGGGTACATCCCCGCATGATTTCCAGCATAATGCGGTCATGGATGATTTCTGTGTAAGGCACAGGAATATCCTTGGGGTAATAGGCTGTGTTCAGATCCACCACAATCCGCTTGTTCACCTTAGCAGGAGCTTCCGGGCAATTAGGCGTAAAGGAAGCAATGGTGCCGTCTTCATGGTAGGTCACATCATACAAAGAAGGCACGTACACACCTTGCAGCTTTGCCAGCTGCTTCAGGCAGCTTTCCCGGGATTCCCCGGACTTGCGCCATGCCGCAATGATGTCACACAATTCCAGCATGACTTCTTCCCCGTCGCCGATCATGAAAGCGTCAATGACCCCTGCAAGAGGTTCCGGATTGAAAGCGCAAGGTCCTCCTGCCACAATGATGGGATCCTCCCGACGGCGTTCGCTGCTGCGGAAAGGGATGCCGGACAAATGGAGCATGGCAAGAATGTTGGTGTAGCTCATCTCGTATTGCAGGGTAAAGCCCACCACATCAAAGGCATTCACCGGATGCCTGCTTTCCAATGAAAACAGCGGAACCTGCTCCTGTTCCATCAGCTCCATCATGTCCACCCAAGGCATGCAGACACGCTCGCAGAGCATTTTCTCCCGCTGATTGATCAGCCCGTAAAGGATCTTCATGCCCAAGTGGGACATGGCGACCTCGTACGTATCCGGAAAGCAGAAAGCGAAGGTAAGCTCCATGCTGTCGAAATCCTTGTGTACGGCGTTCATCTCGCCGCCGGTATATCTGGATGGCTTCTGCACCTTTTCCAGCATCCGCTCAATCTTATTCTCGTCCAAAAAAGCAGCTCCCTTCCATGGTCATGCTCATGTAATGTATCATTTTTCAAGGCTTGGGTCAACCTTTTTCGCCCCCGAAACCCTGACCTTTCAACGCAAAAATCAGCGGAGCTGCATTCCTTGGAAGCAAGCATCCGCCGATCAGTTAGTTGCCTAAGCTGACGGGAGAGCCATCTAAGGCCGACTGCACCGTCTTCAGTGCCTTGGTCATGGCACTGATTTGATCGCTGTCCATGCCATCCGGGGCAAGGGAATTGCTGGGAAGTACCCGGTAATGGTACTGTCCCTCCTGCTTGTAACGCCAAATATAGGTAGGCACGCCGGAAACCTGCCGGATATCCAAGTTTCCATCTGCATCCAAGCCAATTTTGACCTTCAGCAGCAAGCCTGCCACATTGGCATTCTTTCGTGAATCCCCCAGCAGCATGCCCAGGGAGTAGGCACACAGCACCTGCCGGCCATCCGATGCGTTCAGCCACTCCACTGCCTGCACCGTCTCCGACCCTGCACCGATAATCAAGTCAGCACCGCTGTCCGCAATGGTTTGGGCAATGGCCTTCTGATCCTTGGTGACAGCCGTTTTTCCGTCCGAGCCCCAGTTCAGGGACACAATCACTGCCTGCGCCCCCTGCTGCTTGGCTCGGCTAATGTCGGAAGCAATCTTCTCCGTATCCACCAAGGGAATCAAATCAGCAGCGGATTCATTCTTGATTTTCTTTTTGCCTGTGTTGGTCAAGGCACTGGTGTAGTGGAGCAGTGCAACCTTCATGCCCCCAAGGGTTAAGGTGGTAACATTGGAAGCATCCTCTGCCGACGTATAGGCGCCGATGACCGCCAACCCCTTGCCTTGCAAGGCATTGATGGTGGATGTAACCCCGGCAGATCCTTGGTCGAACACTTCCGGGAAACCAAGGGCAACCCCGTTAATCCCTGATCCGGTCAGCATGGGCACAATCTGCTCCGGTGCTACCGTATCAGAAACCTTGGCACTGGGCACAATCAGGTTTTCCAGCGTCACCATGGTAAAATCCGACTGCATAGAGGATGCCAGCAGGGTGAAAATATCCGTAAAGTCATAATCCTTGGCAGCACTGTAGTAAGCCGACTTTCGCACCCCAGACTGCACCATGACACTACCCCCAAAGCACAGCGTGGCCTCATAAGTGGGGGCGGCAGTCGCTACTACCTCCGCCGTCTTCGGGGCAAGGGTAGGTGCTGCCGTTGCTGCCGCTTCCGTAGGTTCCGCCGTTGCCTGTGCCTGAATGGGAATATCGTTCTTTTCCAGCTTTGGCAGGTCGGAGAGCTTCAATGCGCTCAGCATTTCTCCGGCGTCAACGTTCAGTTCCGTCTCTCCTTGCAGCCGGGGCAGTACAAAGGCCAGTGCACCGGCAACGCACAAGGTGATCGCCAGCATCAAAACCGTACCGAAAGAAACCCCCCGGTGTTTCTTTTTCCGCATGGCGTTCACCTCCTTCAACGTGCAGCATCATCCATTAAAACACTTGCGAGAGAATGGCTGCCGCCAACACGGAAAAGATCATCAACCCGGCCAGCGTCAGGCTGACAATGCGGATGACTGTCTTCTTCCGCTCCGCCTTATTCATCTTGGACAAGAGGATCAGCTCCTTTGTTCTTCATCATTTTGCCCGTCTTCGCCTTGAAAGGCCACATTCAGCCGAGTCACACGCCGCTTATCCATGGCCACCACCTCGCAGTGAAGCTGGTCTGCATCAAAAGTATCCCCTACCTTAGGAATGCGTCCAAGCACCTCAGCTGCAAAGCCGCCCACCGTGTCTGCTTCGTAGTCATCCTTAATATGGAATTTCTCCAGCAGATCACTAAGCTGCATGGAGCCATCCACGCTGAAGGAGCCGTCAGGCTGGGCAACCATATCCTCGCTGACGTCATCGTGCTCGTCATAGATCTCGCCGACCAATTCTTCCAGCACGTCTTCCATGGTCACAAGGCCTTCCGTGCCGCCGAACTCATCCAGCAGAATCACCATGTGGGTCTTGGAAGACTGGAACAGCTTCAGCAGCTTGGAAATTTTCAATGTGGAAGGAGCCCACACAGGGGGCTTCATAATCTGGCAAATGTCATTGCAGCCGGCGTGCTTTTGCACGTAGAAATCCTTCTCATGGAGGATGCCCACCACGTGATCCATATCTTCGTGATAGACAGGCACACGGGAATAGCCGCTTTCCCGCAGCACCTCGGCAGCCTCCTCCATGGTAGCCGTGTCCTGAATGGCGGTAATGTCCACTCTAGGTGTCAGGATACTCTGGGCATCCTGATCGTTAAACTCAATGGCGGAACGGATCAGCTCGCCTTCGTGGGCATCCATGTCCCCCTCATGCTGTGCTTCGTCTACCATGGTCATCAGCTCATCTTCGATGTTGCTTTCTTCCTCATGGGTGAACCGTTTCATCAGCTTATTGCGCAGCAGGGAAAAAATCTTATCCAAAGGGGTAAAAAGGATCATGAGCACACGAAGCGGCTCCGCCACGGCAATGGCGATACGCTCCGCATTGTCCTTCGCCAGGGTTTTGGGGGTAATTTCACCAAAGGTCAATACCACCAAGGTAATGACAATGGTGGACACGGTGGGACCCATATTGCCCACCAGTCCGGTAAAAAGCACTGTGCCGATGGAGGCGGCCAGCGTATTCACAATGTTGTTGCCGATCAGGATGGTAGTCAGCAGGCGATCGTACTTCTCGGAAAGGTCAAGCGCCCGCTGTGCGCCTCGCTTCCCGTCTGCCGCCATGGTCTTCATCCGCACGCGGTTCAGCGCCATATAGGCAGTTTCGGACGCAGAGAAAAAGGCGGACAGCGATACGCATAGCAGCAGAATTGCGATCAGCAGCCACATACTTGGGTTCATGGAAAACAAATCTTCCTTTCGTCAGTCAGCCATGCGCCGATAAAGGTGATCGGTGCGAGGCGTCAGGACAACAGGGAGGCTGATCCACGGTACCATCACTCCTTCTTTCGGCGCTTGCAGGATAAACAACGGTAATTATACCATGGGTCATGGAAAAAAGCAAATGCGGGATGTGAGCGTTCAGCGCAAAATCTGGAGAGTGGATCTGGATTTACAGCAAAATCCCGATGCGCCGCAAAAGCGCATCGGGACTCAGAAATAGTCTTACTTTGCCACAATATTCAGCAGACGACCGGGCACGAAGATTACCTTCATGACGGTTTTGCCTGCAAGGATCTTCTGCACTTCCGGGTTCTCCGGCAGTTCCTTTTCCGCCTGTTCGCGGGTCATGTCCGCCGGCACCATGATGCGTCCGCGAACCTTGCCGCATACCTGCACAGCAATCTCTACTTCCGTCTTCTTCAGTGCCTCTTCATCCCAAGTAGGCCACTTCTGATGATGGATGGGATCGCCAAAGCCCTGGGTCTGCCACATTTCCTCCGTAATATGCGGAGCAACAGGGTTCAGCAGCAGCAGCAGGGTACGAAGTTCTCCACGGGTTACGCTGCCCTGCTGGAACATTTCGTTCACCAGGGTCATCATGGCAGCGATGGCCGTGTTGTACTTCATCTTTTCATAGTCTTCGGAAACCTTCTTCACGGTTTCGTGCATCAGGCTGTTCAGCTTAGCAGAATAGCCTTCCTCTGCCGTGACGATTTCCTGCAGCCGCCACACCCGATCCAGGAAGCGGCGGCATCCCTTGGCACCGTTGGTGGACCACGGAATAGCCTGATCAAAGGCACCCATGAACATTTCGTACAGGCGGAAAGCGTCTGCACCGATTTCATCAATAATGTCATCCGGGTTAATCACGTTGCCCCGGGACTTGGACATCTTCTCCCCGTTTTCGCCCAGAATCATGCCGTGGCTGGTACGTTTCTGGTAGGGTTCAGGGCTGGGCACCACACCAATATCGTGGAGGAACAAGTGCCAGAACCGGCTGTAGAGCAGGTGCAGGGTGGTATGCTCCATGCCGCCGTTGTACCAGTCCACAGGCAGCCAATACTTCATGGCTTCCTGGCTTGCAATGGCATGGTCATTGTGAGGATCCGTATAGCGGATGAAATACCAGCTGGAGCCTGCCCACTGGGGCATGGTATCCGTTTCACGCTTGGCAGGACCGCCACAGCAGGGGCAGGTGGTGTTCACCCACTCCGTCATGGTGGACAGGGGGCTTTCGCCGTCATCCGTGGGCTCGTAATTTTCCACGTTAGGCAGCAGCACCGGCAGCTGATCTTCCGGCACAGGCACCATGCCGCACTTGTCGCAGTGAATCATGGGGATGGGTTCGCCCCAGTACCGCTGACGGCTGAACACCCAGTCGCGGAGCTTGAAGTTGACCTTCTTTTCACCCAGACCCTTTTCCGTCAGGTACTCGATGATGGCCTTCTTGGCCTGAGCCACCTTCATGCCGTTGAGGAAGCCGGAGTTTACCATGACGCCATCCTGAATGTCGGTATAGGCCTCCTTCTCCACATCGCCGCCGGCCACCACTTCGATTACAGGCAGGTTGAACTTCCGTGCAAACTCCCAGTCACGGGTATCATGGGCAGGAACAGCCATGATAGCACCCGTGCCGTAGGTCATCAGCACATAGTCGCTCAGCCAGATGGGAATTTCCTTGCCGGTTACAGGGTTCACGGCACGGACGCCTTCCACCTGCACACCAGTCTTTTCCTTGGCAAGCTCTGCACGCTCGAAGTCGCTCTTCTTGGCGGCAGCTTCCCGGTATGCCAAGCAGGCATCATAGTTGGTGATCTTATCCTTCAGCTTATCAATCAGCGGATGCTCAGGAGACAGCACCATGTAGGTTGCGCCGAACAGAGTATCAGGACGGGTGGTGTAAACCCGCACCTTCTCGCCTTCAGCCGTCAGGCAGAAATCCACCTCGGCACCTTCACTGCGGCCGATCCAGTTCCGCTGCTGCACCTTCACCTTGTCAATGAAGTCCACCGTGTCCAGACCGTCCAGCAGCTTCTGGGCATAAGCGGTGATCTTCAGCATCCACTGGGTCTTGACCTTACGCACCACCGTGCTGCCGCACCGCTCGCACACGCCGCCAACCACTTCTTCATTGGCCAGGCCGCACTTGCAGGAGGGACACCAGTTAATGGGCATATGTGCCTTGTAAGCCAAGCCATGCTTGTACAGCTGCAGGAAGATCCACTGGGTCCACTTAAAGTAGTTAGGATCGGTGGTATTCACCTCACGGGTATAATCGAAGGAGAAGCCGATTTTCTTCAGCTGTTCCCGGAAATGATCAATGTTCTTCTGGGTTACGGCCGCAGGATGCACCTTATTCTTGATCGCATAGTTCTCCGTAGGCAGACCGAAAGCATCCCAGCCGATGGGGAAAAGCACGTTGTACCCTTCCATGCGGCGCTTCCGGGCAATAATGTCCATGGCCGTGTTGGAACGAGGATGTCCCACGTGCAGTCCCTGTCCGGAAGGATAAGGGAACTCAATCAGTCCGTAAAACTTGGGCTTGGAATAGTCGTCCGTAGCTTCAAAAGCGTGGGATTCTTCCCAGATTTTCTGCCACTTGGGCTCAATCCGTTTGGGGTCGTATGCTTGGATTTCCATTACTTCTCCTCCTCAAAGAAAAACCGTCCCGCCTCTGCCTAATGCAAAGACGAAACGGTCAGTTTCGCGGTACCACTTTGCTTGCACATTGCTGTGCCACTCATGCGCTGTAACGGACGCTGCCGCCGATCAAGTCAATCGGTACGCTCCCGGGCGAGCGGTTCTGCCCCTTTCACCGTGCTTGCACCAACCGCACGGCTCTCTACATGAAAGAACCAAAACGTTCCCATTCATTGCGACACAAGGAAGTATAGCACCCCGGCAGCAGATTGTAAACCCCCATTTTCCGGCAAAAGAAGCTGCATAAAGTGGATTTCATTGGGTTCATGCTGGATTCCATCCACCGGCGGCATTTGTCTTCATCCATACCTAACATTGACATTTGTCATGCTTAACTGTATACTGGCCATGCTGCTTGCAGTATTTTTACAGGAAGTACAGGAGAGCAAGTGTTATGGACACATCCAACGAATATCGTCCCCGTTATGGCAACTGGGTTTCCTCCAAGGTCATTATCCTTCTTTTTGTGTGCTTTTTGCTGCTGCTCTTCGGCGCCGAGTGGACGGCCGCAAGCTGCCGTTGGCTCAGCGTGGTTATGATGGTCAGTGCCTTTCTGGTATTGATCGTTACCATGCTGTTTCTGCGTGCCAGAACTGCCCTTAGCTACGAAGGCGGCGGCGTACAGCGCAAGGTGCTGGAAAGTATGCTGGATCAGGCCAAAGCAGCCGGATGGGATGGCAAAGGCAAGATGCTGGACATCGGCTGCGGCAGCGGTGCTTTGTGTGTGATGGCTGCCAAACAGGAACCGAAAGTCATGGTTACCGGCATTGACCAATGGAAAAGTCACTGGGAGTACAGCAAAGCTCAATGTGAAGCCAACGCGCAGGCAGAAGGTGTTGCAAACCGTATTCTCTTCCGGCAGGAGGATGCTGCCAAGCTTCCTTTTGTTAACGGCATGTTCGACTTGGTGGTCAGCAACCTTACCTTTCACCAGGTGCGGACGCAAAAGGACAAGCAGGCTCTGATACAAGAGGCTCTGCGCACGGTTAAGCCCGGCGGCATTTTCGTGATGCAGGATACTTTCTACAACAAGCGTCTCTATGGCGATCCGGAATCTTTCGTGCAGTCCTTGGCACCCTATGTATCGGAAATTCATCTTGTAGACCATCGCAAGATGGAGGACGTACCCAAGTATCTTCATCTCCCCTTCTTTCTCGGACAGATGGGTCTGATTTGGGGACGAGTAAAAGCGTAAGCACATTTTGGGTCGCTGGCTGGGCAGAATGCTTAGTCAGCGATTTTTCTTTTTATCTGAAGTGTACAATTTTCTTTGTGATTCTTTTTGTTAAAAAAATATCGTTAAACAGTTGACAATTCAACCTCTGTTTGTTAAACTATTATCGAATTCAGGAAAGGCCTGATGGAAACCGTCGGATGTTTCATCCGGCACGACGTGTAAGGAGAGTGCAACATGGCTACCACTTATCCTATTGTGGACAGTGTCGAATCCTTCGAGAAAGTTCTGGCAAAGGTGCGTGCAGCGCAGAAGCAGTACGCTGTTTATACACAGGAGCAGGTCGACAAGATCTTCCAGGCAGCGGCCATTGCCGCCAACAAAATGCGGATTCCGCTGGCCAAGCTGGCTGTGGAAGAAACCGGCATGGGCGTGGTGGAAGATAAGGTCATTAAGAATCACTTTGCCTCCGAATACATTTACAATGCTTATCGTTTCACCAAGACCTGCGGTGTCATCGAAAAGGATGACAGCTACGGCATCGAGAAGATCGCCGAGCCCATTGGCGTTGTGGCGGCCGTCATTCCCACCACCAACCCCACCTCGACAGCCATCTTCAAGACCTTACTTGCCCTGAAGACCCGGAACGGCATCATCATCAGCCCCCATCCCCGTGCCAAGGGCTGCACCATCGCTGCCGCCAAGGTTGTGCTGGAAGCCGCTGTTGCTGCCGGTGCGCCGGAAGGCATCATCGGCTGGATTGACGTGCCCAGCCTGGAGCTGACCAACATGGCCATGAAGGAAGCCGATATTATCCTGGCAACAGGCGGCCCCGGCATGGTGAAGGCTGCTTATTCCTCCGGCAAGCCTGCCGTAGGTGTGGGTGCCGGCAATACGCCTGCCATCATTGACGAAAGTGCCGATGTGCTGCTGGCTGTCAACAGCATTATTCATTCCAAGACCTTCGATAACGGCATGATCTGCGCCTCTGAGCAGTCCACCATTGTGCTGGATAAGGTGTACGACAAGGTAAAGAAGGAATTTGCTGCCCGGGGCTGTCACTTCCTGAAGAAAGACGAGCTGAACAAGGTTCGCAAGACCATCCTGATCAACGGTGCACTGAATGCCAAGATCGTAGGTCAGAAAGCAGCAACCATCGCCAAGCTGGCTGGGGTGGATGTGCCGGAAGATACCAAGATTCTGATCGGCGAGGTTACCAGTGTGGATTTGAGCGAAGAATTCGCCCATGAAAAGCTGTCCCCCGTGCTGGCCATGTACCGTGCCAAGGACATTGACGATGCCTTCGACAAGGCTGAGAAGTTGATTGCTGACGGCGGCTACGGCCACACCTCCTCCATTTATCTGGATGCAGTCAATCGTCAGGATCTGGTGGATCGGTTCGCCGCACGGATGAAGACCTGCCGCATTCTGGTCAACACGCCTTCCTCTCAGGGCGGCATCGGCGACCTGTACAACTTCAAGCTTACGCCTTCCCTGACCCTGGGCTGCGGTTCCTGGGGCGGTAACTCCGTGAGCGAGAACGTGTCCGTGAAGCATCTGCTGAACATCAAGACCGTTGCCCAGAGGAGGGAGAATATGCTCTGGTTCCGTGCACCGCAGAAGGTTTATCTCAAGAAGGGCTGCCTGCCGGTGGCACTGGATGAACTGAAGCATGTGATGGGTAAGAAGCGTTGCTTCATCGTAACGGACTCCTTCCTGTATCACAACGGATACACCAAGACCATTACCGATAAGCTGGATGAAATGGGCATTCAGCACACCACCTTCTTCGACGTAGCTCCCGATCCTACCTTGGCCTGTGCAAAAGAGGGTACCAAGGCCATGGTTGCCTTCCAGCCTGACTGCATCATCGCCTTGGGCGGCGGTTCCGCCATGGACGCTGGCAAGATCATGTGGGTGATGTACGAGCATCCTGAAGTAGACTTCCTGGATATGGCCATGCGGTTCTGCGATATCCGCAAGCGTATCTACACCTTCCCCAAGATGGGCGAAAAGGCTTACTTCATCGCCGTGCCCACCTCCGCCGGTACCGGTTCCGAAGTGACTCCCTTCGCTGTAATTACCGATGAACGCACCGGTGTCAAGTATCCTCTGGCCGACTATGAGTTGATGCCCAACATGGCCATTGTGGATGCAGACCTGATGATGAACGCCCCCAAGGGCTTGACCAGTGCCTCCGGCATTGATGCGCTGGTGCACGCATTGGAAGCCTATGCCTCCATGATGGCAACAGAGTTTACCGACGGTCTTGCGATCAAGGCCAGCCAGACCATCTTCGAATACCTGCCCCGGGCTTATAACGACGGTCCTCACGATCCTGTTGCCCGTGAGAAGATGGCCAACGCTGCCACCATGGCTGGTATGGCTTTTGCCAATGCCTTCCTGGGTGTATGCCACTCCATGGCGCACAAGCTGGGTGCCTTCCATCACCTGCCCCACGGCATTGCCAATGCACTGCTGCTGGAAGAAGTGCTGCGCTTCAACGCTGCTGAAGTGCCTGTGAAGATGGGCACCTTCCCCCAGTATGACCATCCCCACACCCTGCGCCGGTATGCCGAGGTAGCAGAAGCCCTGCACCTGCCCGGCAAGACGGATCAGGAGAAGCTGGACAGCCTGATTGCGGCCATCCATGAGCTGAAGCACCAGATCGGCATCAAGGATACCATCCGTGAATACGGCGTGGATGAGGAGAAGTTCCTTGCCACCTTGGATGAAATGACCGAGCAGGCCTTCGACGACCAGTGCACCGGTGCCAATCCCCGTTATCCCCTGATGAGTGAAATCAAGGAAATGTACCTGCATGCCTACTACGGTGAGGAGAAGAAGCAGGAAAACGCATAACCTTGAGCGAATGAGTACGATAGATAATGTCGTTAATGTACATCTCATAAGGAGGAAGAGTCATGAAACTGGATCGAGTCATTGCCCTGCGCAACAATAAGACCATTTATCGGGATGGAGACCTGGTGATCAAGGTCTTCCATGACGGCAAAAAGGCGGACATCCTGAACGAGGCGCTGAACCAGGCTCGTGTGGAAGAAACGGGACTGAACGTCCCCCGGTTGGAGGAGGTCACCAAGTTTGACGGGCAGTGGGCCATTGTGACGGACTACATTCCCGGCAAGACCCTTCAGCAGCTGATGGATGAAAATCCTGATCAATTCGATGCGTATCTGAACCGGTTTGTGGATCTCCAGCTGGAAGTACAGCGGCACACCTGCCCCATGCTGAACACCCTGACGGAGAAGATGCAGAAGAAGATCAGCCAGTCTGCCCTGGATGCAACCACCCGGTACGAACTGCATACCCGGCTGGCTGCCATGCCTGTGCACCACAAGGTATGCCATGGGGACTTTAACCCTTCCAATATCATCATTACCCCGGAAGACAAGGCTTACATCATCGACTGGAGCCATGCCACCCAGGGCAATGCCTCCGCTGATGCAGCACGTACCTATCTGCTATTCTGGCTTGCAGGCAACACGGAAGGTGCCGAAAAGTACCTGAACCTGTTCTGCAAGAAGAGCGACACGGCCAAGCAGTACGTGCAGAAGTGGATCCCCATCGTAGCCGCCAGCCAGTCCGTGAAGGGCAAGCCCGAAGAGAAGGAAACCCTTCTCCGCTGGGCAGACGTGGTAGATTACGAGTAATTGCAACCATGCAACTAGCAGACACCCAAGTCAGATGTCTGCTGGTTGTTTTTTATGGACATCGCTTATGCGGCAAAATCCGTAAAGTGATGTCGTTATTTTTTTAACGGTTTTATGCATGCAAATCGTTTTCTGTATACAGTCCCTGCAAGGACACGTCAAAATCCGCCTTACAGGGCAGATTTGTACAGGGTGTGAAAATATCTTCCCAGATTGCAACGTAAAAAGCAACAAAAAAGATTTGTTTTTTGAAAGGTTTTTGCTAAATTTCCATAACTCCCTTGACGAAAATGCATAAAATCGTATACAATAAGCATGAAAGAAAATCCCTTCAATGGGTGAATGCTTCCATGAATTTGAAAGTGGGTGCAGCCATGCGTTATGTCGCTCCTACAGGGGAAGTCAGAGAAGGCTTCCATCAAGGTCGAAACCGACGGGCTTATGAAATGCTCGGTGCACACCCCGTAGAGCAAGACGGAAAATCTTATTGGCACTTTGCTGTCTGGGCTCCCAATGCAAAGCAGGTTTCCTTGGTGGGTGAGTTTTGTCAGTGGGACAAATCCGCCTGCCCCATGGTGAAACAGTATGACGGCATCTGGGAAGTTCGTGTTCCGGCAGAAAAATTTACCGTAGCATCGGATCCGAAACGTTATCAGTATGAACATGCAGCAGAAAAGCTGCAGACTTATAAATATGCAATTCAAGGTGCTGATGGCAACTGGCACGAAAAAGCTGATCCTTATGGCTTTCAGATGCAGCTTCGCCCCGACACAGCCTCTATGCTATGCGACCTTTCCGGCTATGCTTGGGGAGATGCAGCGTGGCTGAAGCACCGTGCTGCATGGGATGCTTATCACAGTCCCATGAATGTATATGAGGTGCATTTAGGCTCCTGGAAGCGTGCAGGAAGCGGCAAAACCGGCACCGGTGGTGCAGGCAGTGAGAGCGGCGAAGCCGGAAGCATGCTGACCTATGAGGAACTTGCCGACCAGTTAATTCCCTATGTGTTGGAAATGGGTTATACCCATGTGGAGCTGCTGCCGGTGATGGAGCATCCCCTGGATATGTCCTGGGGATATCAGGTAACAGGATACTACGCCGCCACCAGCCGTTACGGCACGCCCAAGGGACTGATGACCTTCATTGATCGGTGTCATCAGGCAGGGATCGGCGTCATTCTGGACTGGGTACCCGCCCACTTCCCCCGGGATGAAATCGGTCTCCGTCAGTTTGACGGAACGGCATGCTACGAGCATCCTGATCCCCGGCGTGGTGAAATGGCACAATGGGGAACCTGCATGTTTGACTTTGCCCGTGGTGAAGCCTGCTCCTTCCTGCTGAGCAATGCCTGCTTCTGGCTGGAGTGGTACCATGCAGACGGTCTCCGGGTAGATGCTGTATCCGCCATGCTGTACCATGACTTCTGCCGTGAAGCAGGACAGTGGCTGCCCAATAAAAACGGTGGACGTGAAAACCTGGAAGCCATTGCTTTCCTGCAGCAGATGAATACCGTCATTTACCGGGACTTTCCTGGTGCCATGACCATTGCGGAAGAATCTACCGCCTTCCCCATGGTCACCAAACCCGCTTCCATGGGTGGACTGGGCTTTGGCTTCAAGTGGAACATGGGCTGGATGAATGACATTCTTAGCTACATCAAGCTGGATCCCATTTACCGCAAGTGGCATCATGATAAGCTGACTTTCTCCCTCTACTACGCCTTTTCGGAGAATTACATTCTCCCCTTCTCCCATGATGAAGTGGTACACGGCAAGCATTCCATGCTGGACAAACAGCCCGGCGACATTTGGCAGAAGTTCGCCAGCCTCCGCGCCCTGTATGGCTACACCATTGCCCACCCCGGCAAGAAGCTGCTGTTCATGGGCAGCGAGTTTGGGCAGTTTATCGAGTGGAAGTTCGGCGATCAGCTTGACTGGTTCCTGCTGATGTACGACCGGCATCCTCAGCTGCAGGCCTGCGTCCGTGCCATGAATCAGCTGTACAAGTCCACCCCTGCCCTGTATCAAATCGATGACAGCTGGGACGGCTTCCAGTGGATTACCGTGAACGACTGCGACAACAGCGTGGTGGCTTTCCTGCGCACAGATCGAAGCGGCAACGCCGTGCTGTGTGTGACCAACTTTACCCCCACGTTCCATCCAGTGTATCGGATCGGTTTGCCTCACAACGGCACACTGACGGAAATATTCAACACCGACCGCAAGGAATACGGCGGTTCCAATCAGTACAATGCTTGGACCTGCAAGGCAGCTGCGGAAAAGTGGAACGGCTTCCCCTTCTCAACGGAGATTTGCGTTCCTCCCCTGTCCACCGTCTATTTCCGGTACGACAAGCTGCCTGATTCTCTACTGGAACATCTGCCGGTTGCCGATGTGCTTACCGCATCCAATCGTCCGGCTGTTCCTGCGCAAGGTGCTTCCTCACAGCGGCAAAACGGCTGAAAAGCCTTTGCATATTACATCCATATTTGTCTGTTATCACATGAAAAGGAGTGTGCTCTCCCCATGATGAGAAAAAAGACTTGCGTTGCCATGCTTCTGGCTGGTGGCCAGGGAAGTCGCCTGGGCGTGCTGACCAAGAATGTGGCCAAGCCTGCCGTGCCCTATGGCGGCAAGTACCGTATCATTGACTTTCCGCTGAGCAACTGCACCAACAGCGGCATTGATACCGTCGGTGTTCTGACCCAGTATCAGCCCCTTGAGCTGAATGCTTACATCGGCTCCGGTGCTCCCTGGGATCTGGACCTTTCCAACGGCGGTGTGTTCGTGCTGCCCCCCTATCAAAAGGGCAAGAGCGGTGAATGGTATCGCGGTACGGCCAATGCTATTTATCAGAACATGGCCTTCATCGAGCAGTATCATCCCGACTATGTGCTGATTCTTTCCGGCGACCACATCTACAAGATGGACTACAACGCCATGCTGGATTTCCACATCCGTCACGGTGCTGATGCAACCATCGCCGTCCGTGAAGTGCCGTGGGAAGAGGCCAGCCGCTTCGGCATCATGAACACGGATGCGGAAGACAACATCACCGAGTTTGAAGAAAAGCCCAAGAACCCCAAGAGCAACAAGGCTTCCATGGGCATTTACATCTTCACTTGGGAGAAGCTGCGCCAGTACCTGACCCGTGATGAAGCCGATAAGAAGAGCAGCAACGACTTCGGCAAGAACATCATTCCGGCCATGCTGAATGACAAGCAGGTCATGGTGGCCTATAATTTCGAGGGCTACTGGAAGGACGTTGGCACCATCGAATCCCTGTGGGAAGCCAACATGGATTTGCTGTCCACCCCCATGCCCATCGACCTGCATGACAAGAAGTGGCGCATCTTCGCCAGAAATCCTGCCATGCCGCCCCACTACATTGCCAAGGGTGCTGTGGTCAGCGACAGTCTGATTACCGAAGGTTGTGAAGTGCATGGCAACGTTTCCCACTCCGTGCTTTTCGCAGGTGTGAAGGTGGAAGAGGGTGCCAGCATCACGGACAGCGTGGTGATGCCCGGTGCTGTGATTCACCGTGGTGCTGTGATCCGCCGTGCCATCATCGCTGAAGGTGCTGTGGTGAACGCCGGTGCTTTCGTTGGCGAAAGCGAAGGCAACATTGCCGTGGTGGGTCAGAATATTACCATCCCGGCCGGCGCATCTGTTGCTGCCGGTGTGCAGGTAGACGAAACCACCACCTTCTGATCAAGCTCGGATCTTCATCATTGCAGGGAAAGGATTGAACACAATGAAAGACGTTATGGGTGTTATCTATACGGGTGGCAGTGACGCCCGCCTGCGGGAATTGACGATGACCCGCGCCATCGCTGCACTGCCTGTTGCCGGTCGTTACCGTGTCATTGACTTTTTGATGAGCTCCATGGTGAACAGCGGCATGAAGAAGGTCGGCGTCATCATGCAGAAGAACTACCACAGCCTGATGGATCATTTGGGCAGCGGCAAGGAATGGGATCTGCACGGCAAGAACGACGGCCTGTATGTGCTGCCTCCCTTCCTCACCCGTGAGAACGTGGGCGTGTATTCCGGTGCACTGGACGCACTGCGCTCCAACAGCAGCTTTCTGAGCCGTTCCAAGCAGGAATGGGCGATTCTGTGCCGGTCTGACACCATTTTCACCTGTGACATGGATGCCTTTGCCCGTCACCATGTGGAAAGCGGTGCAGACATCACCCTGATGTATACCCGCAACCCCGACATGAAGCGGGATGAATACGGCAGCTATCTGGCCGTGGATGCTGACGGCACCGTGACGGATATCGAGGTTGAGCCTACCCATCCGAATCTGGACTGCACCAGCATGGATGTGTTCATCATGAAGCGTGAACTGCTCCGCACCTTGGTGGACAAGGGCGTTGCTCATGGCTATCACGACTTCACTCGGGACGTGGTCATGCGCCTGATGAACGAGCATTCTCTGCGTGTCGGCAGCTACGAGTACACCGGGCCCTGCTGGCGTATTGACTCCGTGCAGAGCTATTTCCGCTTCAACATGGACATTCTGGATACCGATACCCGCCATCTGCTGTTCAGCGACGGCAACCCCATCTACACCAAGGTTCGTGACGAAATGCCTGCCCGGTATGGCGACCACGCTCAGGTCAGCAATTCCTTGGTAGCAGACGGCTGCATCGTGGAAGGCACGGTAGAAAACTCTGTGCTGTCCCGTGGGGTGCGCATTGCGCCCGATGCCCATGTGAAGAACTGCGTCATCATGCAGGATGGTCAGGTGCACTCCGGTGCCTACATTGAAAACTGTATTCTGGACAAGCAGGCCGTTATCAAGCGCAATGCCCGGCTCATCGGTCCAGAAGCCTACCCGATTGTGATTGCCAAGAACGTTGTGATCTGAGCATCCTCAGAATTGGAGGTAAACGAAAATGAAGATCCTGTTTACGGCAAGCGAATGTGTCCCCTTTGTGAAAACCGGCGGATTGGCTGACGTTGTGGGTGCTCTTGCCCCCGTGCTTGCCGCACAGGGACATGACGTGCGTGTCATGCTGCCCCTGTATTCCGCCATTCCTGCCCAGTGGACCGAAAAGATGACCCATGTGTGCGACTTTGAAGTGCAGCTGGGTTGGCGTCGGCAGTACTGCGGCATTGAAAAGCTGGAAAAGGACGGCGTTACCTGGTACTTCATGGACAACAAGTACTATTTCGGCCGCCCCTATATCTACGGTCTTGGCGGTGACGAGTATGAGCGCTTCGGCTTCTTCTGCCGGGGTGCGCTGAATGCTCTGCCCCTGCTGAACTTCCAGCCTGATGTGATCCACGCCCACGACTGGCAAAGCGGCATGGTGCCTGCTCTGCTGAAGATTCAGTATGCACACCTCCCCTTCTTTGCCAAGATGAAGACCATGTTCACCATCCACAACCTGCAGTATCAGGGCATTTTCGGTATCCGTGAAGTGCAGGATGTGCTGGGCTTGGGAGACAGTCTGTGGACGGATGACAAGCTGGAATGCTTCGGCTGTGCCAACTACCTGAAGGCCGCCTTGGTGTATGCTGATGTAATTACCACCGTGAGCCCCTCCTATGCGGAGGAAATTCAAACGGCCTATTACGGTGAACGCTTGGATGGACTGATTCGTGCCCGGAAGGCCAGTGTTTTCGGCGTGCTGAATGGCATCGACATGGTGGACTACAATCCTGCTACAGACAATCGCATTGCCGCCACCTATACGGCAGACGACCTGAGCGGCAAGGCAGCCTGCAAGAAAGCCCTGCAGGAAAGCTTGGGACTGAATGTTGACCCTAACGTACCCATCATCGGCATGGTTGGCCGGCTGAGCAATCAGAAGGGTCTGGATTTGGTAGACTACGTGATTGCGGACATTATGCGCAAGGATGTGCAGCTGGTTGTGCTCGGCATGGGCGACAGCCGGTATGTGAATTTGTTCAGCTGGGCAGAAGGTGAATACAAGGGACGTGTGGCTGCCCGCTTCACCATGGATCATGCTTTGGCGCACCAGATTTACGCCGGTGTGGACATGTTCCTGATGCCCAGCCAGTTCGAGCCCTGCGGCCTGAGCCAGCTGATCGCCCTGCGGTACGGCACAGTGCCCATTGTGCGTGAAACCGGTGGTCTGCGTGACACGGTGCTCAGCTACAATGAGTACACGGGCGATGGCAACGGCTTCTCCTTCTTCAACTACAACGCTCATGACATGCTCCACACCATTGAGCGTGCGGTGGACTATTACACCGGCCACAAGGATGTGTGGAAGAAGCTGCAGCAGCGTGGAATGAGCGGCGACTACAGCTGGGATCATTCCTCCAAGCGGTATATTGAACTGTATCGTGGATTGATTGGTGAGGTTCCGCTCCCCAAGGTGGATACGCCTGCAATGGAAGAACCGAACCCGGTAGTTGTTGCGGAAGAAAAGAAACACTAAACGCAAAATAGAGAAGGGGCGTAATTGCGTCCCTTCTCTTACTATGAGAGAGCCTCGACGGAATATCACTTCCGCCGAGGCTCTCTTTCATTCGCTTTGTATATTGCTTGCAGGTTCCGTCAGGTTGGTAAGTTCCTGCTGGAATTCCACCAACTTCCGCAGAAGCTTAGTCGGCAGCAGCTTGAACAGGCTAATCAAGGCATCTTCCTCACCTTGTTCCAGCGCATCAGCAATCAGATCCCATTCCTGATCGGTAGCAGCAGTTACATCCACCAAAGTCAAACCTTCCTCTTGCGTAAAAGGCTCTGCTGATTGAAGTGTTGCTGCCACAGAGAAAGCCTTCGTGCCGTTGATTTTTTCCGTCAAGGTCACTTCCCCTGCCAAGAAATCCTTCGCCACATGGCCGGACAAGCTTGTGTCCAGCACAAGAGAAGCTGTACCCTCATCGAAGGATGAGGCTACGTTCTGGGACAGGCTGCCGGAATAGCTGTCGTCTTCTTCTGTCACGTCCCCCGTCCAGCTGGCAACGAATGTCTTCCACTGGTTCGTTTGCGCAGCCTCTTGATAGGACACGTCCGACTCACATTGATAGGCGGTGAAGGTCATTCCCTCGTCATCCATCTGCAAGGCAAGATAGCAATTCGTGTCATTAAGTGGAATGGTCAGCACCGCCATATCAGCGGCATCGCTGCTTCCAACAGAAAGTGTCCATACCAAGGTGTCATCCTGATAGGTTGTCCAGTCCATGCCAATGACCGATGCACCATCCTCCACGATGGTCAGCTGATACGAATAGGTGCTGGACAAGCCTACATCTAGGATATTCCGGCGAGCCTGGTGCATCAACTGGCTGCTGCTTTCTCCTTGGCTGGTCTCCAGCCATGCCATCAGGTCATCTTCGTCTTCCAGGCAAAGGAGCAGGCCATCCAGCAGCAGCGCAACATCCTGATCGGTTATGGTAATGTAAGTGGCCTTCGTGCCGCCGACATAGGTCGTTCCGGAAAAGTTTCCCGTTACTTCTTGGCTGGTAATCGATGCGCTCCAGTCAAAACATTCCTCAAGAAGATCCTCAGCCAAGTCTTCCCAATCCACCTGCGCAAGCTCAGAAACATCCATGGTGGTATAGGGCATGACCAAGCCATAACCCGGTATCATGGAAGAGGAAAACACCAATCCGTCCTCTGTTACCATCAGTGTGGCGGAGACCGCTTCTTTCTCGTCCAGCAGCCAGGACAGGCGGCATCCATCCTCCTGCCACTGCAGGCGAATGGTACTTGCCTTGATGAGTTCGGCTGCCAGCTCGCCGCCCTTGCGTACCAAGCTCAGGAAAGCTTCATCCTCTTCATCGAAAAGTTCCTCTTGGAATGCATCCAGATAAGCCGCCGTATCGATCGATGGAAAACGCAGGTCGATTGCACGGCTCTCCGCCAGTGTCGTCAAGGGCAGGCAAACCATCACGATGGTCAGTATCCAGGCCATCAGCTTTCGCATGTGGATTACCTCCTTAAGGCAGATCGGTGTTGGTGGCAGCATCCGTGGTTGTTGCCAAATCGGTAATCGTGGCTTCGGGCAGGGGCAGTTCTTCAGGCTGGGATGCAGAAGTAATCTGTGCCGCCAGTGCCAGCGCACTATTCCAATATTCATTCAGCAGCTCTGTTTTCTGCTCATCGGTCATGGTTGCCAGGTTCAGGGCACTCGTCATATTCATGGGCTGAACCACCCATGGCGATGTGCTCTTCAAGGTTGCCTGCAAGGACAGCGTTGCATCCCCAAAGTCCAGATCCGCTTCCACCTCCATGGTGGTGGGGCTGGACTGAGCATTTTTGCTGTGGAAGTGGATACGAATCTTTCCGGTAATAGGCTCAAAGTCCTGATAATAGGCACGGTTTGCGTCATCAGCCTCCAAATGGCTGAGATCCGGCTGAACCGTCACATCCCAAGTGGTGACGTCATGCTCACGGGCATCACTGTCAATGGAATTCGAGTGCAGCATCTTCAACGTAAAGCCTACAGACCAAGCCTTGTTGTCTTCACCCAAATCATTCGGAATCACCTGCACCGTTCCCTGCCAGGTGCCACTGTCATCGCTTGTTGCCGATTCCTTGCTGGTCAAACGCAGGGTCTGCACATCGCCGTTCAAGGTCAGTGCCGTTGCCCCGTTTTCCTGCTTCAGGTGCAGCTGCGTATACCCCTGCTCATTTTCCGGCAAAGGCAGTGTAATTTCTGTACGGATGCTTTCACCCAAGGTGGTCAGCTGACGTTCAAGCACCAGCGTGCCTTCCAGCTTCAGGGAACGCACCATCTCTGTGTAGTAATACATCAGGTTGGGATTCAGATAGGCATCCTGCTGTGCCTGGGACAGCTGTCCCCGCAGCAATCCCTGCAGGGTCTCATCGCCAAGCAAATCCGCCCACAACAGCAGCAGTTCTTCCTTTGCCTCGCTGACCGGCACTTCATAGCGAATCACCATGGTGGTTTCGCCCTGATCCCCTTTTTGAATGCTGGGAGCCGAACCAAAGCTGCTGAACCATACTTCCAGCTTGTTATAGTAAGGCTCCAGTGCAGGTGTCCAGCTCGTTTCCCATGTGTCAGCAGAAATAGAAAGGAAATTCAGTGCCGCAGAGTACAGGGAGGGATTTTCGCTGTCCTTGATGCCGAGCAAGGCATTCAGCGCATCCCCCGCCACTGACATGGTCAACACCTTGTCCCCGAGGAGGGCGCTTTGAATGCCCATAGCCTGATCATCAACATAGACTTCCGTCAGCCCCTGCTGTTCTTCCCCATCCAGCATGTATAGCTGAAGCTGCATCACTGCATCTGTACGAATCGCCCGCAGTTGCAGATCCGCACCACTCAAGGGTGACAACAGCTGTGCCCAGGCAGCTTCGCCGGACACGGACATGGTTACACTGCCCTTTAAGCCGCTGCCGAAGTCCAGCTGCCGCATCAACTTTTCCGGCAGTGTATACTCCGTTGCCAAGGAAGCAACGGGCAGCAGGCACAAGCACAGCAGCAGACAAAGAAACTTCTTCATTGAGCAGCCTCCTTTTCCATGGCAGCCTTGGCAGCTTCTACAATGGACTGCCAAACGGCCTCATCCAAGTCAGCAGACAGGTATTGGGTATCTTCTTCAGGCAGCAGCACCAGCGGACGCACCAGTGCCGTGGCTACGGCGCTCTGCACTTCCGTCTGCAAGCTGGTCAGTTGGGTGTCATCCATAGCAGACAAGTCAACCACCGTATCATTCAGTTCCCAATCAAAGTAGGAACCGCGATTCACGCTGATGTGGATGGTTCCGCTTTGTTCCACACGCTTCAGGTTTTCGCCTGCTTTCTTCTCCACCGTCACTGCACCGTCTACGTAGCGATCCGTGGCAGAGGCGTCAGCAAAGCTGAGCGTAGGGGTCAGCACCAGTTGGGTCTTGTCCTCGTCCTCTTCCGGGACGTTCTTGATGCTGAACGTTCCGGTCAGCATGGTCGTGCCGTCATCCTCAGCGTCTGCCTTCAAATCCGCATCAATGGTCAGCACATTTTTCACGCCGTCCAGCTTTGTATCCACCTTCAAGGTGCTTTCCAGCGTTACGCTGCCATCATTCTTTTCCTTCGTCAGGCGGGTAAATGTAATAGTGTTATGATCCTTGCCGGTTACCGCAGGAGACTTCATGGTGAAATCATCCCGCACTTCGGTATCCGTGCGTTTCATGCTCCAGTTGATTGTGACCTTCCGGAGATGCTCCTCATCTACGCCGCATTCGCCGCTGTAGCTCACCTTGATCAGGGCACCCTCCTCGGTGTAGAGCGCAGTGAACTGCTGCTTGCCACTGAAGACAAGGCTGCTGATCAGGGTCTGCAATTTGCCTGATACACAAAGGCCGCTGAGGGAGGCTGATAGCGTTTCCGCATTCTCTTCGGGCACAGTGTAAGTAATCTTCTTCCGTGCCGTGCCCATTTTCCCGATAGCCGTCTTGATGGATTTCTCTTCAGCGTAATCCTTCAAGGCTACATCCAGTCCGCAAGCCAAGTCGTAGGCGTCAGTCAGCCAGGAAAGTTCTGTGCCGTCGATCCCGGCAAAAGAAACCCCGGTGCTGTCACCCAGCACCAGCCCGGCAATGTCTGTGCCAGCTGCTGCAACATAGTTCGTTCCCGAAGCGGCGGAAAGGAGCAGCTGAGATTCGCTGTCGCCATCCCGCTGCTTCATGGTCAGGGCCGATGTACCATCCACCAGCACATCCACGCTGCTCCAGCTTTCCCCTTCCAGCTGCTGATAGCCAAGCTTTAACGTGATATGCTTCACCAAGTCATTCAGCCAGCCGGTGCGGGTATCATCCAGGGGCATCCAGGCGTTCACGTTCGCCGTCAAGGTTACGCTGAGCGGCTGTTTTTCCAGCTGCCAGGCACTCACCTGAGGCAGCAGCGACACCTCTGCCTGAGCCAGCGAGCAAATCATTGCCAGCAGCAGGGTCAGGCACAGAAACCGTTTAAGCCATTTCATCCGTCGTATCCTCCCTTTTGCCCCGTTCTACCAAATCCGTTTTACTCAGCTTCCTGCTTGCCCAGGCAGAAGTCGTTCAACGCCTCAAAGACTTCCTCCGGCTTTGTCAGGGTGTTGATTTTCGTGCGCATCTGTGCCGCTCCCCGCAGCCCATGGAGATACCAAGCAATATGCTTGCGCATTTCCCGCACGGCAACGTATTCTTCCTTCCATTCGAGGAGCATGCGATAATGCCGCAGAATCATCTGCAGCCTTTCCTCATTGGTCGGCATAGGTGCTTCAAGGCCGCTCATACGAGCCTTGATCTGCCGGAAAATCCACGGATTGCCCATGGACCCTCTGGCAATCATCACACCGTCCACTTGAGTTTCTTCCATGCGCCGGATGGCATCCTGGGCGGTAAAAATGTCACCGTTGCCCATGACCGGAATATGCACCGCCTGCTTGACCTGGCCAATCATGTCCCAGTCAGCTTCGCCGCTATACTGCTGTTGACGTGTGCGGCCATGAACAGTGATTTCCTGCACGCCAGCATCTTCCGCACGGCGTGCCATTTCCAGTACATTGATGGAATCGCTGTCCCACCCTAGGCGCATCTTCACACTGACAGGCAGTGCACTAGCCTTCACCACCTGTTCCATGATGGCAGAGGCGATTTCCGGCGTGCGCATCAGTCCGCTGCCTTCTCCGGAACAAGCCACCTTGTGAGCTGGGCAGCCCATATTGATGTCAATGCCGTCATACTTGCCGCAGCGTGAAAGTTCTGCTGCCGCCTTGGCCATGATTTCCGGCTCCTTACCAAAGAGCTGAAGGATCAGTTTGGGCTCTCTTGCATCCCGAATCAGCAGATTTTCCGTTGCCGCCTGCCCTTTGGGGGCGCACAGATAACCCATGGCACTGACCATTTCCGTGTAGGCACAGTCGCAGCCCTGTTCAAAGCAGAGAATGCGAAAGGGCCAATCCGTTACCCCTGCAAGGGGTGCCAGACGAATGGTCTTCATGCCTTACCAACCTGAGGCAGCATGGCCAGCCGAGCAGCCGTTTCTCCGTAGGGAACCAGTTCTGCTTCAAAAGACTCTCCCTCTGCAGCAGGACGAACCGGCACATCGCCGGGCACTGCGCCTGCAGCCTTCCAGCCGGATACAGTAACCAGCTGCGCCACAACCTTGCCGTCCTTCCATTCAGGCGTACCCTTCAGTGCAACCGCCCAGCGATCATCTTCCGGCACATAGGTCATTACCTTCGCCCCATAACGAACCACAGCGGACTGGTGATAGCCTTCCGTCACAAACAAAGCCGGCGCATAGGATGCGTGAATGCAGTCGCCATTCTTCCAGGTGCGTTCCAGCGTCAAATAGGTGCCGGGATGACCTTCGTCGCCGCCCTCATCATTCACCTGGACGCAGGCATCCTTTGTCCATGCAGGAATCATCAAAGCAAGCGCAGCCTTCACGTCTTCCTTCATTTCCAAGGTGATGGTGTAATTTCCATCCGTTCCTTCGATGAGAAGCTTGACCATCTGACCGTTCATCTTCATGCTGTAGCTGCCCTGCAGATACAGGTTGATGCGTGCACCGTCAGGCGTTACCATCACAGCATGCTCCACGGCTGCTGCCCATCCTCTGGCAAGCCGTGCCACTGCTCGGGGTTTTTGCTGACTGGCAAGACCTACCCGGTACAAATCCTTGGTACCGCAGTCCGCAACCAAGCTGTTGCACCGCTGGAAGGCAATCACCTTATCCCCCATGACAGCGGCAGGCATGCCATTCTCCAGCAGCTTTTCCAGTTCAGCAGCTGCCCAGGCACTGTCAGGATCAACCTCCAGCTGCTTAGCAAAGGTTTCTGCCCATGCGCCGAGGCTTGCCGCATCCACGCCGGCAGAAGCGGACAATCCAGCCAAGGTTTCGTCGGCCGTTACGCCGCCGCACACCGCACCGTGCCAGCGGCTGATCTTTTCCCAGCCCGCCTTAGCAGCTCGGCTTTCCGGACCGTTGCCGCTATAGACGGAGCTTTCCAGGCAGGTACGTGCACCGTCTGCCAGGGTCTCTCCATGGCACAGCAGATATTGCCGGGTATAAAAACCTGCACCGTTGCCTTCCTCTGCTGCCATGCCTTCTTCCAGCGTCTTCCGATCCATGATCTTCTTCATGGGACGCTGCACAGAGAAGGTATGCAATGCACCGCTCCAGTCAATGCTCATCTGCCGCAGCTTTTCGCACAGGGTCGTTAAGCCCTTCCGTCCGGTTACCCGGTACAGATTGCACAGCAGTGCCATCAGATCCGCCGTGCTCGTACGAATAGCCGTGCAAGCCTCCACATCTTCCCAGTGAGCAGATAGGTAGGCACACCAGCGCATCATGCTTTCCAGCAGCTGCTTATCGGGCTTCACCTCGTACAGCACCCACGCTGCATTCATCACCTGCACTGCTTCAGTAAGGGACACGGGCAGCTCCCCGTTTTCCTTCTGCTCTGCCAAGGCGGCACGAACCCGTGCAGCAATCTTTGTCTGCCCGGTTACATCCCGCAGGGCATAGGACAGTTTCAAGGCACTTGCCCACAGTGCCTTATCTTCCTCCGCAACGCCTTTCAGCAGGGCGTTGACAGCTGCTAAATGTTCATTCTTCACGTGAACCTGCCCGGGATACAGGGGCAGTGCTTTCATTTCAGTTAAGGGGGTTTTCCCATAAATCGGCTTCAGCGGCACAGTATTCCCTCCATCATTACCTTATGCATAATGTTCCAGAATGATTATACGACATCCATCGCTGTTTCGCAAGGAAAACGCCGGATTTCTCCATGAAATTCCCTGCCTTGCAGGGATTCCGAAGGTAGTCGGAAGGTGTATCGTCAGTGGGTACTTTTGCGGCTTCTCGGTGCTCTGGAGCGGCGCTGCTGGACGTCCGGCTTCATCGGTGCTTCCCCTCGCAGTGATAGCAGCTGATCCCGCAGCTTGGCTGCCTGCTCAAATTCCAGATTTTTCGCAGCGGACAGCATCTGTTCCTCAATCTGACGCATTAAGGCGGCTCTTTCATCCTCATTCAGGGGCTTGGCTGCTGTTGTTTCTACCTGCTTGGTAATCTCCAGCACATCACGGATGGCATTCCGCACGGTTTCCGGGGTAATGCCGTGTGCTTCATTATACGCCTGCTGAATGGCACGACGGCGGTTAGTCTCCGTGATGGCCTTTTCCATGCTTTCCGTCATGATGTCACCATACATGATGACCCGACCGTCCGCATTCCGGGCAGCACGGCCAATGGTCTGCACAAGGGATGTTTCACTGCGCAGGAAGCCTTCTTTATCCGCATCCAGAATGGCCACAAGGGACACTTCCGGCAGATCCAGACCTTCCCGCAGCAGGTTAATGCCCACCAACACATCATATTCCCCTAGTCGCAGGTCACGGATCAGCTGCATCCGCTCCATGGTCTGAATATCGCTGTGCAGATAGCGGACACGGATTTCCAGCTCCTTCAGGTAATCGGTCAAGCTTTCCGCCATGCGCTTGGTCAGGGTGGTGACCAGCACACGCTCGCCCTTGGCCACCACCTTGCGAATTTCGCCTACCAAGTCGTCCACCTGACCGGTCGCTTTTTTCAGTAGAATTTCCGGATCCAGCAAACCGGTGGGGCGAATGATCTGCTCCACCACCTGCTCCGCTTTGCCCAATTCATAAGGCCCCGGCGTTGCGGAAACATAGATAGTCTGATGAATCCTTTGTTCAAACTCCTGAAAAAGCAAAGGACGATTGTCATAGGCGGAAGGCAGACGAAAGCCGTAGTCAATCAGGGTTGTTTTTCTGGCACGGTCGCCATTGTACATAGCACGAATCTGGGGCACCGTCACATGGCTTTCATCAATGAAGCACAGGAAATCCTTTGGAAAATAGTCCAGCAAGGAATAGGGCGCATCCCCTGGCTTCCGGCCATCAAAGTACCGGGAATAGTTCTCAATACCCTGACAGTAGCCGATTTCCCGCATCATTTCCATGTCATAATTGGTGCGCTGGGCAATTCGCTGAGCTTCCAGCAGTTTCCCGTCCTTCTCAAATTCCGCAATCCGCTTCTGCAAGTCCTGCTCGATGACTGCCAGGTTTTCTTCCAAGTGGCTGCGATCCGTAGCGTAGTGAGTGGCCGGGAAAACGCTGGCATGCTCCAGCACCGACAGCACATGACCGCTGACAACGTCAATCTCGCTGATGCGGTCAATTTCATCGCCGAAGAATTCAATCCGCAAAGCGTGTTCGTGCTCCCCGGCTGGGATGATCTCCACCGTGTCCCCCCGGACGCGGAAGGTACCCCGGCTGAAGTCCACATCATTCCGCTCGTATTGAATGTCGATCAGATTGCGAAGCAGCTTTTCACGGCTCATGGTCATCCCGGGACGAAGGGAAATCATCTGTCCCTCGTATTCGCTGGGATCGCCCATGGAGTAGATGCAGCTTACGGATGCCACAATGATGACGTCCTTCCGCTCCCGCAGGGCAGCGGTAGCACTGTGGCGAAGCCGGTCAATCTCTTCGTTGATGGAGGCATCCTTTTCGATGTACGTATCAGACGAGGCAATGTAGGCCTCCGGCTGATAGTAATCGTAATAAGAGACGAAGTATTCCACCCGACTATCCGGGAAGAAAGCCTTCAATTCGCTGCACAGCTGGGCAGCCAGGGTTTTGTTGTGAGCAATCACCAAGGTGGGCTTCTGCACCTTTTCAATGACAGAGGCCATGGTAAAGGTTTTGCCGGAACCTGTTACACCCAGCAGCACCTGGCTTTGCATGCCTTCCTGAACGCCTCGGCTCAGTGCCTCAATGGCTTGGGGCTGATCGCCGCTGGCCTGGTAGGGTGCCTTTAATACAAACTTGTTCATGCGGCCTCCTATATCCTCAAAAAACAATTACAATTCATCGCAGCCATCCCGTTAACGGGTGGAGCATCCCCTGCATGATAGCACATCCTATAGAAAATGAAAAGCATGGGCGCATCGCAAGCAAAGGCGTCACCTGCACAACGCAGATGACGCCTTCCGAGTCCGTTGAAATTTTATTCAATATGGGCAAACTGACTTTCATACAGCTGCTTGTAAAAGCCGCCCTTGGCAAGCAACTCCTCATGATTGCCCTGCTCAATTACATGACCGTCCCGCATCACAAGGATTACATCACTTTCCTTGATCGTGGAAAGCCGGTGTGCTACCACGAAGCTGGTTCTGCCCTTGACCATGGCGGCGAAGGCACGCTGCACGTTCAATTCCGTACGGGTATCAATGTTGCTGGTTGCTTCGTCCAGAATCAGCATGGGTGGATCCATCAGCATGACACGGGCAATGCACAATAGCTGCTTCTGCCCCTGGGACAAGTTATCGCCCTGCTCGGTGAGCACGGTGTCGTATCCGTCTGCCAAGCGGCGAATAAAGCCATCCGCATGGGCGGCCGTCGCTGCAGCAACGATTTCTTCTCTGGTTGCCCCCGGCTTGCCATAGGCGATGTTTTCCGCCACGGTGGCCTGGGTCAGCCAAGTATCCTGCAGCACCATGCCGAAGTGCGCACGCAGATCATCTCGGGTCATGTCCCGCACGTCTACGCCGCCCAGGGTGATCCTGCCGTCCGTCACGTCATAGAAGCGCATCAGCAGATTGATCAGCGTGGTTTTGCCGCAGCCCGTAGGTCCTACAACGGCAATACGCTGACCAGGCTGCACCGTCAGGTTGAAGTGCTCAATCAGCGGACGATCCGGCACATACTGGAAGGAAACATCTTCAAAAGCGATAACTGCCCGATCCGGCACTTTCTTGGGATGATCACATTCCTTTTCCGTAGGCTCGTCCATCAGCTCCATCAGCCGACGTGCAGAGGCCATAGCCGTTTGCAGCTGTGCCATGATGCCGGTGACTTCGTTGAAAGGCTTGGTGTACTGGTTGGCATAGCTGAGGAAGCAGGACAGCTGACCCACCGTCATGCTGCCGTTCACTGCCGCCAGTGCGCCGGCAATGCCGACAGATGCATACACCAGACCGTTGACGAACCGGGTCAGGGGGTTGGTGAACGCCGGGTAAATCTGCGCTTTATAGCCCCATGTGTACAGGCGATCGTTGATTTCCCCCAGCTTCTCTTCACTTTCTTTTTCGTGACCGAAAAGCTTGACCAGCTTCTGACCTGCTACCATTTCCTCCACATGGCCGCCCAATTCGCCCTGAATCTGGCTTTGCTTGATGAAGGTTTTATGGGTGCCCCGGGCAATCAAAGTGGCAATGATCATAGACACAGGGGTCAGTGCCACCACCACCAGCGCAATAAGAGGATGGATGGAAATCATGAAGCCCAGTGTACCGATGATGGTCACCACGCCGGTAAACAGCTGGGTAAAGCCCTGCAGCAGACCGTCGCTGACAGCATCCACATCGCTGACCACACGGTTGATAATATTGCCGTGTGCCGTGGTATCAATGAACCGCAGCGGCACCCGAATCAGCTTGGAAAACACATTGACCCGCAGATCGCTGACCGTTTTGTAGCTGACCGTGTTGGTGCACATGCTCATGATCCACTGGAACACCGCACCCACTGCGATCACAATCAGCAGCAGCATTGCCGTATGGCCGATAGCTTCAAAATCCACCTGATCCTTGCCGATGATTTGATCCACCGCATCACCAATCAGCACCGGGCACAGCAGACTCATCACCACATAAATGATGGCGCAGACCAGTGCCAGCAGCAGGTAGCCGGAATAGGGTTTCACAAAGCGCATGAGGCGCTTGAACACTTCACTGTTTTTCATGCCTGTGCCTCCTGCATGCTCATCTGGGAATAGCAAATTTCCTGATAGGTGGTGCAATCCTTCAGCAGTGCATCATGCTTGCCGTCCCCTACGATTTCGCCTTCGTCCATCACCAGAATGCGGTCGCACCGCTTAACGGTGGATACCCGCTGAGACACAATGATCACCGTGGGCATGGGCTTCATGTGATGAATGGCACGCTGGAGGGCAGCATCCGTTGCGTAGTCCAGTGCGCTGGAAGAGTCATCCAGAATCAGAATTTCCGGATGCCCCACCAAAGCCCGGGCAATGGTCAACCGCTGCTTTTGGCCGCCGGAGAAGTTTGCACCTCCCTGGGATACAGGGGCATTCAGCCCCAAAGGCAGCTGACGCACAAATTCAGCTGCCTGCGCCGTTTCCAGCGCAGCCCAAAGCTGTTCATCCGTTGCCCCCGGCATACGCCACTGCAGATTTTCCCGAATGGTGCCGGAGAACAGCAGATTACCCTGGGGCACCATGCCAATCTTCTGATGAAGCTGCCAAAGGGGATAATCCTTCACGTCCACGCCATCCACAAGCACGGTTCCCTTGTTGGCATCGTACAGTCTGGGAATTAACTGCACAAGGGTAGACTTGGAACTGCCGGTACCGCCGATAATACCAATGCTTTCCCCGGCAGTCACGTCAAAGTCAATGTTCTTCAGTGCCTCGGCTGCACCCTCATAATAATTGAAGGAGACATTGCGGAAGCTGATTCTGGGGGCACCGGCTACATCCTTCACCAGTGCCTCTCTGCCGTCCTCCACGCTGGGCTTTGTATCGAAAACCTCGTTAATCCGAGCAGCGGAAGCAGCAGCCTTGGTAAACACAACCACCAAGTTCGCCACAACCACCAAGGCCAGCAAAATCTGATTCATGTAGTTGACGAAGGCAACCACTTCGCCCTGGGTCATGCTGCCCGCATTCACACGAACGCCGCCGAACCAGAGGATGACCACAATGCCAAGGTTCAGGATCAGGAAACTGAAGGGCGCAAGGATAGCGTTCAACTTGCCAATGTGGATGGTGTTCCGTGCCAGGTCATCGCAGGCTTCGTCAAACCGCTCCTGCTCTGCGTCCTGCTTGCGGAAGGCACGAACCACACGGGCACCGGAAAGGTTCTCCCGGGTAATCAGGCTTACACGGTCCGTCTTCTTCTGAATGGTCTTGAAGAAAGGTACGGACTTGCTCATGACCAGATACAGCACCAGTGCCACCAGGGGGACAATGGCCAGGAACACCAGCGACAGGGTCAGGTCAATGCGCATGGCCATGATCACTGCACCAATTATCAGGAAAGGTGCACGAACCACCAGTCGAATCAGCATGGCCACAGCGGTCTGCATCTGGTTAATGTCCGAGGTCATACGGGTGATCAGCGTAGGCGTACCGAAGCGATCCAGTTCCTTCCATGAAAGAGTGTTGATATGATGGAACACTTCACGCCGCAGATCCGTGCCCACACCTTGCGAGGCACGGGAAGCCATGGTTTGGCAGGTAAGCGAGGAAGCAAGACCCACAACACCCAGCAGCACCAGCAGACCGCCCCGCTGCCAAATGTAGGATACGTCATGCTGCGCCACACCAACGTCAATCATGTCCGCCATGACAAGGGGCACAATCAGCTCGAAGATGGCTTCGATCAGCTTGAACATGGGACCCAGAATCACCTGCAGCTTGTATGGTTTCAAAAACCTGGCAAGCTTCCTCATTTTTTTCTCCCGTCCTTTTCCTTTGTGAATTTAATTGAGCGCAATCTTTTGCGTATAGTGCTTTGCAGCTTCCTGCTCCACCTGCTGCCGTGCCTGAAGAAGCGAAGGATCATCCCGAAGCTGCTTCATGCATTGGCAGGCTTCTTCCAGCAGCTGCACATCGCCATCCAGCAGAAAATCCGCCATGGATTCGCCGGATTGTCTTGTGCCCATGAGATCCCCGGGGCCTCGCAGCTCCAGATCCTTCTGCGCCACCAGAAAACCATCATTGGTCTGCGTCATGATGCGGAGCCGCTCCGTTGCCCCCGCCAGCAGGAAGCACCAGCTTTCCGCACTTCCCCGTCCGACACGACCACGAAGCTGATGCAGCTGGGACAGGCCGAACCGCTCGGCATTTTCGATGACCATCACGGTGGCATTGGGCACATTGACGCCCACCTCAATCACCGTGGTAGACACCAGCACGTCCAGCTCACCGCCGGCAAACTGATGCAGCACATTGTCTTTTTCCTCCGGCCGCTGATCACCCCAGGTAAGCCCCACTCGAAGCCCATTGAGCTCCTCTTCCATTAGAGCCTGATAGGTAGCCTTGGCTGAGCGGACATTGTCCATGGTTTCGCTGTCTTCCACCAAAGGGCAGACAACATAGGCTTGATGCCCTTTCCCGATCTCTCCTCGAAGAAACGCATACATACTGCTGCGTTTTTCTTCCGGCACAATCCGTGTTTTCACAGGCTGCCGTCCCGGGGGAAGCTCATCCACCACGGTAATATCCAGATCGCCATACAGAATTAGCGCCAAGGTTCTCGGTATGGGTGTGGCCGACATGACCAACACGTGAGGAGCCTTCTCCTGATTGTTGCCTTTATCCTGCAAAATCGACCGCTGCTGCACGCCGAACCGATGCTGTTCATCCGTAATGACAAGCCCCAAATTGTGATAGGTCACCTTTTCACTAATCAGGGCATGGGTACCGAAAACCGCCTGCCATTTCCCTGTAGCCAGTGCCTCGTGGGCCTTCCGCTTTTCCGATGCTTTCAGCGTCCCGGTCAGCAGGCCGCAAGAAATACCCAGAGGCTCCAGCATGGCTACAGCAGACTCATAGTGCTGCCGGGCAAGGATCTCCGTTGGTGCCATCATGGCTGCCTGATAGCCGCAGCCGCAAGCCAGGGCAATGGCTCCGAAGGCAATGGCTGTTTTACCGCAGCCAACATCGCCCTGCACCAGCCGTGACATGGCCGTAGGCTGACGCAGATCCTCCGCAATATCCTGCAACGCCTTTCTCTGTGCTCCTGTAGGGGCAAATGGCAAGCTCTTCCAGAAAGCATCTGCTGCATCGGCAGCAATCGCCATGGGGAAGCCCGGTTGATGCCGGTTTCCTACCAGCCCAATGGCCGCCTGATACATGAGCATCTGCTCAAAGGCAAAACGCCGCCGTGCCAGCTTCAGGTCTTCCATAGAATCTGGGAAGTGCGCCTGACGAATGGCGAAGTTTGTTTCGCAGAGATGATGCTGAAGCCGAACCTCCCTCGGCAGGGTTTCCGGGCAGCAATCATCCACTTCTTCCAGTGCACGCTTCATCATTTCCCGGTATGACTTGGCTGGAATTCCCTTCACGGCACGGTAGACCGGCAAAATGCACTGCTCCGTTACCTTCTGCGGATTTTGAAGCACTCTTCTGCCGTTCTTGTCCCCCACACGACCGTAAAGGAGAATCTCCTCGCCTGCCGTCAGTTGCTGGCAGATCCAAGGCTGATTGTACCACACCGCCGGCAGCTTGCCGCTTTCATCCCACAAGGCTGCGGTCACCCGGGTCATGCCGCCGAAACGGTTCAGCTTCGGCGTTTCTCGTATCTGACACTGAACCAGCACCGTCATGCCGGGCTTGCATGCGCTGCAAGGTGTCACGGCGGTCATATCCTCGTAGCGAACAGGAAGCCGATACAAAAGATCGCGCAGTGAGCAAATGCCCGCTGCGCGCAAATTTTCCAAGCGTGTAGGACCTATGCCCTTGAGCATGGACAGTTCCATCATTACTCCACAGAAATCAGGTAGTAGTACAGCGGCTGACCGCCACGGTGGCATTCCACATCGCAGTTGGGATAAGCATCTGCAATCTCTGCCGTCACCGCTTCAGCATCCTCCTGAGTGGTTTCTGCACCGTAGTAGACAGTGATCAGTTCATCCTCATCGGTGATAATGGCCTTCATCATTTCCATCACCACATCGTGAAGGGACTGGCCGGAGTACTCAATCTGGCCGTTATGCAGACCAATGATATCCCCTTCCTTGATCTGCACCCCGTTGTACTCGCTATCCCGCACAGCGTAGGTCACAGTGCCGGTCTTCACATGCTGGGCAGCCTCTTCCATGCGCACAGCATTTTCTTCCCCGGATACTTCCGGCTGGAAAGCAACCGCCGCTGCAATGCCCATAGCCACGTTCTTAGTGGGGATTACGTGAACTTCCTTTTCGGACAGTTCCGCTGCCTGCTGGGCTGCCAGCACCACATTGCCGTTATTCGGGAAGACGAAGACGCACTTGGCATTCACCTGATTGATGGCCGTCAGAATATCGTCAATAGAGGGATTCATGGTCTGTCCCCCCTCAACAATCACGTCCACCGTCAAGTCACGGAAAATCTGGGAGAAGCCATCTCCCAGAGATACGGCCACCATGCCGAAATCCTTAGCGGGTTCGGCGGGTGCTGCTTCCTTCGCTTCCTCAGCAGTGCCCTCGCCCTGATCCTTCTCATGCCGGAGCTGATCCAGATTGTCCACCTTCAGGTTCACCAATTCGCCCAGCTCAATGCCGTACTCAATGGCGTTGCCGGGATTGTTGGTGTGCACATGGGTCTTCACCAGCTGCATATCGCCGCTGACCTGCACACAGTCGCCAATCCGGTTCAGCCGACGGCGGAAGGAGTCGATATCCCCTTCGGACACATCGTCCCGCAGGTTGCGAATATCAAAGGAAGTGCAGTACAGGTACTTAGGATCCCCCATCAGGGTATGATCATTGGTTGCTTCCTGATTGCCGTCCTCTGCCATGCAGGGAGCAGAATCGTTAATGTCCTCTCCCCGAAGCACCGCAGCATAGCCCATGTAGATCAGCAGCAGACCACGTCCGCCGGAGTCCACCACACCAGCCTGCTTCAGTGCCGGCAACATGTCAGGGGTGCGCTTCAAAATTGCTTCGCCGCTGCGCAGCATCACGGTGATCAATCCATCGTAATCATCCGGGGCGGCATTGGCCTGCTTCACCGCATCCTCAGCCACCACACGAGCCACGGTCAGAATGGTGCCTTCCTTAGGCTTCATCACAGCCTTATAGGCAAGCTCAGCACCCTTCTTCAGTGCTTCCGCAAACTGAACGGGCGTGATCTTTTCCACACCGGTCAAGGCCTTGGCAAAGCCACGGAAAAGCTGGCTGGTAATAACGCCGGAGTTACCCCGAGCGCCACGAAGAGCACCCTTGGCCAGCGCAGCAGCAGCTTCATCTGCCCGGAGATATTCCTTGCTGGAAACTTCCCGGGTGGCGCTCTGCATGGTCAGGGACATGTTGGTGCCCGTGTCGCCATCCGGCACAGGGAACACGTTCAGCGCATCCACCGCTTCACGATTCTTCTCCAGCAATGCTGCGCCGGCAACAACCATATCACGCAGCAAAAGTCCGTCTATTGTCTTAAATTGAATCAAGGATGTCTTCCTCCGTTCGATCATCGGGCGTTGTGCCGGACAGCTTTTCCGGTATTCGCACCGCTATTTTGACCCGGCAGCCGGACGCCGCTTAGACCCGAATGCCTTCCACCGAAATGTTCACCTTTCGCACCTTTACGCCGGTCATGCTTTCCAGCTTATAGCGCACGGTTTCAACGATGGTGCGGCACACCTCGGAAATAGAAATTCCGTATTCCACAATGATAAACAGATCCACATCCAACATATCGCCTACATTGCGAATCTGTACACCCTTGGCCAGATTTTCCCTTCCCAGCCATTCAACGAAGCCATCCTTGGCACGGCGGGAAGACATAGCCACAATGCCATAGCACTCCAACGCAGCGTAGCCAACGACCTTGAGCATAACATCTTCCGTGATGTAGATGGTGCCAATGTCATTTTTTATCTTACATTCCATAGCAACTTACAGCCTCCTTGTGCGTAGGTTCTGCCGGGAGCATCGCACGGAACGCAAAAATTCCACGCAAAATCCCCCTATGCCGGCAGGGGCATTAGTAGTATACATGATTTTACTACATTTCGCAATGATTTTTTATGGAAGCAACTCTTCCGAGTCGCCCTTCCCCTCCTCCGAGGCCTGCTCCGGCATGGGCGGAAGCTCGCTGAGAGATGAAATGCCGAAATGGCTCAGGAATTCCTCCGTTGTACCGTAAAGGATGGGCCGGCCAAGAGCTTCCTTTCGACCCACTTCGGTAATCAGGTTTTTATTCATCAGGGACTGAACGGAATAGTCACACTTGACGCCACGGATCTGTTCAATCTCTGCTTTTGTAACCGGCTGCTTGTAGGCCACAACCGCCAGCGTTTCCATGGCGGCTTGGCTAAGGGACTGTTTCTGCACAGGCTGGAGCATCCGCACCACATCATCCGCATACAGTGCTCGGGTGGCCAGCTGCACCTGATGACCGAACCGCCGAAGCATGAACCCCCGCTGATTGAAATCATAATCATCCCGCAGGGTATTCAATGCCGACTCAATCTCCAGCATGGAAACGCCTAGTGCCTTGGCCAACTCATCCACACGCACCGCTTCGCCGGACACAAACAGAATGGCCTCCACCCGTCCTTCCAGTGTTCCGCCCTCCGTCATGGCGTCTCCTCCTCCGTCTCGTTTGTCTCCACCCGTCCGGGCAACAGCAGAATGTCACCGTAAATATCTTCCTGCTGAATATGCATTTCTCCCAACTTCAGCAGCTCCAGCAAGGCAAGGAAAAGGGTCACCACCTCTTCCTTGGTGGGTGCTTCGCTGAAGGCTTCGTCGAAACGCATGCTGCCCCTCTCCCTCAAGCCTTGAATCAAGGTCAGCATGCACTCCTGCACATTATGCTCATCCCGATGAATATCCCGGGGCGCATAATGGTTCACTTCTGGTTCGTCCTTGGCCGGTTTCCGCTGCCAGATCCTAAGGAAGGCCTCTGTCAACCCTTCCAGCGTCAGTCCCGTCAGTTCTGTCTCCTGCGGGGGCAGAGGATATTCTTCCGGCAATTTAGTAAACAGCTCTCTGGCAGCGTCCTCAAACTGCTGCATAGCCACGGCTGTTTCCTTGAATCGCTTGTACTCCTCCAAGCGGCGAATCAACGCCTGTTCCGGATCTTCTTCGTCTTCCTCCAGTCTTGGCGGTCGAGGAAGCATGGCACGGCTCTTGATTTCCAGCAAAGTTGCAGCCATGACCAGAAATTCCGTTGCATCATCCATGTCCAGGTCGGCAGCATTTCGAACGGACTCGATGTACTGATCCGTGATTTCGCTGACGAAGATATCCTTGATATCCACCTGCGCTTTGGTAATCAGGTGCAGCAGCAAATCAAGGGGTCCGTCAAAATCCTTGAGCCGAAAGGTCATGGCCATGATGCTTCAGTCTCCTCAGGCTGCTCCCGTCATGAGCAGGAATAAGTGCAATACCGCACTGTAGATTGTCTCATTCGCCCAGGTCAGCACAGTGGTCAGGGCACCGGAAAGGCACACCACCAGCAATACGATCTGTGCAATCTGGAATTTCTTTCGGTCAAGCTGGAGCTTGCCTTTCAGAATGGTGTCATTCACCAAATGATAGCCATCCAGCGGCGGAATCGGAATCAGGTTAAAGACAGCAAGCGACAAGTTGATCTGCCCCATCATCAGCAAAAAGCGCTGCACATATTGCAGCCAGGGACGTGCCATGAAACTGACCATGTCGGTCGTTACCATGCCATATTCCAAACGATAGGCGATGCTGTACTGATAAGGATCCAGCGCAAGCAGCATATTGCCGGAGGTGCTTCTCAGGTACTGGTAGAATTCCTCCGTCCACATCAAGCGATTGATGCCCACGCTTAACGCTGCGCAGAGAATGAATAGGGACAAGTTCATGCAGATGCCGGCAACGGACACCAGAAAATCATCCCGGCGATAGTTGTGAAAATTCCGTGGATTCACAGGCACGGGCTTTGCCCAGCCGAAACCCAGAAACACCATGCAAATCGTGCCGATGGGATCCAGATGCTTCCGAGGATCAAGGCTCAACCGTCCCATCCACTTGGCCGTAGGATCTCCGCAGCGGAACGCCACATAGCCATGGGAGATTTCATGCAGGATCAGGCTCAGCAGCACCGTTACCGAAAAATACAAAACATACAGCAGGAATCCCAAAGGATCGCTGGTCAGATAATTGATGTACCATTGCAGACGTCCGAACATATCATGCCTCGCTCCGGGTTAAATTTCCACACAGGGATGCGAAAAAATTATACCGTATTTCATAGCCC
>CAVGBO010000050.1:0-4203 GCA_963627465.1 Phocaeicola dorei
CCACGTTGCCTTATTAGCAGCAAGCACCTTTCGTTCTCTAGTTGCTGGCGATGAGTCCTTCCGCGACAAGGCAATCCTGAATATGTGGAACAAAGATGCTGATAATACACGGCAAATCGTGAATTATGTCACGCACGGCATTCATCCGCGTATTCAGCTGCCTCGTCAAAATCAGTTTGATGCACAAATAGTCAGACCCGCCGTCCTTGTCAGCGGTAAAGAGTTACCGCTGTTTATGAGCTTTCCGCGAAAATCCTTGCCAGGCGTTCTTGTTGACTATATGGCAAGTTTCGGCAGGCATGTGTTCAATCCGGAAGAAAATGCTGATCATGACTTCATCCGCCTTGGTGCAGTGCAGCATAAAGGCATTGTCAATCCGCATCTTCCGGTAAGGCTGGATGTAGAAACCTTATGCAGTCATTGCTTTGTTACAGGCTCCACAGGCAGCGGCAAATCCAACACAACGTATCATATTCTTAGCAAACTTTTGGAGAAGGAGAAGCATTTTCTGGTGGTGGAGCCTGCCAAGGGTGAGTATAAGTATGCCTTTGGCAAGCTGAAGAACATTAACATCTTCTGGACGAATCCCAACACTTTTCGGATGCTTCGGCTAAATCCGTTCTCTTTTCCTGCTGGCATTCATGTGCTGGAACATTTGGATAGGCTGATTGAAATTCTGAATGTGTGCTGGCCGCTGTATTCTGCGATGCCTGCTATCCTGAAGTCAGCTATGGAACGAGCTTACGCAAGCTGCGGTTGGGATCTTGTCAACTCCATCCATATTGACATTGGGAAGGGTGAGTTTCCTACATTCAGTGACCTGCAGAAACACCTGACAGCTGTAATCGAAGAATCCAGCTATTCAGCGGATGCAAAGGGCGACTATACAGGTGCTTTGGTTACTCGCGTCAGCTCATTGACCAATGGCATCAACGGCAGTATCTTCTGCGCATCGAGCGAAATCAGCAATGCGGTGCTGTTTGACCAAAACACGATTGTCGATTTAAGCCGTGTGGGTTCCTCCGAGACGAAGGCGTTGATTATGGGCGTACTGGTCATGAAGCTCAATGAATACCGTATGTCCGAAGGTGCGGGCATGAACAAAGACATGCGGCATGTGACCGTGCTGGAGGAAGCGCACAACCTGCTAAAAAATGTGCAGAATGGCGAATCGGATTTAGCCAAAAAATCGGTGGAAATGATTTCTGCTTCCATTGCAGAAATGCGCAGCTATGGCGAAAGCTTCCTAATTGTGGATCAGTCACCGACGGCAGTAGACATATCCGCGATTAAGAATACCAACACAAAAATCGTGATGCGTCTGCCGGAAAGGAATGACTTTGAAGCAGTAGGTAATTCCTTCGGCTTGTCAGAGGAACAGATTCGGGAGATTGTCAGGCTACCCCGCGGAACAGCCATTGTCTCACAAACGGGCTGGCTGGAACCGGTTATGACACGCATTGACAGAGCCACAGATGAATATACGATGGCACCTGAGGAGACTCTCATACAGCGGGGGACGATTTGCAAGTTTATCCATACCGTAAAGGAGCAATGCAGCAGCTATGAACAGTTGACTGCGGAAGGTGTCCCGTTTGCGAGAATCTTCAGCAGGAGAGCCGTCGAAAAAATGCTCAATGACGAGGGGTGCCCCATCAGCAAAAAGGATGACTTGCTGAATACGTACGACCACTTTGTAAGCGAGTACAAACACAACGGGAAGATGACAACTGCCATGAAGGCGACTTTCCTCGTACAGTCAGTGGGCTGTGCCGGTCTGGCAGAAATCCATCCCGCAGCCGTTGTTCCGAACCTAAAGAAGGGTGCGGCAGAATTTCCTCAAGCGAAGGAGAAGGCAAAGGAAGCCCACAATGAATGGGTCTTGACAATTTCCAATGCGCTGAAGCAGTACGAGCGCTTTGATACAGACGAGGAAAGAATCGAGGTTGCGCTGAATCTCTTTATCTATATGGCAATATGCGTAGAAAAGCCAAGATTCAAAGCAATGCGGAATTTCCTGCTGAGGAGCGAATAATATGGATGTTAGAATCAATTATCAGCCTTACCTGACCAGCATGTCTGTCTTTGTGGGCAACACCCCCATAGGCATTACTTCCTCTATATCTGTGATTCAAACGCAACCATTTCACCGCTGGTGGTATGATTTACTGCCGCGAATTGAGAATGAAGTAAATGACAACTTCATTCTGACCTATACGGGGCGGTGCTGTGAGTACAATCTTCTGCTGCAGCGTATGGCTGCCTGTCCGGCTTGTCAGCAAATCAACTATGCTGCCCCGGCCAATGCAGATAGTACACTGCTTCGCTTGAAGAAGCTGAACCGGCTTGCCATCAATGGGCTGGATGTGCAGCGCTCAGCCGAAACAATGCACATCTATACGGATTATCTAGAAGACGATATCAAACCAATTGTGCAATCGCTTCTGCCGCACTTGTCTTTCCTGAAGATTCGGCTGGAAATACATCCGGCATCCGAAGCAAAATCAGCACAGAACGTGTTGGCACTTGCTGTGTTTAGCAGGCAGGTGCAGCAATCTACTGTTGAAGAGGCTGGCATGTCAGTCAACGTTATGCTGTACGAAGGTACAGATGTTCCCTGCGCCGCTGGGCAAGCGCTTGTTCTCCCGTTTTCTTCTGCTGGCATGGCAAAGGATATTGATGCCGCGCTGGAATTTGACTGTTATCCCGCAATCCTAAAAATGGCGCTTCAGCTTGTAACAGTCAGTAGGGCGGATGCCTCCTTTGATGACGTGTTCGTTCTTGATAAGACGGAAGCGGTGACACTGGCTGAATTACCGTCCAGCATCGAATTGGGAACGACAGCGCCAATTCGCCTTCGTGCAATTCCAGCCACGCTGAAAGAGCCAGAGATTATGGTTGAAGTCAGCAATGAAGAAGTGCTGAGCCCAGTGCGCACGCCTCAAGGCTGGGAACTGAAGGCCGTGGGAACGGGAGAAGCAGTTGTTACGCTGTACGAAGAAGGGAAAACATCCCCGCTTTGCAGCAAATCCATCACAGCATATCGAGTGAACTGGGCGCAGTCAATCAGCATAGATCGTCAGGAAATAGCGCTATGTGTTGGAGATGGTGCGCGGTTGAGCTGCACAGTCTCTCCAAGCAACGCTGCCGATGCTGGAAAAATCAGGTTGAAGTCACCATCGTCCACTTGTGTGCAAGTGACTGGCCACGATACATTCCAGGCGGTTGGCGCAGGAGAGGCAAAATTGTTCTTTGCTACCGATCGAGTCAAGAGCAATATTTGCACGGTAACAGTCTATCCAAAGCTGGAAAATTTACAAATCACTTTGGCGCAGAAAAAGGCGAAAACCGGCGACTTAATACCTGTCAAAATTCTGCGGATTCCAGAGACAGCCTCATTGGATTCACTAAAAGTTACTGTGTCCAATCCGTCGGTGGGTACATATGATGCAGGAAGCAAGAAGTTTTTTGCAAGAGCCCCTGGCCACTGTGAGCTGGTCGTCACCAGCAATCGCTCGCCTGTCAAAGCAGCTGCTTCCATTGATGTACACAAAAAATCCAACAAGTGGATTTGGATCGGCATAGGAGTGGCTATTGCCGCAGTTGGCTTTGTTCTAAGCAGGTTCCTGTAAAAGGAATTTGTTAGATATGTACATTTTACAACACAAGGGAGGAACAAATCATGGGAGTTGTCATCGGAATTGACCTTGGAACGACCTTCTCTGTGGGCTCATGGGTTGATGAGCACGGTGATGTGCATGTTGCCCCCAGCCGTGATGGTGGAAACACTACGCCGTCGGTAGTAGAGTTTGGTGGTGATAATATCATCGTCGGAAAAGCTGCGAAAGCCAGCGCCGAGGCGCAGAGTGACAGCGTAGTTCAGTTTATCAAACGGCAGATGGGGAACGGCAAGTTCCGCTATTATGCTCCGAACGACAGCGAGTACACGGCAGAAGAAATTTCGGCCATGATTCTTAAGCGTGTAAAGGCTGACTGCGAGAAAGCCATCGGTTCTCCTGTCACGGATGCAGTAATTACCGTTCCGGCATATTTTGATTCAGCACAGCGGCAAGCGACCGTTAATGCGGGCATCATCGCCGGTTTGAACGTGATTGCCATCATTAACGAACCGACCGCGGCTGCATTTGCGTACACACGGGGCAAAGAAGACCAAGCGCAAACTGTTATGGTGTACGATATCGG
>CAVGBO010000050.1:4213-7250 GCA_963627465.1 Phocaeicola dorei
GTGGTGGCACGTTCGACGTTACCATCCTGCGGATTATCCCCGGCGGTGAAATCCAAGTGCTGGCATCCGATGGTGTCAAGCGTCTTGGCGGCATAGACTTCGACAATGCCCTGATTAAATACGCCAGCGCAAAGATTCTAGAAGACACTGGCGTTGATATTTTAGAAGATGACAATGCCATGCAAACCCTGCGTGCCAAATGCGAACAGGCGAAAATTGCACTGAGCAGCACCTCTGAAACCGCCATTACGATGACCATTCAGCAAAAGCAAGTGAATGTCATCGTTACGAAGGAAAAGTTTGAGGAACTGACTCGCCGATATGTGGAAATGACGGAGGATCCAATTGACACCGTTCTTTCTGACAGTGAGCTCAGTCCGTCTGACCTTGATAAGGTGCTTCTGGTGGGTGGTTCTTCCCGAATCCCTGCTATCCGCGATTTTATCTTTCGGAAATTGCACATCACCCCTTCCGCAGAGCTGAATCCGGATGAAGTTGTCTCCATTGGCGCAGCTTATTACGGTGCGAAGAAGCAGAACCCCTCGTTCGTTCCTGCAGAAACGAATACCAGCAGCCCATCAGTGCCTGTTAAGCCTCCAATTCGTGATGTGCTGGCGCATGGGCTGGGGATTGTCAGTTGGAATAACGAGACGGGACGCTTTGTAAATAACGTAATTGTTCCTCGCAACACGCCGCTGCCTGTTGCGGATGGTCATATCTTCAGCAGCATGGTGGATAATCAGGAAATCGCTGCGCTGCGGGTAACGGAAGGCGACGAGGATGATGTCAATTATGTCCGCATTATCGGGCAAGAGGAAGTTGCATTGCGTCCGCACCCCAAGGGATCCCCCATCGCAATCGAAATGTCGGCGGATGAAAATGGCATCATCAGCGTGCGTGCACTCGACTTGCTGGACAAAGTGGTTCTCAAGCAGTTCCGCTTGAATGCCAAGGAAACCATGAGCCCGGAAAAACTTCAGCAGAGTGCTGAACGTATGAACGAGCAGCACGTCAACTGATTCTGCAGCAAAGATGCAATCCACGCTGTAAAACGGGATAATTTGCATCATTTGCATATACTACACGGAAAGGATGACTATCATGGCCAAAATCAACTACTATGTGGAGCTTAATCTGGACAGAGGATTAAGCGATGCAGACTTGCTGGGCGAGCTGAAAAAGAAACGCAGCGCGCTTCAGAAGAAAGTGAACATGGCACCTGATCCTGAAACGGAGAGCAATGCGCAAAAGCAGCTGAACCTTGTGCTTGATGCCATTGATGTTCTTGGCGATCCCAAGAAGCGCAAAGCCTACGACAAGGATTTGGACAAGAATCCTGATGCATTCAGTGCTGCGAAGGTTGACCCAGCGGCAGCGACTTCCCGTGTAAAGCTTGACGTAGCTGACATGGATGAAGCAATGGACTTGCTGCACGAAGCGTTTGTCAAGGAGGATTTTGCGTTCATTCGCAAGAATGCACCTTCCGTCATCGAAGCAGGTGCGCCCAATGTTGATGTCTACATGTGGCTTGTCTTTGCTTATGCCGATGTCGACAAGGACTCTCAAGCAACGAGCACCATTTCTGATATGCTCGCTGCTTTCCCGGAAGATGAAGAGGCGCACTACTGGGCAGCGTATCTTTATCTAAATCTCTTCAAATCGAAGACCCGGGAAGCCCGTCCGCATATCGACTGGCTGCTGGAGCATCTGGAGAAAATACCGGGCAAAGTGGCTGCAATGGATGTCAGCTACTGCATTGCTGTGGGTGATTTGGCTCTGGCAGAGAAAAAAACTGCCGAGTACAAGAAGACGGTTGGCACTAACAAGGCGTTTACCAAGCAAGTCGGTCAAGCCTACATCAACGTGGCTGAGGGATACTTGCAGGGGCACGGCGCTTCCGCATATTGGAACAGTAAAGAAGACTGGAACAATTACAAGAAGTATATTGAGTTGTCCCTGTCCATCTATCCCAATGCGCAATTAAAGCGAGCCTATGAATCTGACAAGAAACTTGCCAACGGTATCAAGTTTGACTACAGCAACATCGTCGGTGCTGTGATGGCAGTGCTTTTGGGTATTGAGCTCTGCTCAGAGAATCAAACTATTCTCATTGCAGTTCTGTGTCTTGCCGCTGCGCTCTATATCATTGTCTTCAGTTGCGTTCCCAAATGGGTAAAATACAAAGAGGAATGCACTGGAGAACTGCCTCTCCAATACAAGATAGCACATTGGTTAGCTGTTGTCTTTGCGGTTGTGTGGGTTATTATCAAGGTGGTCTTACGCATTTTCGCTGCATTTTCAGGCGGAGACGCTGCGGACGATTAATATGTTTTGATTTTCGATCTGTTGCTTACTGCAATGCTGCAGTTTTGTAGTTTTCTACAAAGCTGCAGCAATATTTCTTAAAGGAGAATTGACGATGGAGTATGCAATTGGGATGCCTGTTGGCCTGATGAATGAACAGCAGCAATGGTACGTAGCCAAAGGGACGCAAATGATGATCATGCGGCCGAGTGTTTTCGGCGTGTGGTCGATGTTTCTGCATGGCGCATCAGAAGAAATGCTCCCAGATATTTCTGCAAAATGGAACCTGACAGCAGAAGAGACCGAACACATTCTGGATGGCCTGCGCAGTGCACATCTACTTGAGAAAGATGAGGCACTTCTTCGGTGCAGACCGGCAGCACAGGGCTATGGACTTGGCTTACAGGATGCAGACGGAATATGCGCTGTGATGCTCGGCAAGAAAGAAAGCATCAGTTATCCAGCATTCCTTCTTTGGTCGTTTTCAAACGGCATCTGGACATTGCAAGAGATTCTGGATCATATGCCCGAAATGGCGAAGGAGAATTACAGCGATGGGCAATGGGGTATCTATGTTCTGGAGCTGCTGAAGAAGAATCTGCTGCTGTGGCGCGAGTGAGGTGAGCTGCTTTGGGTTTCAAGGACTTTTTCCTTACTGCTGTTATTGCGACAAGCATGTCCGTACAATGCTGGATGGGCGTGCAGAAAATAGTGACCCCTATCGACCCGTCAT
>CAVGBO010000050.1:7260-25135 GCA_963627465.1 Phocaeicola dorei
AATGAAAAAATCGAAGTCTTAGATGGAAAACTGGATGCTTTTCATGGTATGATCAATGATATGTCGGACATAACAGACGGGCTAAAAGAAACGAAAGAATATAAAGAGAAAATAGAGAAGGCTATGACTCCTGGCGGAAACGATGCTGGGATGTCTCGACGTTTACCGCCCAAATTCGTTGAAAAATTAGATGTTGCGGAAGTAACAAGCACGGATGATCCGTATGACACCAAAGTTGTTGCAGTTGGCGAAGCAGAGGACACAAAGATTTACGACACGAATCCAGCGCGCAATTTGGAATTCAGCATGCGCAGTCAAGGCATTGCCCCCATAGACAAGGCCGTTGCGAAGATATATCAGGGGAAACCGGGGGAAAATCCTGATTATCCTGATAATAACGGTGCTGTTCCTGAGTATTCTGAAGTTTTCAGCGAAATGGTTTTCGGGTTTCATTATAACAACGATGAACAGGATTCGCCACCTTCAGCGGAAGTTACGTTGAAAAAGGGGGAAGCTTCGAGCACTTTGGAAGTTCCCATCAATTCTAAAGAGGATTTTTTGCGTCCCTTTGATAGGCAGAAAACTGTTTTTCTCGAACCCGGAACGGTGCTGGAGCGCTGGATTCCCAAAGAGTACGCTGATGATGCGGATAGAATTGACGATGGAAGATTCTTCACAAGACCGAACACACCTTTTGCTGCGTTAACATTGCGGGGCAAAGAAGAAGATTATGTAAAAAAATATTACGAAGTACAGGATGGTTCTTTCCCAGTGCATCCGGGCGTTGCAGCTGCATACAAAGGCCAGCCTGGCGGGGCAGATCAATACTATTCAGAAGCAGCAGGAAAACAGGAACTTCTGAATGAAGGCAAGCTCAGAGAAATAAAAGTGCCGATTGAAGCCAAAGACGAAAGTGAGCGTGTGAACGATCCGCCTTTAACAACTGAAGAGGGCGACAACGTGAATGAACTGCCTTCGGATGATGTTGTTCCCCCGCTTGGCGAAAAGGTCGATAGCAATAGCGCAGATCCTTCCATTGACGCACGAAAAGAAGAAGCAGAATCAAACATTTCTGAAGAATCCGCTGACTCTGTCAATGATTCGGAAAAGTGCGAACCAGCTGAGTTCGTGCCGCTGCCCAGAGAAATCAGCAGAGAGGCAATACTGGACGGCGCTGACCGAGTCGGTATGATGCAGTCGGATAAAATACAACTGAATCAGTGGGGGCCTGATCAGCAGGAAGGGTTCTGGAATACCGAATACAAGGGTCGCAGCAAGGAAGAATATCTGGAAATAGCCAGTCACATTCCGGAAGTCTACGAGCGCCTTCAGAACGGAGAATCGCTGGAAGACTTGGTTCAGGATGAGAAGGTCGGTGCGTGTGCTGAGCAGTATTTTCTTCCAGAAAACATGGTCACTGTGGATCATTGCGCTGACGGTAGCTATCAATTCACAGACGACGGCAGACATCGAATTGCAGCAGCACAAGAGCTTGGCGTTGATATTCCTGTAAAGCTCAACGAAACTGGTGATCCGGAACACTATGAGATTACCCAGCAGGAAAAGGAAGATCGCTATAATGACCTGATGGATTACATGGAGGATCATAATTATAGCGAAATCGACAGACCAACCTATGAAAAAGATCCGGAGTGGCAACGTTTGCATGATGCTTATGACCATCCTGTCATGGAAGGCGACACGCCTGAACCGGCTGATTGGGAAAAGGATGCAGACGAAATGCTTAAGCAGCGCTATGAGCAGATGCATGAGGAACATGATGATAGCTTGGACGAAAGGCAGAATGAAGGAAAAGAACAGAAGCTGGATTTCTCGACCATTGAAGCGTTAGGAAAAGACGAAGAAGAACCACGGGAAGATTTAGGCAAAAATCAAAACGACGCAAATGAGGAGAAACAGGATTTTACTAGTGTTGAAGCGTTAGGGAAAACCGATAAGCCTTCCAAGGAAGGTTCGGAGAAAAAAGTGAATGACGGAAAAGAGAAGAAGCCGGATTTCTCTACCATCGAAGCGCTAGGAAAGTCTGATGATGACTCTGAAAAGGACGATTCTAAAGATGATGATGATATAAACGATATACCCAAGGAGCCAATTGACGATTCGCATACAAACATTCGATAATCGAATTTATCGTCACGAGCTGCATTTGTTAGCATGAGTGCAAGTCGATTTTATCCAGAAATGGTCGACATGAACCGCTATCCGTCAAGAAGACAATGGAAAAAAAGATTTTTCTGCCGAGGACACGCTCCTTGGCAGTTTTTATGCAGTGAATGCCAGCAAGTGTTTTTCCATCGGTGTCATAATACCCAAGTTGTGCTGCACCCGCTGGGTAGTGTAGTAAGCAATATAGTTCTGTGCAATTGCATCATCGTCATTCGCCCAACGAAACGCAGTCGTTGAATGATTTGACAGTTATTTCGGGCAATAAAAGAAGAGCTACCTGACTTCATTTGAAATCAGGTAGCTTTCTTTGCGAATATCAAAACAATGTTGCCAAATCGTTGCCACGAGGAGTATCAAAGCTCAAAAAATCCTGTATTTTCAAGGCTTTTTTGCTCTTAGAATTACTCCCACTCAATGCTGGCCGGGGGCTTGGTGGTTACATCCAGCACCACCCGGTTAACGTGCTTGACCTCGTTGACAATGCGGGCAGAAATGATGCGCACCACGTCATAGGGAATCCGTGCCCAGTCGGCAGTCATGAAGTCGTCGGTGGTTACGGCACGGAGAGCGACAGTGTAATCATAGGTACGTTCATCCCCCATGACGCCCACGCTGCGGACGCCGGTCAGCACGGTGAAGTACTGATGAATGTCCCCATCCAGACCGGCGCGTTTGATTTCCTCCCGAAGGATGGCATCGGAAGCACGGACAATGGCCACCTTTTCAGGATCCACCGCACCCATGACACGAATGGCCAAACCGGGGCCCGGGAAGGGCTGACGCCACACCAGATCATGGGGCAAACCTAGCGTTTCACCAAGGGCACGAACCTCGTCCTTGAAGAGCATCCGCAGGGGCTCGATCAACTCGGTAAAGCCCAACTCCTTAGGCAGACCGCCCACATTGTGGTGACTCTTGATCACGGCAGCACCGGTGGCTTGACCGCTTTCAATCACATCGGGATAGATGGTGCCCTGGGCAAAGTAGTCCAGCTTGCCCAGCTTTTCCGCTTCCCGCTTAAAGACACGGATAAAGTCCCGACCGATGATCTTCCGCTTCTGCTCGGGATCGGTTACGCCTTCCAGGTCGGCAAAGAATTCCTTGGAAGCATCCACAGGAATGAACCGCACAGGGAACAGCTTGCTGAACACTTCCGTAACCTGCTCGCTTTCACCCTGGCGCATGAAGCCATGATCCACATACACGCAGGTCAGCCGATCACCGATGGCCTTGTAAATCAGTGCCGCTGCCACAGAGGAATCCACGCCGCCGGACAGTGCCAGCAGCACGGTGCCCTTCTCGCCTACGGTTTCCCGGATGCGGGCAATGGCCGTCTGGGCATAGGCCGCCATGGTCCAATCCCCTACGCAGCCGCAGATATGCAGGAAGTTGCTGATAATCGTCCGTCCCTCATCGGAGTGGGTCACTTCCGGGTGGAACTGCACGCCGTAGATGTGCCGCACATCATCCGCCATAGCGGCAATGGGGCAATTCTCCGTGTGGGCAATGGGATGGAAGCCTTCCGGGCAAACCTTCACCTGATAGGTGTGGCTCATCCAGTTGCTGGACGTATCGGACATATCCTTCAGGATGGTAGTCTTGTCATCCATGGTGACGGCGATTCGGCCGTACTCCCGCTGTTTGGCAGCTTCCACCTTGCCCCCCAGCAGATGGGCAGTCAGCTGCATACCGTAGCAAATGCCCAGCACCGGCACACCCAGGGTGTACACCGCCGGGTCGCACTGGGGTGCATCCTCTGCCAGCACGCTGGCAGGGCCGCCGCTGAGAATCACGCCCAAAGGATGAATGGCACGAATTTGCTCTGCCGATGCATGGTAGGGAAGCACCTCGGAATACACCTTGCACTCACGTACCCGCCGTGCAATCAGCTGGGTATACTGGCCGCCAAAGTCCAGAATGACGATCTTCTGCGTCTCCGACATATCGTTTCCTCCTCGGATCTATTGCCCTTCTATTTTGCCATATCTTAGCCTGTTTCGCAAGGGGTTACTCCAGAAAGAACATTTGCTCCAGCTTAGGCTGTGCTCCGGTAACGGGATCCATTTCCAACTCCAGCACATCCTGCATATACTTGTTCCACCGATCCACCACAGGACTTTCCGCCTGAGCCTTCTCCGCAAAGGCGATGCCCTTTTCACATTCATAGTAGCCGAAAAGCCGATCTCCGTCTGACCAGATGGTATAGTTGCGGATACCGGCCGCCTTCAGCACTTCCACCATTTCCGGCCAAATAGCGTCGTGCCGCCGCTTATACTCCTGCTGCATGCCGGGCTTGATGCGTCCCATCCAAGCAAAGCGTTCCATATGATTTTCCTCCTATGCTGAACCAAAAAAGGAGACCGAGTGATGACGGTCTCCCTTTCGGTTTCGTTTACTTCACCAAGCTGTTCAGTGCTTCCACGATGGCGGTGGAAGTCAGGGTTGCGCCGCTGAGTGCATCCACGTCTTCGCCCAGGGTCAGGGGCAGCTTCTTGCCGATAAACTGGGCAAGGAAGTCCTCATCTTCCATGGTACGCTGACCAAAGCCTGCAGTCTCGCCGCTGGCATCAATGGTGATGTCGGTGATAGCGCCGTCCGCATCCAAGGTAACGGCAACCTTCACCTTGCTGCCAAAGCCGTCCGCCTCTGCCTCCAGGGGCAGGTCGGTAGCGGTAGCTGCATCCGTGGCAGTAGCCAGATCGGTAGCCGTGGCCTCATCCTCGGTAACCTCGGCAGGCACGGCGGCATTGTTCAGTGCTTCTACCACAGCGGTGGAAGTAATGGTTGCGCCGGTCAGGGCATCCACATTTTCACCCAGGGTGAAGGGGCCGGTCTTGCCGATGAACTGGTTCTGGAAGTCTTCATCCTCCATGGTGCGCTGACCGAAACCGGGAGTTTCGCCGTTAGCATCAATGGTGATGGCAGTAATCTTGCCTTCGCTGTCCAGGGTTGCGGTTACGGTCACGGTGCTGGTGAAGCCCTTGGCCTCACCAACGGCGGTGACAGCTTCCCCCTCTTCTTCCTCCGGCATGGAGGCAGGAACGGTGCTGTTCAGTGCTTCCACCACAGCGTTGGAGGTGAAGGTTGCGCCACTGAGCACGTCCACATCCCCGTCCTTCAGGGGCAGGGTCTTGCCGATGAACTGTGCCTGATAGTCCGCATCCTCCATGGTGCGCTGACCGAAACCGGCGGTCTCGCCGTTGGCATCGATGTTGATAGAGGTGATCACGCCGTCATCCACGGTAGCGGTCACCGTAACGTCACTAGCAAAGCCCTTGGCGGTACCAGTGACAGGGGTGCCGGTGGCTTCCGCCACGGGAGCAGCGGTGGCTTCTTCCGTCTGGGCGGCAGGTTCTTCCGCTGCTTCTTCGGTTACGGTGCTGTTCAGTGCTTCCACCACAGCGTTGGAGGTGAAGGTTGCGCCACTGAGCACGTCCACGTCCCCGTCTTTCAGGGGCAGGGTCTTGCCGATGAACTGTGCCTGATAGTCTGCATCTTCCATGGTGCGCTGACCGAAACCGGCGGTCTCGCCGTTGGCATCGATGGTAATGGAGGTGATCACGCCGTCATCCACAGTAGCAGTGACCGTGACGTCACTAGCAAAGCCCTTGGCCGTGCCGGTGACAGGGGTGCCGGTGGCTTCCACTGCGGGAGCAGCGGTAGCTTCTTCCGTCTGGGCAGCAGGTTCTTCCGCTGCACCAGCGTCCTGCTTCACAGCACTGTTCACAGCTTCCACCACAGCGGTAGAGGTAATGGTTGCGCCGCTGAGGGCATCCACGCCTTCCACCGGCAGGGTCTTGCCGATGAACTGTGCCTGATAATCTGCTTCTTCCATGGTACGCTGCCCGAAGCCGGGGGTCTCGCTGGAGGCATCAATGCTGATAGCCGCAATGGTATCCCCATCCATGGACAGGGTTACGGTCACGTCGCCGCCAAAGCCCTTAGCGGTACCCACCAGGGTCTCATACTCGGTAGCCGGTGCTTCCAGTGCTGCATTCACAGCTTCCACCACAGCGTTGGAGGTGAAGGTTGCGCCGCTGAGCACATCCACGTCTCCATCCTGCAGGGGCAGGGTCTTGCCGATGAACTGTGCCTGATAATCCGCATCTTCCATGGTGCGCTGACCGAAGCCTGCGGTCTCGCCGCTGGCATCAATGCGAATGCCGGTCACGGTGTTGTTCTCGTCCAGGGTGACGCTGACAGTCACATCGCTGGCAAAGCCCTTGGCCGTGCCGGTGTGCACTGCACCGGTCAGAGCAGGCTGGGAAGCGGTCGTGGTGGTCTTGCTCTCACCAAAGGCGACTTCCGCCGTCTGGCTGGCGTTCAGAGCTACTTCTGCCACGCACTTCAGGGCAGCATTGGTTGCGCCCAGCACAGCCTTGGAGGTTACGGTAGCGCCGCTGAGGGCTTCAATGCTGCCGCCGTCCACGGCGCTCAAGCTCTTGAACTGCTCCCGGTTTTCTTCCTTCTTCCAGCGGCCGCCCAAGGTCTCAGTTTCCTGGAAGTTGGTATCGCCCACCACGCAGGCAGCTACGGTACCATCGGTATTCACGCCCAAGGTCACGGCCACGCTGTTGGCGTAACCGGTCTTGGCTGCCTTCACGCAATAGCCTACCAGATTGCCGTCTGCATCCAGTGCCTTGTACAGGCTGTCCACACCGTCCTCGGTGTAGTTAGCATCCAAGGTGACCTGCTCATAGCTCTCGGCAGGCATGACCGTGCCGAAGGTCTCCTTCAATGCCGCCATTTCATGCTCCGCAATGGGGCCCTTGGTCAGCTGGTTGGTTGCAGCCAGCACCACCGCAGCGATCACTGCAATGATGGTCAGGGTCACATAGGCCGGAAACTGCTTTTTCTTGGGCGTATTGTTTTCCATGCGATGTCCCTCCATCGGGGAACCTTCCCCGTTGTTTAATGAATCCATTTATTCCACCACGCTCAGCGGATAATGATCCGCAAAGCCGGATGTGGCCGTTACTTGATTGTCCGTGTCAATGAGCACTCCGTCCAGCCCATTGTCCTCCAGCAGCTTCAGGGCGCCTTCCTTGCCCAGCACAATGCAGGCCGTGGCAAAAGCGTCCGCATCCATGGAGCTGGTGCCCACGATGGTAGCGCTGGTCAGATCCGTCACGGCACTGGAGCCGGTTTTGGGATCCAGAATGTGATGGTAGGTGACTCCATCCTTCACAAAGAACCGCTCATAGGTGCCGCTGGTGACCACTGTGCGATCCTTCACCTGCACCACCGCACGCTGGGTGGACGTGTTTGTCGGGTCGCAAATGCCCACCCGGAAGGCACTGCCGTCACTCTTTTCCCCCACGGCGTACACGTTGCCGCCGAAGTTCAGCAGAGCACTTTTCGCCTTGCCACGAACCATGGTGGCCAGTTGGTCGGCAATGTAGCCCTTGGCAATGCCGCCCAGGTCAATCTCCATGCCGTCCGGCAGGGTGACGGTGTTGTTTTCCCCCAGCACCAGCTTATCGTCATCCACCAAGGGAAGGGCGGCAATGCGCTCCTCATCCGTGGGCATCCGCATGGTGCCGCCGGTAAAGTCCCACATGGCCGTCAAGGGAGCGATGGTCACGGAAAAAGCATGACCGGTCAAGTCGCTAATTTCCTTAGCACGCTTCAGAATCTGCCAGGTTTCCGCATCCACGGTCACCGTTTCCCCGTGAGCGTTGTTAATGCGGCTGACGTCGCTGCCTTCAATGGTTTTGCTCAGCAGCTTTTCATACCGGTCGCACTCCGCCAGGAGGGTATCGGTCAAGCCTTCTTCCCCGCCGTAGATGGTCAGAGTCACCACCGTATCAAAGTAGAAGCCGGTGGCCGTGGTCTTTTCCACGGTAGTGTTTGCCGCAGCGCAGCCGCTTAGCCCTAGGAGCATCATCAGCACCATCAGGGCGCACAGGATTCGTTTCATCATTCTTCCTTCACCGCCAATTCCACAGTTACCCGATGGGGCAGGCAAATGATGAACGCCTGATTGGGTCGGGTTTCCCAGTTATCCAGCGTGACTTCTCCCATGTGGACGCACTGCTGGTTATCACAGGTGGAGGACAGCATCACCGCACCATGGTCGCTGATTTCCACCACATTGACAACTCCGTCTCCCTGGTCAATGGTCACCGTTTGCGGGCTAGACAGGGGAATGCGGGCATACTCCTGCCCATTCACGGTGATGATCACCATATCTTCCTCTGCCTTCGAAATGCCACCGAAGAAGTAGGTAACGAGCAGCAGCACCACCGCCGCCAGTGCCAGCAAGCCGGGAATCATCCAGTTCTTTTTGCTCATTTTCATCCTGTCGGTATATCACCGGAAGGCAGAGCCGTCCGGAATGGTTCATCCTACACCAGCGACATGAAGCCGCCTGAATCCATACAGATTCATGTTCTATTATACTGCCAAGAAAATTCCGTGTCAACAACTCTGCAAGGCCTCAACGCCGATGAAGTGCCGAATATACAAACAATTTGCGGGAGGAAACTTTTGTGTCAAAAGCTCCTCCCGCATCCTTCAAGAAAAGTTCATTCTATCTCAGAAATTTCGGCTCATGTCGTACTTTTCGTAGAACTCCCGGCGGAAATCCAGGAAGCGATCCTCCGCAATAGCCTGACGAATCTGCTCCATCAGGTGAATGAGGAACCGCAGGTTGTGGATAGAGGCCAGCCGTCCGCCGGTGATTTCCCCTGCCTTAAACAGGTGGCGGATATACGCCCGGCTGAAGTGGGTGCAGGCATAGCAGTCGCACTCATCATCCATGGGGCGGAAATCCCGGGCATACTTGGCGTTCTTCACCACCAAGCGACCCTTGCTGGTCAGTGCTGTGCCGTTTCGGGCAATGCGGGTAGCCAGCACGCAGTCGAACATGTCCACACCACGGAGCACACCCTCCAGCAGGCAGTCGGGCGTGCCCACACCCATCAGATACCGGGGCTTGTTCACCGGCATGTAGGGCTGAATTTCATCCAGCATTTCATACATCACCGGTTTCGGTTCGCCCACGGAAAGGCCGCCGATGCCATAGCCCACGAAATCCATGTCTGCCAGGGTCTTGGCGCTTTCAATCCGCAGATCCTTATAGAATGCGCCCTGCACAATGCCGAACAGTGCCTGATCTTCCCGGGTGTGATGCTCCTTGCACCGGGCTGCCCAGCGGTGGGTGCGCTCCATGTTGATCTTTGCCGTTTCATAGTCGCAAGGATAGGGCGAGCACACGTCAAAGGCCATGGCAATGTCCGCTCCCAGAGCTTCCTGAATGTCCATGGAGGTCTCCGGACCAATGAAGTGGCGGGAGCCGTCAATGTGGCTCTGGAAGGTAACGCCCTCTTCTTTAATGGTGCGGATATTGGCCAGGGAAAACACCTGGAATCCGCCGCTGTCCGTGAGAATAGGCTTATGCCAGTCCATAAAATTGTGGAGACCGCCGGCTTCCTTCACCAGATCCTCGCCGGGGCGAAGATGCAGGTGATAGGTGTTGCTCAGCAGAATCTGGGTGCCAATCTCCTCCATCTCCCGGGGCGTCATGGCCTTCACCGTGGCCGCCGTGCCTACCGGCATGTAAATGGGGGTCTGAATATCCCCATGCGGGGTATGGAGTACGCCCAGGCGGGCGCCGGACTGCTTGCACACATGCAGCAGCTCATAGGAAAATCCTTTGGTTTGACTCAAGAGAGAAACTCCTTTCACAGGGGAAATGCCCCTGATAGGGCATCGACAAAGTGGCGAAGCCACTTCGTCGAGTTTTGCACTCACTCACTGGTCGAACGGTTTCACCGTTCTCCCGGCCGTTCGTTCGTGTAATGAAACGATTTCTTACGAAATCGTGCGAAAATCGCCGCACATGTTGCCGATTTTCGATTGATCGTCAGAGGGCTTGTGAGCCCTCCGACACCACCATGGGTTCGTTGATCGTCTTACAGTGGAAATATCCCTGACCGTACATCTTTACAATGCTATGTCAAAGGGAAAACAGCTCTTTAGCACTGATCCACTCATATCTTTTCCAGCAGATCCTGATACACGTCCCACACGGAACCGTGGGGCAAGTCGTAAAAGGTCATGACCTCATGGGTGGTGGGATGCTCAAAGGTCAGCTTATACCCCCACAGGGCAATCTGCTGACCAGGAATCCCGTCCCCGTACCGATTGTCCCCCCACAAGGGCGCATCCGCATGCGCCATCTGCACCCGTATTTGATGGTTCCGGCCAGTTTCCAGCTGAATGGCACACAGTGCGGTCTGCTGTCTGCGTCCCAGGCACTTGCCGTGGAGCACTGCTTCCTGTGCCCCTTTCATGTCTGCTTCGCACACGCTGACCCGGTTCAGCCGCTCATCCTTCACCAGATAATCCATCAAGGTGAAGGAATCCTTCACTTCCCCGGTGACCACGCACAGATACTCACGCCCCATCAGATGCTGCTGCATCTGCTTGCTAAGCCGTGCCGCCGCCTTGCTGGTGCGGGCAAACACCATCAAGCCGCCCACAGGCCGATCCATCCGGTGCACAAGCCCCAGATACACATTGCCGGGCTTCTGATACTTGACCTTCACGTACTGCTTCAGCTCGGTGAGCATGTCCGTATCCCCGGTCTTATCCGCCTGGGAAAGCATGTTGGGTGGCTTCACCGCCACAATGACCTGATTATCCTCATAGACGATCTTCGGCATAACTCCACCTTCCGCTGGCGCCGCAGGGCAGCACGCCCCCGGTGGTCACCGGCAGGCAAAGCTCCTGACTGTCCACCTTGCCGCCGAAACAGGAAACCACGCATTTGTTCAGCATGTTGCTCAGCACACTGGCCTGAAAGCCTGTGGTATAGCTGTTAATCAGGTAGAACAAGGGCTGATCACTGAGCACCTTCGCACAGGTATCCACCAAGCCGTACAGCTCGTTTTCCAGCTTCCACACCTCGCCGGAAGGTCCTCTGCCGTAGCTTGGGGGATCCATCAGCACCCCGTCATAGTGGTTGCCCCGGCGAATCTCCCGCTGAACAAAGTGCAGGGCATCCTCCACAATCCAGCGGCAGCTAGTCTCCGGCAGCTTGGAAAGTTCCCGGTTCTCCTTCGCCCACTGCACCATGCCCTTGGCTGCGTCCACGTGGGTCACGTGAGCCCCTGCTGCTGCGCAGGCCATGGTTGCACCGCCGGTGTAGCCAAACAGGTTCAGCACCTTCACATCCCGGCGGCCGCTTTGGCGGATAAGATCCCCCATCCACTGCCAGTTGGCAGCCTGCTCCGGGAACAGTCCCGTATGCTTAAAGCCGGTGGGGCGCACCCAGAAGCTCAGGTCATCAAAATGAACCACCCATTTCTCCGGCAGCTTCTGCAGAAACTCCCACTCGCCGCCCCCTTTTTCCGAGCGGTGATAGTGGGCCTGTGCCTGCTTCCACAGTGCCGGGTCAGCCTTGGGCCAGATGGTTTGAGGGTCAGGCCGGCGAAGGATCACATGCCCCCACCGTTCCAGCTTTTCTCCGTCACCGGTATCCAGCACCTCATAGTCCTGCCATGCATCGGTAAGGAACATTCACCTTCTCCTTCCCTTACAAACGAGGAAGCACATCCCTGTGCAGCTCAATCATTTTATCAATCAGATCCTGACAATACAGCCGATCCAGCCCTGCCAGGGCAGGATCCAGCTCCACACATTCCCGCAGAGCGGAACGATCCCCTGCGGCAGCCTGGGCTGCCAAGGCATTGGTTTCGGCAATTTCACCGCAGACCTCCGCCAATGCGCCGGGCAGCTGCCACCGATGGGGAACAATCTTCCCTGCCTTCAGGGTCAGCCGTGATTCTATGATAGCATATCCGGGCAGCTGTGGCAACTCACCGTCATTGCGCCTGGTCACGGCTTCCATGTCCAGATCTTCCTTGCGAAGGAGTGCCAATGCCAGCTTCATAGGGCGAATGGGCGGTGCCTTGCTCAGCAGCACCACCTGCGCCATGGCACCATCCTGGGAAGATGCTCCGTAGGTGCCGATGGTGTTCATGTGCAGGATTCTTTCCTTCCGCTGCTCTACCGTTTCCCCAAAGACAGGCTCTTCCTCCGGAATGTAGTCCGGCTGGGCAGGCAGAAACTCCGCATGGTCGGTTACGTCTCCCACCGGGAGTGCGCCGTACCAGTCCAGCCAGCGGCGGCTGAGGCGGCCAAGCTCTTCCTTTTCCGCCCGCTCCTTCATCTGGGGCAGCAGATCCTTGCCGGTGGCCTTGTCCTTGAGTTCCGTCAGGAAGGCGAAGCCGGGAAGACCAACCGTTTCCGCATGGACGGTATCCGCCTTCCGGCTCATCTTCTTGCACAGGGAATCCACGCCGTTGGCGCCCCGCATAGGATTGCGACCCAAGGCAAAGCAGCGGAAACCCTGATGCAGGAACAGATCCGTGGTTCGTGCCACAGGCTGACCAAGATTGATCACCAGTGCTTCCGGGCAGTGTTCCTGCATGGCTTCACAAAGGTTCAGCACCGCTTCCCCGGCACGGAGGGTGTGCATCAGTCCCCCAATGCCGCCGTTGACTCGAGCCTGCTCCGTCAGCCCCGGATCCTTTTCATCCGTGCCGGCAAGTGCCCCTCGATCCATGGCAAAGCGGCTGGCAGGCTGTACGTCCCCGGCATAGAGGACGCAATCCGCCCCCTGCAGCACCTGTGATCTTTCTGCCGTAACGGTGATGGTGGCCGGCAGCTTGCTGCGGAGGATGATGGCCTTACCGTATCGGTCCAGCACATCCTGCATAGCGGGATTGCTTTCCTCCACCCACACATCAGCCGCTTCTTTCCCTGCGAAGAGCAGGTCGGTCAGAAGGGTGGGCAACAGGGTGGGAATATCCTGCCCGATGAGTGCAAATTTCATGATTGATTCTCCTACTGATGAAACAAAAGCAGATGATACCTGCTGAAAGTTGAAACATACAAGAGGGGCTGCTTCTATCTTCCATTGCGAAGAAGCAGCCCCTGCATCCTTAGTTGTGCTTCTTAATACCGATGACGGCCTTCTCGCCGTTCACGTCCCATTCCTTGACAATGAAGCTTTCGTCAGCATCGCCCTTTTCCAGAGACAGTGCCAGCACGCCCTTCATGATCATATCCTTGCCCTGCTCCACAGCCTTGGCCAGGGTATCGCCGCAGGCATAGCGGACATCAATCCGGTCAGTAACTTCAAAGTCCGTATCCTTCCGCATGGTCTGAATCTTGCTGACCATTTCACGGGCATAGCCTTCCTGCACCAGTTCGGGCGTCAGCACCGTATCCAGCACCACGGTCACGCCGTGATCTTCCAGAGCGGTGAAGCCTTCCTTCTGCATGGGCTCGGTCAGCACATCGTCCTTAGCCAAGGTTACAGTGGTGCCCTCCACATCGAAGGACACAGTTTCGCCCCGCTCGAAGGCCTCCACCACATCGTTGCCGTCCATCTGGCTCAGGTGAGCACTGATCTTGCCCAGCAGCTTGCCGTACTTGGGTCCCAAGGTACGCAGCTGGGGCTTCAGCTTGTGGGTGGTGTAATCCCGGGCACTGTCCGTGAAGATCACCTGCTTCACATTCAGTTCGTCCTCGCAGAGCACCTGATAGGCCTCCGTAAAAGATGCGCCCTTGACAAACAGGCGGGCGGCAGGCTGGCGAACCTTCATGTTGGCGGCGTTGCGGCAGGCACGACCCAGCTGCACAACCTCCAGCAGTGCTTCCATCTGCTCTTCCATGTCGGTGTCGATGCGGCTTGCATCGCTGACCGGGTAGTCGCACAGGTGAACGGACTCCGGTGCGCCGGGCACATTGTTCACCACCAGATTCTGATAAATGTCCTCTGCCAAGAAGGGCACGAAGGGTGCAATCAGCTTGCTCAGGGACACCAGCACATGATAGAGGGTGGCGAAGGCAGCTTCCTTATCCCCTGCCATGCCCTTGCCCCAGAACCGTTCACGGCTGCGGCGGACGTACCAGTTGCTCAGCTCATCCACAAAGTCTGCAATGGCGTTGGCAGGCTCGGTAATGCGGTAAGCAGTCAGGTCGGCATCCACCCGGGCAATCAGGGTATTCAGCCGGGACAGGATCCACTTGTCCATCAGGCTCAGTTCCACCTTATCCAGCGGATGCTGCAGGGGATCAAAGCCGTCAATCTGGGCATACATGGTGAAGAAGGCATAGGTGTTCCGCAGGGTGCCCAGGAACTTCCGCTGACCTTCCATCACAGCCTTCTCGGAGAACCGCTTAGGCAGCCAAGGAGCCGTGGTGGTGTAGAAATACCAGCGAAGCGCGTCTGCGCCGAACTTGTCCAGCATCTGGAAGGGGTCTACCACATTGCCCAGGTGCTTGGACATCTTGTGGCCTTCCGCATCCTGCACGTGACCCATGACAATGCAGTTTTCAAAGGGTGCACGGTCAAAGAGCACGGTGGAAATTGCCTCCAAGGTGTAGAACCAGCCACGGGTCTGGTCAATGGCCTCGGAAATGAAGTTGGCAGGGAAGTTCTGCTCGAACTTTTCCTTATTTTCAAAGGGATAGTGCCACTGGGCGAAGGGCATGGAGCCGGAATCGTACCAGCAGTCGATAACATCCGTCACACGGTGCATTTCCCCGCCGCACTTTTCGCAGCGAAGGGTTACAGCGTCAATGTAGGGGCGGTGAAGCTCAATATCCGGACCCGGATCCTTCACGGCCATCTTCCGCAGCTCCTCAATGGAGCCTACCACATGAACGTGACCGCAATCGCACTTCCACACAGGCAGAGGCGTGCCCCAGTACCGTTCACGGCTCAGACCCCAGTCGATCACATTCTCCAGGAAGTTGCCCATCCGGCCTTCCTTGATGTGATCCGGCATCCAGTTCACGGTACGGTTGTTGCGCACCAGATTGTCCCGCACAGCGGTCATCTTGATGTACCAGGTAGGACGGGGATAGTACAACAGGGGGGTGTCGCAGCGCCAGCAGAAGGGATAATCATGGGCAAAGGGAATGGCAGCAAAGAGCAGCTTCCGTTCCTTCAGGTCGTCCAGCACCATGGGGTCGGCCTTCTTCACGAACACGCCCGGCCACTTGGTTTCCGGCACCATGCAGCCCTGGGTGTCCACCAGATTGACGAAGGCAATGCCGTTCTGCTTGCAGACCCGGTTATCGTCCTCACCAAAGGCAGGAGCGATGTGAACAATGCCGGTGCCGTCTTCCATGGTAACGTAGTTATCCGCAATGACCACCCACGCCTTGCCGCCTTCCGGCTCCACAAAGCGGTACAGGGGTTCATAGGTGCGGCCTACCAGATCCTTGCCCTGCATTTCGGCAAGCATGGTGACTTCCTTGCCCTCGAAGACCTTCTCCACCAGTGCCTTGGCCATGATGAAATTTTCCCCTTCGCAGGAGAACTTGCAATACACCGCCCCGGGATTCACGCACAATGCCAGGTTGCTGGGCAGCGTCCAAGGGGTGGTGGTCCAGGCCAGGAAGGAGGTGTTCTCTTCATCCGTGCAGTGGAAGCGGACAATGGCGGAAACTTCCTTCACGTTCTTGTAGCCCTGCGCCACCTCGTGGCTGCTCAGTGCAGTACCGCAGCGGGGGCAATAGGGAGCAATCTTGTGACCCAGGTAGAGCATGCCCTTGTCGTAAATGGTCTTCAGGCTCCACCATTCGCTCTCGATATAGTCATTATGATAGGTAACATAAGGGTGCTCCATATCCACCCAGTAACCTACCTGGTCGCTCATCTTTTCCCACTCATGGAGGTACTTCCACACGCTCTTCTTGCACTCGCCAATGAAGGGCTCAATGCCGTACTGCTCAATCTGGGGCTTGCCGTCCAGACCCAGCAGCTTTTCCACTTCCAGCTCCACAGGCAGACCGTGGGTATCCCAGCCGGCCTTCCGGGTAACGCTCTTGCCCTTCATGGTCCAGAACCGGGGGAACAGATCCTTAATGACCCGGGTTTCAATGTGACCGATGTGGGGCTTGCCGTTAGCCGTAGGGGGGCCGTCAAAGAAGGTGAAGTGCTCGCCGCTGCCGTCCCGCAGCTTGAAGGACTTGCGGACAATGTCCTGATCCTTCCACTGCTGGGCAATCTCATGCTCCCGCTCCACAAAGCTTACATCGGTAGATACCTTGTTGTACATGGTTGCTTGCCTCCTTGCACGCTTGAGGAAATTGAACGCCGGGTAATAAAAAACCGCCCGGCAGAAAAACCTGCTGGGACGGATTCATCATCAAAGGAAATCCGCGGTACCACCCAATTTGGCAATTTCTCCAACGGAAACTGCCCGCTCATTCGCCCTGTAACGGGAGCGCCCGGGCGACCCTACCGGCAATGCATCGGATCGCCTCACTCCGGGGTGATTTGTGCTGCGCTGCCTTCCTGCCGGACTTGCACCATCCTCCGGCTCGCTTCAGGCGCAGGGCGCACCGTCCCCTTCCCAGTGAAACAAATCCATTATACACGAATTTGCCGGATTTGCAAGGGTGGGCAAAGGAATTTCCGCAGCCGCATTGCCATATTTTAGAGTTACCATACGATAATTTCTGCTTGACTTTCCCGCCCCTGCGTGTTACTCTGTCATTGGCTCTTTGCACTGCATTGCGCATGTAGCGGAATCAACAGTACAAACTGAACAGGCGGCGGCAACGTCAGCCGGGTTGCCTGAGGGCGACAGCAGCAGGAAACTTCAGCCTCTGCGGGACAGTAGTATGTTCCGGGGAGGCTTTTTCTATTCCCCGGCAAGGAGCGGACTGTTTTTTGCGGAGGGATTTCAAATGACGGAAAAGAAAATCGTTGCCCGGCTCACCCAGGTGGGCATTGTGGGCAACATGCTGCTGGTGGCCTTCAAGCTGTATGCCGGCATTGCCGGACATTCCGGTGCCATGGTATCCGATGCGGTGCATTCCCTGTCGGACGTGGCAGCTACTTTCATTGCCTTTCTGGGGGTTCGCCTTGGTGGAAAAGCCCCGGATCGGCAGCATCCCTATGGACATGATCGGCTGGAATGCGTAGCTTCCATGGTGCTGGGCATCATCCTGCTGGCCACAGGCCTAGGCATCGGCTGGGGCGGCATCCAGCAAATTGTAGCAGAAGGAAACGGGGCAGTCATTGATCCTGCACCCATTGCCCTCATTGCTGCGCTGGTGTCCATCATCGCCAAGGAAGCCATGTTCCAATATACCAGATACTACGCTAAGAAATTGAATTCTTCCGCCTTTATGGCGGATGCCTGGCATCACCGTTCCGATGCCCTGTCTTCTATCGGCTCTCTGGTAGGCATCGGCGGTGCCATGCTGGGCTGCTCCATCATGGAACCCATTGCCTGCGTGGCCATCTGCCTATGCATCCTGAAGGTAGCCTTCGACATTTTGAAAGATGCTTTGGAAAAGATGCTGGACACTGCCTGCCCGGACAGCTATGAGCAGGCTTTAAGTGATTTCATCTGTAAGCAGCAGGGTGTTGCCCGGCTGGATGCCCTGCGCACCCGCAAGTTTGGCAGCATGGTGTACATCGATGCGGAAATCGGTGTGGACGGCAATCTGCCCCTGGCCCAGGCACACAGCATTGCAGAACAGGTGCATCACGCCGTGGAAGCCAATCACCCGGAAATCAAGCACATCATGATTCACGAAAACCCGGTGGAAGCGTGAAAAGGGCTGGGGAGGATCATTACATCCTCCCCAGCCTGCTTTTTATTTCGGCATGGACATGGCCGCCCGACCTTTCCCGTGCAGGGTGCACTGG
>CAVGBO010000051.1:0-28913 GCA_963627465.1 Phocaeicola dorei
TTTTTATTTCGGCATGGACATGGCCGCCCGACCTTTCCCGTGCAGGGTGCACTGGGGGCAGGTGGTAGGCAGGTACAGGGTCTCGCCTTTGCGCAGGGCATAGGCGCCGCCCTCCCAAGTCAGGGTCAAGCCTGCATCCAAGGCAGTAAAGAAGGCGAAAGACTGAATCTCCGGCAACTGTACCCCCTCATCCCCACGGAGCAGATCCAGGGTGAAGAAGGTCTTATCCAGCACCCGGGCGCAAGGGGCGTCCGGGGCGGGCACGCCGTCACCAGCAAAGGACAGATCCGTTACTGCCAGTGCCTTATCCAGATGCAGCTCCCGCTTGTTGCCCTTAGCATCCACCCGATCCCAGTCGTAGAAGCGATAGGTCACGTCGGAGGACTGCTGAATTTCATACAGCACAATACCTGCGCCAATGGCATGGACACAGCCAGCAGGAATGTAGCACACATCCCCCGGCTTCACGGACACCCGGCGAAGGAGGGGCTCCACCGCCGCACCCTTTTCACAGGCGGCACGCAGCTCCTCCCGGGTGGTGCCTGGACGAATGCCGTACACCAGCTGGCTGCCTTCCTCGGCAGAGAGAATCAGCCAAGCTTCGGTTTTGCCCAGCTTGCCGTTTTCGTTGGCGGCAGCAAAGGCATCATCCGGGTGCACCTGCACGGACAGAGCATCCTTGGCATCCAGCAGCTTCAGCAGCAGGGGGAAGGTTTTGCCTGCGTACTTGCCGGCAAACTTTGCACCGTATTTTTCAATCAGCTCCGGCAGCTTCACCCCGGTGGGATCGGTGCTTTCCAAACCGGGAATGCAGCTGGCTTCCAGACTTTCTCCGGTAGGCTGGGTAATGGCCTTGCCGTATACATCCTTCAATTTGGTGCCGCCCCAGGGTGTCAGGCTGCCTCCGCGGAAGGCCGGGGTCATGGGCACAGGCAGCAAAGGGCAGTCATCTGTCAAAGGCTTTTCCAGGCAGGGGAAGTTCCGGCTTTCATCCGGCGGATAATGGACAGCACCTACCCGGCGCATGCCCCGTCCTTCGTACAGGCGAAGGGCACGCTGATTGGTCTCCATGGTGTCGCAGCGGAGGCTGTCACAGCCCTTGGCACGGAGGATTTCCTCCACATCGTCCAGCACCTGCTTGCCCAGCCCTTGCCCCTGGGCTTCCGGCAAAATGGCCAACCGATGGAAGCAGCCGGGCTTCACGCCGAACAGCCAGGGAATGCGGGCATACTGGTCATCCTGCTCCTTGTCCACGGTGACAGCGCATACAATCCGGCCGTCCTGCCGCACCACATACATGCGCCCTTCCTGCACATCCTCCTCTGCCATGCCGGGCATGGGATAAGAACCAATCTGCCACTGGTCAAGGCCTTGCTGCTGCATGCTTTCCGTTACCTTGTTATACAGGGACTGAATTTCCTTTTCGTCCCCCATCTGCGCTTTGGTCAGGATCATAAGCTTACTGTGCCTCCATTCGATCGGTATACATTTCATATAAGTGGGCATACAAGCCGCCCTTGCTGATCAGTTCCTGATGAGAGCCTTTTTCTTCCACGCCCTTATCCGTCAGCACCCAGATTTCATCTGCGCCCCGGATGGTGGTCAGCCGGTGAGCGATGGTAAAGGTGGTACGGCCGTGCGCCAGCTTCTCCAGCGACTGCTGCACCAGATGCTCGCTTTCGTTATCCAGCGCGGAGGTGGCTTCGTCCAGGATCAGGATGGGCGGATTCTTCAGGAACACACGGGCAATGGAAATCCGCTGCTTCTGTCCGCCGGAAAGCTTCACGCCACGCTCGCCCACAAAGGTGTCATACCCCTGAGGCAATGCCCGGATGAATTCATCCGCACCGGCCAGCTTGGCAGCCTCCACCACTTCTTCCCTGCTTGCGCCGGGCTTGCCGTAGGCAATGTTTTCGTACACGCTGCCAGAGAACAGATACACTTCCTGCTGCACCATGCCGATGGCATTCCGCAGACTCTTCTGGGTCAGGGAACGGACATCTTTGCCGTCGATGAGGATACTGCCCGCAGTCACATCGTAGAATCGGGGAATCAGGTTGCACAGGGTGGTTTTGCCGCTGCCGGAAGGACCCACCAGCGCAATGGACTTGCCCGGCTCCACCTCCATGGTCAGGTGGCTGAGCACGGTGTGTTCCTCCCCTGCATAGTGGAAGCCCACATCACGGAATTCCACCTGTCCCTTCACCTCGCCAATGGGCTGAGCATCGGGGGCATCCTGAATTTCCGCCGGAGCGTCCATGATTTCGCAGAACCGCTCCACGCCGGTCATGCCCCGCTGGAACTGCTCGGTAAACTCCACCAGGCGGCGGATGGCCGCCAGCAGCATTTGCGCATAGAGCAGATAAGCGGTAAAGTCGGCGGCGGTCAGGGTGCCGTTTTTGATGAACAGAGCACCGCCCACCACAATGACGATATACATCAGTCCGTCAAAGATTCGGTTAGAGGTACCGAAGGCCGCCATGTACCGATAAGAAAGAGCCTTCAGCTCCAGAAATCTTTTGTTGCCCTCGTCGAATTTCTTTTCTTCAATATCTTCATTGGCGAAGGACTTAACCACCCGAATGCCCAGCAGGCTATCCTCCACCTGAGCATTGATTTCGCCTACCTGAGCGTTGCGCATTTTGAAAGCACGGCGCATTTTTTGATTGTAATACCGGGTGAACACCACCATCAAGGGGACTACGGCAAACATCATCAGGGTCAGGGGCACATTCATGCCGCAGAGGATCACAAAGCTGGCGGTAATCTTCACCGCCGCAATAAGGAACTCTTCCGGGCAGTGGTGGGCAAATTCCGTTACCTCAAACAGGTCGGACGTAATCCGAGCCATGATCTGCCCCACCTTGGTCTCGCTGTAGTAGCTGAAGGACAGCTCCTGCAGGTGGTGGAACAAATCTGCCCGCATATCATTCTCCAGCTTGGTGCCCATAATGTGACCCACGGACTGCATGAAATAATTGGCCAGTGCGTCAATCACCCTTAGGAGCATATAGGTGCCCCCAAGGGTCAGGATAAATTCCAGCGTCAGAGAGGCAAGATCCGTGGTGGCACGCTGGGTAATGGAACGCACCAGCATGGGCAGCACCAGTTCGCACACCGTGGTAAAAGCGGCGCAGCACAGGTCAAAGGCCACCGTGCCCTTGTATTTACGGAAATAGGGGAGAAAACGCCGGATCAGCTCCGAGGTCTTCATGATATGCTGGCTCTCCATTCGTCAAATGCTCCTTTCCTCGAACGCCTTCCATTGTATCATCGAACAGGAAGGCGTGCAAGGAGGTTTCCATCTTTCTCACGGAAAATCAACGCTTGACAATCCACATCAATCTTCTTATAATTACTTATGGTAATTACATTTGATAATCATTGGAGGATCTATGACGGGAGAAAAGATCAAGCGCATGCTGGACGCCTGCTATCAGGCAAAGCGAATCCGGGACATGCTGCCTCCCCTGCCCAACGGGGTCACGCCAACCTATATGCATGTGCTGGATACCATCCGCAAGCTGGAAAGAGAACAGCCCTATGTCCGCATTTCCGACGTAAGCGACGCACTGAGTCTGCCCCGCCCCGGGGTGACCCGCACGGTGAAGGACATGGAACAGAAAGGGTACCTGAAGAAAATCGCCTCCGAGGAGGACGGCCGGGTCACCTATCTGTCCATTACCGAGGAAGGTGCGGCACTGAACGAAAAATACGATCAGCGGTTCTTTCAGGCCTTAACGGAAGCCATGGGCGATATTTCCGACGAAGAGGCGGACTGCATGATTCGTACCATCGGCAAGTTTTATGATGTGATGTGTGTGAGGAGGATCAACGTTGAATCATTCTGAATCTGACTTTACCCAAGGCAACATTCTGCAAAAGCTGGTTGCCTTTATGCTGCCCATTCTGGGTTCACTGATTCTGCAGGCTGCCTACGGTGCGGTAGACCTGTTGGTGGTGGGGCACTTCGGCACCACGGAAGGCCTGTCCGCCGTATCCACCGGCAGCCAGGTACTGAATCTGGTGACTTTCGTGATTACCCAGCTGTCCATGGGCATGACGGTGCTCATTGCCCGGTACCTTGGAGAAAAGCGTTCCGAGCAGATTGGCGGGGTCATTGGCGGTTCCACCATTGTGTTTGCCATCATTTCCGCTGTGCTGTTCATCATCATGGTAGGCTTTGCCCGTCCCATTTCCGTGCTGATGCAGGCACCGGAGGCGGCCGTAACCCAGACGGCGGCCTATGTGCGCATTTGCGGCAGCGGCATTTTCTTCATTGTAGCCTACAACGTGCTTTCCGCTATTTTCCGCGGATTGGGGGACAGCAAGTCTCCCCTGCTCTTTGTGGCGGTGGCCTGCGTGGTCAACATTTTTGGCGACCTGCTGCTGGTGGCTGTGTTCCACATGGATGCTGCCGGTGCAGCCTGGGCTACGGTCGCAGCGCAGGCCATCAGCGTGGTGTTCGCACTGCTCCGGCTGAAGAAGCAAGACATGCCCTTCACCATCGGCAAGCACGACTTCAGCTTCAACCCCCAGTGCAAGCAAGCTTTCAAAATCGGCATGCCCCTTGCCCTGCAGGAGCTGTTGACCCAATTTTCCTTCCTGGCCCTGTGCGCCTTTGTGAACAAGCTGGGCTTGGAAGCCTCCTCCGGCTACGGTGTAGCTTGCAAAATCGTTAACTTTGCCATGCTGGTACCCAGTGCCCTGATGCAGTCCATGTCCTCCTTTGTATCCCAGAACGTGGGCGCAGGCAACGAGAAGCGTGCCCGACAGGCACTGGGCAACGGCATTGCCGTGGGTCTGGTCATTGGATGCATCGTGTTTGTGCTGGTGCTGTTTAAGGGCGACCTGCTGACGGGCATTTTCACCACGGAAGAAAACGTGATTCAGCAGGGCTACGATTACCTGAAGGGCTTTGCCCCGGAATGCCTGGTCACCGCCATTCTGTTCAGCATGATGGGCTTCTTCAACGGTCATGACAAAACCGTGTTCGTCATGGCACAGGCACTGGTGCAGACCCTGCTGGTTCGCCTGCCCCTGGCCTACATCATGAGCATTCAGCCTAATGCCAGCCTGACCAGCATCGGCCTTGCCGCCCCCATTGCTTCGGCAGTGGGCGTGGTGCTGAACGTAGGCTACTTCCTGTGGCTGAAGAAGAAGGACGAAAAGAAAGCCACGGCGTAATAAAACAACAGAACTCCATGCACAGCAGAAGGCTGCAAGAGAGATCATTCTTTCTTGCAGCCTTCTTGGTTTATTGAATTTCCGGGGTCGCCGGCTTTACGGCGTTCTTGCCCCATTTATCCCGCACACGGTCAATGGCGGCCTCCAGCTTGATGCGCCGAGGATCATCCTCCTGGGGTTCCTCCAGAAAGGAGAGCTGGGTGGGCACGGCCTCGTCCTCCGGCATCAGACCGGAAGCAGTCACTGTCATCAGCCGAACAGGGGCATCGCTTCGCCAGCATTCCGACAGAATGGCACAAGCAGTTTGGTAAATGGTTCGGCTTAGGCTGGTGGGCGTGTCCAGGGTTTTCTGCCGGGAAATCACCTTCAGCTGAGGATCCTTGATTTGCAGGGTAATCGTCCGTGCCTTCAGCCCCTGACGGCGGAGCTGATACCCCACCTGATCACACAGGGGCAGCAGACCTGCCCGGCATTCCTCTCGCCCCACCAGATCCCGGGGAAAGGTTTCGCCCCTGCCGATGCTTCTGGCCGGGTCATGCTCCCCCCAGCGGCGCACCGGGCTATCGTCCAAGCCATGTGCCATGCGCCACAGACTTTCCCCCTGCTTGCCCAGATGGGTATTTAACGCAGCAGGATCCATAGCCGCCAGTTGACCAATGGTGACGATGCCCAGCCGCTGCAGCATCTCCGCCGTGGACTTGCCCACAAACAGCAAATCCCCCACCGGCAGTGGATACAAAATATCCCCCACATTTTCCCGGGTAATGAGGGTGGTGGCGTCCGGCTTCTTGTAGTCGCTGCCCATTTTCGCCCAAGTCTTGTTATCGCTGACCCCGGCGGAGATGGTAATGCCCGTTTCTTCCCGAATGCGCTTCCGCAGCCGGTCGGCAATCTCCACCCCTGTGCCGAAAAGATTCCGGGAGCCGGTTACATCCAGCCAGCTTTCATCCACAGAAAAAGGCTCCACCTGATCCGTTACATCCAAATAAATGGCGTTGATCCGCCGACTCATTTGGGCATACTTTTCATGATGGGGCGGCAGAAGCACCAAGTCAGGGCACTTCCGCTTAGCCTGCCAGATAGTTTCCGCTGTTTGCACGCCGTACTTTTTCGCAGGCATGTTTTTCGCCAGAATAATGCCGTGACGACCTTCCGGGTCTCCGGCCACAGCCACCGGCACATCCTTCAGTTCAGGATGCTCCAGCAGCTCCACCGAGGCGAAGAAATTATTGCAGTCGCAATGCAGAATGGTTCGGTCAGTAGTCATCGCCGTATCGATCGTCCCCATCAAAGTCTTCTTCCTCATGGGGCTCAAAAGAAGAAGCCAAGGCTTCCGGGCTGAACCGAGGATCAAAGGCCAGGGAGCGGAGTGCCTCTTTGGACACCACGGTGTTGGTACCCAGGCAATCATTGCAGCGGTAGCCGCAATCCGGGCAGATGCACCCCAGATGATCGCTCTCCGCCTGTACCATGTAGGTTCCGCATTCCTTACAGCTGCACCGCATATCTTCGAACATCCCTTCGCCTGATTGATTGCACCCATGATAGCACGTTTGGCACAGGATTGCAAGGAGGAGGAAGCTTGGCAGCGTAATCAAGCGGGAGGATCTCATCCATGAGAGCCGACATCAAATTCCCCAGCGCATTAGACCGCCAGATGGCTTGCTTGCTGGTCTGGGAGTGTTCAAGCGTTCTATTCAAATCTGATTCATCGTCTGAATCCAGTTTTTCTTCATATTGTCGTTAGCTGCCTGAAGTTTCTGCACATAGGCAATGACGAACGCCTCCAGAAAATCATCCGGAATTTCCGTGGACAACTCTTGAAGCATCTCTTCCGTAATGCGAACCGATTCCTCACGATGTTTGGCTACTTCCTGTTCGGGGATGAAATGGCCTACAGCCGTTTGGACAATCAGGTAGGGAACGTCTTTGTAATCAATGCTTTTGAAGTAGCCTGCGTCCTTTTTCAGTACCAGCGTTTTTTCCATCAGGTAGGGGAGAAAGCGTGCGTACAGCTGCACCTCATCGCTGGTGGCTTCGATGGTATAGTTCTTTCGCAACAGGTCAATGAGCATGGTTGGCTTGTCGCTTAAGTATTTGAAAAAGATATCGTTTTCCAGCGAGTCGCGGTAGAAATGGGCATAGCCGCTAACATACAAGTAGCAGTAGAGAAGCCGCGTGCCTACCAAGTCGTTCAGAATAGTCTGCGTACCAATGGGGACTCGCTCGTTCAAATCCTTCCTGCAATAGTCAGACAGCACCGTCAAGCACTGTGCCCCAAGAAAATCCTTGCTGTCAAAGTAATGGTTCACCATGCCCAGACCCACTTGAGCAGTCGATGCGATTTCACGGATGCTGGTGTCATTGAATCCCTTTTCCCGGAAAAGCTGCAATGCTGCCTTCAAAATAGAGAAGACAGTATTTTCTTTCGTGTTCATGGTGTTGCCCTCCGATACAATCATTTTTATACAGCCACATCAAAAAAACGATGAAAAAACAATCAAAGCACTTGACGTAACCGTTTCTGGACGATAATATTTATGCATCATCGAACACGTTCGATACAATGTTCGGTGATGTGTTTGAAAACACGATTGACCGTATCTATTTTATCCAAGAATTAGTATTTCGTCAAGATGATACGGAGAAAGCACGGAGGCGAAGAAAATGGGACGGTACATTCTGAAAAGGTTGTTATTGATGATTCCTGTTTTGCTAGGCATCTCATTGCTGGTCTTTACCATGCTGGAATTGTCACCTGGCGATCCTGCGCAAATTATTTTGGGCATGAAAGCAACACCAGAAGCACTCGACAATTTACGCGAGCAAATGGGATTGAATGATCCGTTCCTGGTGCGCTATCTCCGGTATATTGCCAATGCAGTTCGGGGGGATTTCGGTACCTCCTGGCGCACGAATCTTTCCGTGGTGACGGAAATTGTGCAGCGTATTCCTGTAACTCTCCGTGTTGCCCTGGGTGCCATGGTGCTGATGGTGCTCATCGGCATCCCAGTGGGTATTCTTTCTGCTGTGAAGCAGTATTCACTGACCGATAACCTGACGCTGGGTGGCGCATTGCTTTTCTCCTCTATGCCGGCATTCTGGTTCGGCACCCTGCTGGTTCTGCTCTTCGCACTGAAGCTTAGCTGGCTGCCGGCTACAGGCTCGGACTCTATTAAGAGTTACATTCTTCCCTGGATTACCTTGGCGGCATCGAACGCCGCTACCTTGGTACGTATGACACGCTCCTCCATGCTGGAGGTTATTCGCGCAGACTACATCAAGATGGCACGTGCTAAGGGTGCAAGCGAAAAGCAAGTCATTCTTCGCCATGCACTGCGCAATGCTTTGCTTCCTATTATCACCATTGTAGGCATGAACTTTGCCGGATTGATGGGCGGCACGGTGGTCATTGAGCAGGTATTCACCCTGACCGGTCTGGGAACGCTGGCCATTAACTCCGTCCGTGCATTGGATGTGCCGATGGTCATGGGCGAGGTCATCTTTATCGCCGCATTGACGAGCTTGATCAACCTGCTGGTGGACGTGCTGTATGTCTACATTGATCCCCGTCTGAAGAGCCAATACGTGAAAGTGAAGAAAGCGAAGGTGTGAGTTATGGAGAAAAAAGTGCTGAGCCGGGAAGAAAAAAACGTCTACAAAAAGCGCAGCCAGTTCAGATCCATCTGCCATCGCTTTTCCAAAAACAAGGCAGCCATGATTGGCCTGGTGATGCTGGGCATCCTGGTCATTCTGGCAGTGACTGCTCCGCTGTTTATCGATTACAAGGGTGAAGTCATTAAGCAGAACATTCGTGAGCGTCTGCAATCCCCCAGCTGGGCGCATCCCTTTGGCACAGACCAATATGGCCGAGATGTGCTGAAGCGGATCATCTGGGGTGCGAGAATCTCGCTGACCTGCTCCTTGGTGGTTATCTCCATCGCCACCTTGCTTGGTGCCATCTTCGGCAGCATCGCAGCCTACTTCGGCGGCAAAGTTGATCAAATCATCATGCGTGTGATGGACATCTTCTATGCGCTTCCCTTTAACTTAATGGCCATTTGTGTGGTTGCTTCTCTTGGCAACAGCATTGTCAATCTGGGCATTGCATGTGTAGTCGGTGTCGTTCCCGGCTTCACACGAATTTTCCGCTCCACCATTCTTCCCATTCGTGAGCAGGAGTACATTGAAGCAGCACGGGCATGCAACACTTCCGACTTCCGCATTATCATCAAACACATTCTGCCGAATGCACTGGGTCCCATCATTGTGCAGGCAACGCTGAACCTGGCTACGACCATCATCGCCATTGCAGGTTTGAGCTACATTGGTCTGGGTGTTGAATCCCCCATGCCCGAATGGGGCACCATGCTCAGTGACGGCCGTGAAAACATGCGTCTTTATCCTTACCTGGTGATCTTCCCCGGCTTGGCCATCATGGTCGCTGCCATGTCCCTGAACTTGATTGGTGACGGCTTGCGTGACGCACTCGACCCCAAGCTGAAGAACTGAGGAGGCTGTTTATGAGTGAGATGAAGCAACCATTGCTCCAGGTGAAAGACCTGACGGTGGAATATCAAACGGATGAGTCAGTCGCCAAGGCTGTGAACCACGTCAATCTGTCCGTCAATCGCAAAGAAACCATCGGCCTGGTCGGTGAGACAGGTGCCGGCAAGACCACCCTGGCCATGACGCTGATGGGGCTTCTCCCCAAGGGCATCGGCAAGGTAATGAGCGGCGAAGTGCTTTTTGAGGGCAAGGATCTGCTGAAACTGCGCAACGCCGACATGATGGCCTACCGTGGCAAGGTACTGTCCATGATTTTCCAGGATCCCATGACCAGCCTAAACCCTGTGATCCCCGTAGGCAAGCAGGTGGCCGAGGTGCTGGAGCTGCACAACGAGAAGAAGCTGTCCCGTGAGCAGATCAACGAACGTGTGGATGAAATGTTCCGCCTGGTGGGCATTCCTCCTGAACGGAAGAATGAATTCCCGCACCAGTTCTCTGGCGGCATGAAGCAGCGTGTGGTCATCGCCATTTCCCTGGCCTGCGAGCCTGAGCTGCTCATTGCTGACGAACCCACCACTGCCCTGGATGTGACCATTCAGGCACAGGTGCTGTCCATGATGACCGGCTTGAAGGAAAAGCTGAGCACTTCCATGATTATGATCACCCATGACTTGGGCATCGTTGCGGAAACCTGCGATAAAGTTGCCGTGATGTATGCGGGGGAAATCGTGGAAAGCGGCACCGTGGAGGAGATTTTCGAGAGCGAGCATCATCACCCTTACACGGAAGGATTGTTTGGTTCTATTCCCCGGCTTGACATGGAAACCAAGCGTTTAAGCCCCATTCAGGGGCTGACGGCGGATCCTTCCGAGCTTCCCAGTGGCTGTCACTTCCATCCTCGCTGCCCCTATGCAACGGACAAGTGCAAATGCGTTGCTCCGGAAGCTTACCGGGAAGGCGACCACATCATTTGCTGCCACCGCTTCGGAAAGGAGGATGCCTGATGCGTACGCTGCTTGAAACAAAGCACCTCAAGAAATACTTTACCACCCCTCGTGGCACCCTCCACGCAGTCGATGACGTTAACCTGACCATCGAAGAAGGCACCACCCTCGGCGTTGTTGGTGAGAGCGGCTGCGGCAAGTCCACCCTAGGCAGAACGGTCATTCACCTGCTGGAGGCAACCTCTGGCGAGGTACTGTTTGAAGGTCAGGACGTTATGAAGATGAACAGGAAAGAGCTGTACGATTTCCGCAACAAGGCTCAGATCATCTTCCAGGATCCCTACGCCAGCCTGAACCCCCGCCTGACGGTGAGTGAAATCATCGCTGAGCCACTGATTGCAGGCCACATCATGAAGAACCATGCAGATATTGAGAAGAAGGTTTTTCAGATGATGGATACCGTTGGCTTGGCAGCACGTCTGGTGAACACCTATCCTCACGAGCTGGATGGCGGACGTCGTCAGCGCATTGGCATTGCCCGTTCTTTGGTGCTCGACCCCAAGTTTGTGGTTTGCGATGAGCCAGTCTCCGCCTTGGACGTATCCATTCAGGCACAGATTCTGAATCTGCTGATGGATTTGCAGGAAGAGAAGAAGCTGACCTACATGTTCATCACCCACGATCTTTCCGTGGTGAAGCACATCTCCAGTGAAATTGCCGTCATGTATCTGGGACAGTGCGTGGAACGCGGCCCTGCCAAGGAGATCTTCGCCAACCCCATGCATCCCTACACCAAGGCACTGCTGTCTGCCATCCCGATCCCGAACCTTTCCCACCGCGGAAGAAAGCGTGAGCTGCTGACCGGCGAGGTGTCCAGCCCCATTGATCCCAAGCCCGGCTGCCGCTTCGCATCCCGCTGCCCGTATGCAACCGATGCATGCAAACAAGTTGATATCCCGCTTCAGGAGTATGGCAATGCACACTTCGTCGCATGCTGCAAACTGAATGCTCAGGATAAATAATAGCAAGGAGGACCCCACCCATGAAAATCACTAAGACCCTGGTTTCTCTTGTGCTGGCGGTTGTACTGGCGCTCAGCATGACCGTGACAGCAGGTGCCGAGGCACGCACTGATCTGGTCTTTGCCCTGTACTCTGAGCCCAGTGCACTGTGCGGCGGCTTCGCGGCTTCCGTTGCTGTGAATATGGTTTCCCGCAACCTGTTTGATCCACTGATCATTAAGGAAAACGGCGAGTACATCCCCGGCCTGGCCACCGAGTGGTCCTGGAATGAGGACAACACCCAGCTGACCTTCACCCTCCGAGAAGGCGTAAAGTTCCACAATGGTGAAACCATGACGGCTGAAGACGTTGCCTTCTCCTACAACACCATCATTGCCGCTGGCTATGCCGATACCGTGACTTCCGCCATGAGCGACATGGCTGTGGTTGATGACAACCACGTGGTGCTGACCTTCAAGTTTGAGTATGGTCCTGCCCTGGAGTGCGTTTCCTCCGACTACATGACCATCTTCCCCAAGGCCTACTATGAAGCAGACCCCAGCGGATTCATCCGTAATCCTTGCGGCACGGGTGCTTACAAGTTCGTTTCTTGGGCAACCGGCGACCGCATCACCATCACTTCTAACGAGGATTACTGGCGTGGTGCTCCTTCCATCAAGGATGTAACCTTCCGCATCATGTCTGACGCTAACGTTGCCACCATGGCGTTGCAGAACGGTGAAATCGACGTGCACTACATGGTGCCCCAGACCGATATCCCGATCGTTGAAAGTGACCCCAACCTGCAGTACAGCGAGGTTGTTGGCAACGGCACCACCTGGATCATCTTCAACTACAATGAGGGCAGCCGCTTTGTGGACGAGAACCTGCGCCTTGCTGTAGCACACGCCATTGACAAGGAAGCTGTCATGCTGGCCTCCATCGAAGGCCATGGCACCGTGGCGCAGGCAATCTACGCTCCCTTCGTTCCCGGCTACGACGCCGAGTATGAAGGACCTGCCTATGATCCCGAACTTGCTAAGGAATACCTGGCCAAGGCTGGCTATCCTGATGGCCTGACCCTGACGGTAAAGACCAACTCCCGCGCCACCTACTCCAAGCCTCTGGAAATCGTGCAGGCCTATTTGGAAGAAGTGGGCATCCACATCGAAATTGAAAGGATGGACAGCAACGCCTGGTTCGACGATGTGTTCAAGGGTGCTGACTACGAGATGAACATCGTTTCCTTCTCCATGGGCATGGCCGATTTGGAAGAGCTCTATGCCCTGTATCGCGGCGGCGAAGGCCAGAACTTCGGCAACCTGAACGATGAAGAAGTGAATGCTGCATACGATGCAAACCACACCAGCGTTGACGATGCTGTGCGTGCCGAGGCTTTCAAGACGGTTCAGCACGTGATGGGTGACAAGGCTCTGACCATCCCGCTCTACACCGCCAACAACTGCCTGGCAGCCAATAAGAACCTGCAGGGCATTACCGCAAACTCCATGAACGAGTACAGCGTTTGGTACTGGTCCTGGGCTGAGTAATGAACCAATGAGGGGCAGAGTCAACATGCTCTGCCCCTTTATTCGGATAAAATTTGGTAAACAAGGAAAGGATGATCCCCATGGAGCTCCATGAAATGGAACAGATCAACAACTTTGATAACCACAAGTTTGTCATCAAGATGATGGATCCTAAGGATTGGGCTAGCCACTACAACGAAGGCGATGAAGTGGTGAATGATTTCATCTTACCCTTTGGTGCCAACATGCGTGAGTTCTCCGACACCGTATATCACGCCGGTACGCCTGTCGCCTATCACCAGCACAACAATGGCTACGAAACCTTCGAGGTGGCTGCTGGCCGCGTCGACATGGTGGTGGATGGCAAGCGCTTCATCGCCGAGGCAGGTGACATCCTGCATCTGCCGCCCTACACCGCCCACAGCTTCATCTGGATGGAGGAAGGCACCATCTGGCGCGAGCTGTTCCATGATATCAACATGGCTGGCGGCATTAACGAGAAGAACATGGTAAACCTCTACTATGCTGACATGAAGGCTGACCCCGAGTTCATGAGCATGTATCGCTCCGGCAAGAGCGTGACTCGTGAGGATCCCAAGCATGAAGATATGCCGCTCACCGACCGCAAGGATGTCTTTCAGCTGCGCACCCCCGAGTTTGCCTGGATGACGCATGAAGGTCCCGGCTACTCCATGAAGCTGAAGATCGAGAAGTTCGAGACCGGCGGCATGAAGGAAATCTGGTATGCCGATGTGAAGAAGGGGCTGAAGGTGGACTACAAGTATCCCCACAAGGGCATTGAAATCTTCTACGTCAAATCCGGTAAGGTGGAGCTGACGATTGACCACACCCTGGGCAATCCCGATGGTGAAACCTTTATTGTGGAAGGCTCTTCCATCATCCACATTCCTGCCTATCACACCTACACCATTCGTGTGCTGGAGGACGCAGCCATCTACAACTACGGCGGTGAATATGACCTGAAGGCCTGCCTGGAAGATATGAAGGTCAAGCTTGTCGCTGACCCGCATGCCTTCGACAATGAGGCAGATCGTCTGAAGTTCCAGCGTCACTACGGTGTGTACGCAACTTCCCTGACCTACGAAAAAGAATAACCTTGAGACAAGGTATCTTCTCGTAAGTTCACAAAGTGCATCCATCGAGTAGGGTGCTCTCACCCATGGGAGCCGCCTGCTCACACCACCGTGCATGCCGACCGATACACGGCAGCTCAACCGCATCCGTGTAAGGACTCGCAGTTGTTGAGGATACAAAAGTATCCCGCTGCTGCGAGTCTTTTGTTTGTAACGAAAAACGCCCCTGCTGCATGACTGCAACAGGGGACAAAAGGCTTCCGCTTATTCTTTTTCGCTGACTTCCTTGCTTTCCACAAGGCCCGTCCAGCACTGCTGCAGCTGGGGCAGCTTCTTCTTCCGCAGCAGGTAAATGCCGGTCAAGGCTTCAATGGTAGGGAGCACCAGCACATTCCAGTCGGCACCGCCAAGGCTTTCAATGCCGCTGGCCACACTCTCCTCATAGGTAAACACGCCTGCGCCAATGCCGGCAATCACATCATTCAGACCATGGAGCAGCACCGTGACCCAGATGTTGCCGGTTCTGTAGTAGATGGCTGCATACAGGATGCCGCCGGTGAAGGCCGCCATTGCCTGAATCAGCACGCCCTTTACGGAGTTGACGGACAGCATATTGGTCAGGTGCAGCAAGCCGAAGATCAGAGCACTGATCACCGTGGACTTCCACACATTCTTCAGGGAGTTCGTGCCGAAGTGCTCCAGCAGAGTTTCAGCAATGACCGCACGAGCCATCAATTCTTCCGACACGCCCACCATCATCATGGACAGCACGTAGGCCACAATGTAGCCTGCAGGGCGCAGCTTCTCGCCGCTCTCCGCTGCCACAGACAGCTGAACCACCAGGGACAGGGCAGAAAGGATCAGGGGGCACAGGCTGACCAGCAGGCAGTTCTTGAAGGAGCTCCCCCGCCGTGTCGCCAGCTCCGTGCGATGAATCTGCCGGAGCACCAGCAGCATCAGCAGGGAGGTCAGCGTCTCCATTACAATGACCAGCACCTGATTGGCCATCATATCCTCCCCAGCAAAGTAGGGAATGAAAGACAGCAGGTAACTCAGTGCGAAACCGAAAGCCATGAAAACAACCGCCGCTCCAAGGCAGAACCAGATAGGATGGGATTCCCGGAATTTGGACAGCATGGCAGTCCCTCCTCACATTTTACGTTCCTTATCCTATCATCACCTTGCAGGAAAAGCAAGCAGAAGCGCAAGCCGTTTTTCGCTTTTTACAGGATTCTTTACGGGAACATGAAAAATCCCCTCAGCCGTAAAAGCTGAGGGGATGAAACGGTATGACTTACTCTTTTTCGCTGACTTCCTTGCTTTCCACAAGACCCGTCCAGCACTGCTGCAGCTGGGGCAGCTTCTGCTTGCGGAGCAGGAAGGCGGCAATCAGCAGCTCCCGCAGGGGAACGAGCAGGATCAGCCAGTTAGCGCTTTCCAGACCCTCAACGCTGCTCATCATGCCGGAATCATAGGTGAAGACGCCGGCAGAAAGACCTGCCATCACGTCATTCAATCCGTGAAGCAAGGCAGTTGCCCAGATATTGCCGGTTCTGTAGTACACAGCCGCATACATGAGACCGCCGGCGAAGGCACTCAGTGCCTGAATCAGCACGCCCTTCACAGAGTGCACGGACATCAGATTGACCAGGTGCAGCAGACCGAAGACCAGGCCGTTGATCGTGGCAGCCTTCCATACACTGCCCAGAGAATCCGTGCCGAAGTGCTCCAGCAGGGTTTCGGAAATGACCGCCCGAGCCATGAATTCTTCAGCAATGCCTACTGCCATCATGGCCAGCACGTAGAACAAAATGGTGCTTGCAGGGTTCAGCGGCGTATGATTCTGCACAGCCTCCACAATCTGCGCCACAAAGGAAGCAAGGTTGAACAGCAGGGGCACAAGGCAGACAAAGAAGCAATTTTTGAAGGAGCTTCCCCGCCGTGTCACCAGCTCCGTCCGATGATGCAGGCGAAGCAGCAGCACCATGAGCAGGGCACTTAGCAGCTCCACCGCAAAGGTCAGGGCAAACTCGTTGCCTTCACTTTTGAGGGCAGGAATGACAGTGACAACCAGGAAGCTCAGAAGCATACCGAAAACCATGAAAAGGATAGCAGCCACCACGGAGAACCAGATGGGATGGGACTTTCGAAACTTCATCAACATGACAGTTTCTCCTTTCATTTTGCAATCCTTATCTTATCATAATGATGTTGGAAAAAGCAATATCGATCGGAAAAAATTTTCTGTCTTTTTTTGGAAATCATCATAAAAATCCCCTCGGTTCGCTTGAACCAAGGGGATGGTATCACTTGGGTTTATTTCTTCCGCTTTTTGTGCACAATCAGCACCGTAATGACCACCACAGCCACCACGCCTAGGAAGGGCAGGGCGTACACCAGGAAGACCAGTGCATCGGACAGGAAACTGACAAAGGCGTCAGCCCCCACCTTCAGGGCACTGCTCATGCGGGACAGCAGGGATTCTTCCGTGTTTTGAGCTGTGTCGGCGGCCTTTTCCTCCTGCACGGATACATTCACCGTGGCATAGGATACCTGGCTGTCCGTGCTTTGCAGGATGCCGGTAAGCCGGTCAATCTGATACTGGGTATCTGCCATTTGGCTTTCCAGACTTAGGATGTCCTCCAGGCTTTCCGCCTTTTCCGTCAGTTCCTTCAGCCTTGCCATGAGAGCCTGCTGGGTTTCCAGCCGCCCCTTGGTGTCGTAGTAGCTTTCCGTCACATCCTCGGCGGTTTCGCTGCGGTGAATCACCCGTCCCCAGCTGTTTTCTCCTTCCAGGAAAAGATCCAGCTGTTCAGAGGGAATCCGCAGGGTCAGGCTGGCGGAACGCTGGGCGGTGCTGCCGTACTCACTGGCATACTCCACCCGTCCCCCAGCATCAAAGCAGGCCTGCTTGACGGTAGCCAGGGTATCGTCAAAGGCGGTAGTGCCCAGGGTCAGGCTCACCGTGCGAATGATTTTCGTCTCCTGCTGGGAGGCGATAGTATCCTCGCCCCCATAGCCGCCTACATCATTGTCGGCATACAAGGATGCCCCTGCGCCGGTGCTGCCGGTAGACATGAGCATGGTGCTATTACGGCTGTAGGAAACTGTGTCCTCGGTTGCGCTTTCCTCCTGCATAAGGACAAAGCCGCTTTGGCTTTGCCCCAGGTGCACGTCTTTCGCCCAAATGGCACCCCCAATGACAAACACGGCTGCCGCCGCCACGGCCAGGAGCCGCTTCCACTGGGAGGTCTTCTTTCCCGGCGGCGTCTTGTCCATAGGTTCCTCCTCCACTGCACGCATCCAGCGCTGATGGAGCCCCTCGGGCATGGGGGGCACATCGTCTTCCAGCACCTTCAGCTGTTGGCGGAGAGCGTCTCGATCATCCATCATCATTCGTGCCCTCCTTTCATTTTGTCAGACGAGGAGTGTGTTCTTTTTGTTCCCAGTTGCTGAAGCTTTTCCGCAATTTTCTGCCGTGCCCGGTTCAGCCGGCTTTTCACCGTGCCGATGCTGATGCCGATCAGCCGTGCCGTATCTTCATAAGACTTGCCTTCCAGCACGCTGAGCACCAGCACTTCCCGCATGGTAGGAGGCAGTTCCGCAATGGCCTGATGTACGTCCTGCTTTTCCTGTGCCGCAATCACTTTTTCCTCCGGCAAGGGCTCCGGATCCGGAGGATCATAGCCCAGGTCGGTCATGGCGTCCACAGAATCCTGCTGCTTGTTGCTCCGCTTGCGGAGGAAGTCCAGGCAGCAGCTGACGCAGATGCGGTACAGCCAGCTTTCCACGCTGCATTCGCCCCGGTAATTGGGCAGCTGACGCCATGCCTTCAGCATGGTTTCCTGCACGCAGTCCTGAGCATCCGCCTGATGGCGGGTATAGCGCCAGCACAGCCGCCAGAGCATCTGCTCGTAGGGTGTTACCAGCTCTTCAAAGGCACCGCTGTCTCCATCCTTGGCACGCCGCAGGGTCAGTTCATCCATCGTTTCCACCGCCTTTAGGAGGTTTCCTACCTATAGAACGTTGGAAGGATGCATTTCCTTCCCCATGCCACGGATTTTGTAACAACAAAAAAGTCCGCAGCACATAATCGATATGCTGCGAACCTGATCTTATCTTTCCCCCATGGCTTCCAGTGCCGCCAATGCCGCCGCCTGTTCTGCCTGCTTCTTGCTGTGACCGGAGCCCTTGGCCAGCACCTTGCCGTACCGGGTTACCACTGCCACAAAGGTGCGGGCATGATCCGGCCCGTACTGCTCCACAATGGCGTAGGTAGGAGCTTCCGAGCCATCCTTTTGAAGCAGCTCCTGCAGGGCACTCTTGCTGTCCTGCAAGGGACGATGCACATCCTCCGGCTTAGGCCAGAAGCGGTGGACAATCTGCCGCACAGGCTCCAGTCCCCCATCCAGATACACAGCCGCCAGCACCGCCTCCATGGCATCGCACAGCACGCTGGGCTTTTCCCTGCCCCCGGTTAGCTCCTCGCCCCGATCCATCATCAATGCCTGACCGATGCCCAGCCCCTGAGCCACCTGGCTCAATGCCGCCTCGCAGGCCAAGAGGGCACGCTGATGGGTCAATGCCCCTTCCTGATCCTTGGGGTGCGCCAGATACAAATCATTGCTGAGGATAAATTCCAGCACCGCATCCCCCAGAAATTCCAGCCGCTGATTGTCATTCTCCCCCATGGACGGATGGGTCAGTGCCTGATACAGCAGCCTGGGGTTGTGAAAGGTATAGCCAATGTTGGTCATCAACTGCTGCATGGTGATCGTTTCCATGATATTCCTCACTTTCATGAAAGCGATGCTTTGGAGGGAAAAAACCGGGTCAGGATTTTCTCCCTGCAGAGCATCAAAAAAGCAGCGGGTTCGGCCAATGCAGACACTGCCGAACCCGCAATGTGATTACTGATTCTTTTCGATGTAGTCCACCACATCGCCCACGGTCTTCAGCTTCATGATCTGGTCGTCCTCCACCACGATGCCGAACTTGTCTTCCAGATCCATAATCATGACCATCACGTTGGCAGAGTCAGCGTGGAGATCCTCCACCAGGCGGGACTCACGGGTCACGGTGTTTTCATCCACCTTCAGCTGAGCAGCAATCATCTTCTTAACCGTATCAAAAATCATGTTCATATACTCCTTTCACAGATCCATTCTATGCATAATCCCTTTCGGGAAAAATGCCTTACGCTTCTTCGGCGACAAGCTTCTCCATGCCGTCCCGAATAATGTCTACCACGTGGCCGTCCACCATCTTCATGCACTGGGCAATGGCACAGGCAATAGCGTGACCATTGGAAGAGCCATGCGCCTTGGTCACCGCACCGTTCACGCCCAAGAGAGGTGCACCGCCCACTTCGGTGTAGTCCATGGCCTTTTTCACCCGGCGGAAGGCAGGCTTGGCAATCAGTCCCGCCACCTTGCCACGGGTATCCGCCATCATTTCTTTCTTAATCATGCCCATGAGGGTACCGGCGACACCTTCCATAAACTTCAGGATCAGGTTGCCGCTGAAACCATCGCACACCAGCACATCCGCCACATCCCCGGTAATGTCCCGGGCTTCCACGTTGCCGATAAAGTGGTAGGGTGCCGTTTCCATCTTGGGATAGGTTTCCTTCACCAGCTTGTTGCCCTTCTCGGACTCTGCACCGATGTTAATCAGACCCACCCGAGGTTCCTGCATACCCATAACGCCCTTCATGTAGGCGTTGCCCATGATGCCGAACTGCACCAGCCAGTCGCTTTGGCAGTCCACATTGGCACCACAGTCAATCAGCAGAAAGTGACCCTTGCCATTGGGCAGCAAAGGTGCCAGGGCAGGACGCTCCACCCCGGGAATCCGCCCCAGGCGGAACATGCCTCCGGCCAGCACTGCGCCGGTAGACCCGGCAGACACAAAGCCGTCCACCTGCTGATCCCGCAGCTGAAGCATGCCGATAACCGTGGCGGACTGCTTCTTGGTACGTACGCCCATGACCGGGCTTTCATCATTGGTGATCACTTCCGGTGCATCCACCAGGGTAATGCGGCTGCGAACATCCTCCGCATCCGCCAGCAGGGGGGTGATGGCATCCAGCTTGCCGGCAAGGGAAATTTCAAGGTTGGGGAAGCGCCGAAGTGCTTCTATCGCACCTTCGACGGGAGCCTGAGGGGCGTTGTCGCCACCCATGGCATCCAGGAAAATACGCATGGTTTCGTCCTCCTAGGATGATGACAAATGAAGAAGGAATCCCCTTGCCCCATCGGGCAAAGGGCGATGAATAGACACTTTATTTTAACAGAACCGTGAAAAGATTTCAACCCCCGGGATGGCTGGCCGCATACCGGCGCAAAACCAGCAGGAAGGCGGCTCCGTACTTGCCGATCTTCTTCACGCCCATGCCGTCCACATCCAGCATTTCATCCAGATTGCGGGGACGCTTGCGCACCATGTCCAGCAGGGTCTTATCTGCACAGATCATATAAGGAGGCACGTGATTCTGCCGGGCAAGTTCCAGCCGGCAGTGGCGCAGCAGCTCGAACAGGTTGTCCGGATCCACCGGCTGTTCTTCCTCCTGCTTGGGGACGGCAGGGGCTTTCTTGAAGGGGAAAAGATGCTCCCGTTCCTGTCCCCGGACGCAGTTGCCGCAGGTGGTGCATGTATCCGGGGCGTTCTCTCCGAAGTAATGGAGGATATAGCTTCGCAGGCACTTGCCCCCGGTGCAGTAGGTAATCATGTCCTCCATGCGCCGCAGGTCTTCCTGACGCACTGCCTGCCGCTCTTCGGCGGTTAACGCTTCATTGGGCTCTGTGTGGTCAATCATCCACTTGGCAGTGAAGATGTCCGCACCGCTGTAAAGCAGAATGCAGTCTGCCTTGCTGCCGTCCCGTCCGGCACGGCCTGCCTCCTGATAGTAGGCCTCCATAGAGCGGGGCATATTATAATGAATCACATAATTCACATTGGACTTATCAATGCCCATGCCGAACGCATTGGTGGCCACCATGATTTGAATCCGATCCTCCTGAAAGGCTTCCTGATTCTCCTGCCGGTACTGGTCACTCATGCCTGCATGGTAGGTACCGACCTGATAGCCTGCCTTTTCCAGCTTGGCGGCCACTTCCTCCACATTCCGGCGGGTGGCGCAGTAAATAATGCCGCTTTGATTTTTCCGCTTCCGCAGCAGGTCTTTCAGGGCTGCCTCCTTATCCTTGGGACGCAGCACGTCAAAGAACAGATTGGGGCGGTCAAAACCGGTGGAAGCTTCCACCGGATGCTGAAGCCGCAGCAGGCGGATAATGTCGCTGCGCACCTTGCTGGTGGCCGTGGCCGTAAACGCCCCCACGGGAGGACGCTTAGGCAAGGATTCGATAAAGTCGGCAATCTTCAGGTAGCTGGGGCGAAAATCCTGCCCCCATTGGGAGACGCAGTGGGCTTCGTCCACGGCGATCAGAGTAATGGGTGCCTGCATGGCGAACCGGCGGAAGGACAGGGTATCCAGCCGCTCCGGCGCTACGTAAATAATGCGGTATGCCCCCTGGCAGGCACGCTCCGTGGCAAGATCCAGCTGCTTGGGAGTCAGGCTGCTGTTCAGATAAGCGGCCGGCACGCCGGAGGCAATCAGGCTCATGACCTGATCCTTCATGAGAGAAATCAGGGGCGAAATCACCAGCGCAATGCCCGGGGTCATTAAGGCAGGAATCTGATAGCACACGCTTTTCCCTGCACCGGTGGGCATAATGCCCAGCGCATCCCGATGGTCAAGGAGAGCATCCACCAGCGTTTCCTGCCCGGGGCGAAAAGTACTGTGACCAAAGTAATACTTCAGCGTCTCCAGCTTGTCCACGGTGTCACCTCCTCCCCTGATCATTCAGCTTCCCTATTATACCGGGAATTTTGTCCCTTCACAAGATGGTATCAGTGCCCTATGTCTTTCTTGAGAAAAGGCTTCTTTGGGTTGGTATGGCTCCATACATAAAAACGACCGGAAGAACGGCCGAACCGTTTTCCCGGTCATTGAGCGGATATTGCCCTTTGCCAAAGCGGCAGGCATTAGAACCGCATTCTATCCTCGATGTACTTCCGCAGATCTGCCACGGCGACCCGCTCCTGCTGCATGGTGTCCCGATCACGGACAGTGACCGTGCCGGTTGCTTCCGTATCGAAGTCCACACAGATGGAGAAGGGCGTGCCGATTTCATCCTGCCGACGATACCGCTTGCCGATGGAGCCGGTTTCGTCATAATCCACAGGGAAGTACTTGGCCAGTTCCTGATGAATCTCGCTGGCAAGGCCGCCCAGCTTGTTCTTCTGCAGGGGCAGCACAGCCGCCTTGAAGGGCGCCAGGGCAGGATGCAGGTGCAGCACCGTGCGAACATCGCCGCCCTCCAGGGTTTCCTCATCATAGGCATTGCACAGGAAGGCCAGCACGGCACGCTCCACGCCCAGAGAAGGCTCGATGCAGTAAGGCACGTACTTTTCGTTGGTCACCGGATCCAGGTATTCCATGGACTTGCCGGAATGCTCCTGATGCCGGGTCAGGTCGTAGTCCGTACGGTCTGCCACACCCCACAGTTCGCCCCAGCCGAAGGGGAAGAGGAACTCAAAGTCCGTAGTAGCCTTGGAATAGAAGGCCAGCTTCTCCGGCTCATGATCCCGCAGGCGGAGGCTGTCTTCCTTAATGCCCAGGTTCATCAGCCAGTCACGGCAGAAGGAACGCCAGTAGTTGAACCACTCCAGATCTTCGCCGGGCTTGCAGAAGAATTCCAGCTCCATCTGCTCAAATTCACGAACACGGAAGATGAAGTTGCCGGGGGTGATTTCGTTGCGGAAGCTCTTGCCGATCTGGGCAATGCCGGCAGGCAGCTTCTTCCGGGTGGTGCGCATCACATTCTGGAAATTCACGAAAATGCCCTGCGCCGTTTCCGGACGGAGGTAAATCTCGTTGGCGGCGTTTTCCGTTACGCCGGCATAGGTCTTGAACATCAGGTTGAACTGACGGATGCCGGTAAAGTCCTTCTTGCCGCAGACAGGGCACTTGATGTCATGCTCGGCAATGTAGGTTTCCAGCTCCTGATTGGTCCAGCCGTCCCCGGTTTCATCCCCGTGGGTAAAGTCTTCAATCAGCTTATCGGCGCGGAAGCGAGCCTTGCAAGCTTTGCAGTCCATCAGAGGATCGTTGAAGCCGCCTACGTGACCGGAGGCCACCCACACTTCCCGGTTCATCAGAATGGCGCAGTCCAGGCCGGTGTTGTACTTACTTTCCTGTACAAACTTCTGCCACCAGGCCTTTTTTACATTATTCTTCAGCTCCACACCCAAGGGGCCAAAGTCCCAGGTGTTGGCCAGGCCGCCGTAAATTTCACTGCCGGAAAAAATAAAGCCCCGGTTCTTGCACAGAGCCACCAGCTTATCCATCGTCAATTCTGCCATGGTGTTGCCTCCTATTTGGTCAGTACTATGGGTATTGTAGGCGTAAAGAATGGCTTTGTCAAGAAAAAGTAAATTGAAGAAAGATTGCTGGAAAAAGGCCGCAAAGCTTTGCCGCACAGGCCTTCCGAGACCGTGATTTTTCCGCCTCTTTGAATTGACATGAGCGGCAGAAAGGCATATAATGAAAGCGTACGAGGATATCCCGCGTTTTTTCGCGTGCCTTTCCAAAGGGAAAGAGACGCTTGTTTGTGTCTTTTCCTTATTGAAAAGGAAAAAGAATGCGGTTTTTCCGGAGTCGGCTCAGGGTGATGCTTTCGCCGACTCATCATTCGTCAAGGAGGTACATCCATGGCAATCAAAATGACCGTAGACGGCAATACCGCCGTCAGCCACATCGCCTACGCGTTCAGTGATGTGGCCGCCATCTACCCCATCACGCCTTCTTCCCCCATGGCAGAAGTTGCTGATGAGTGGTCCGCCCAGAAGCGTGAAAACCTTTTCGGACAGACCGTGAAGATCGCTGAAATGCAGTCCGAAGCCGGTGCTGCCGGTGCTGTGCACGGCTCCCTGTCCGCAGGTGCCCTGACCACCACCTTCACCGCTTCTCAGGGTCTGCTGCTGATGATCCCCAACATGTACAAAATCGCTGGCGAGCTGACCCCCGCAGTGTTCCACGTGAGCGCTCGTGCCCTGGCTTACCACGCATTGTCCATCTTCGGTGACCACAGCGACGTTATGGCCTGCCGCCAGACCGGCTTCGCCATGCTGGCCAGCAACTCCGTTCAGGAAGCTTGCGATATGGCACTGGTTGCTCACCTGTCTACCCTGAAGAGCTCCGTGCCTTTCCTGCACTTCTTCGACGGCTTCCGCACCAGCCACGAAATCCAGAAGATCGATGCTCCCACCTACGATGAGATCAAGCCTCTCGTGCCCTGGGACAAGATTGAAGAGTTCCGTGCCCGTGCACTGAACCCCGAACATCCCCATCAGGCCGGTACCGCTCAGAACCCTGACATCTACTTCCAGGGTCGTGAAGCCGGCAACAAGTTCTACCTGGCTGTGCCGGAAATCGTAGAAGAGAGCATGAAGCAGGTTGGCGAGCTGACCGGCCGTCACTACAAGCTGTTCGACTACGTTGGCGCACCCGATGCCGACAAGGTCATCATCGCCATGGGTTCTGGCTGCGACGTGGCCGACGAAGCCGTGACCAAGATGAACGAAATGGGCGAAAAGGTGGGTGTGATCAAGTGCCACCTGTATCGTCCTTTCTCCGTGAAGCACTTCATTGCCGCCATTCCCGCAAGCTGCAAGAAGATCGCCGTGCTGGATCGTACCAAGGAATCCGGCTCTCTGGGCGAGCCTCTGTACCTGGATGTGTGTGCTGCTCTGGCAGAAGCCGGCCGCAAGGATATTCAGGTTGTGGGCGGCCGCTATGGTCTGGGCTCCAAGGAGTTCACCCCCACCCATGTGAAGGCTGTGTTCGCCAACCTGGACGGCGAGATGAAGAATCACTTCACCGTTGGCATTAACGATGACGTGACCGGCACCTCCCTGCCTGTGGGCGAGCTGTTCAATGCCGCTCCTGCCGGTGCCATCAGCTGCAAGTTCTATGGCCTGGGTTCCGACGGTACCGTTGGTGCCAACAAGAACTCCATCAAGATCATCGGCGACCACACCGACATGTACGCACAGGCTTACTTCGCCTACGACTCCAAGAAGTCCGGCGGTCTGACCGTAAGCCACCTGCGTTTCGGCAAGAGCCCCATCAAGTCTCCGTATCAGATCGATGCTGCTGACTTCGTGGCCTGCCACAACCCCGCTTATGTAACCATGTACGACATGGTATCTTCCCTGAAGGACGGCGGCGTATTCCTGCTGAACTGCCAGTGGAAGCCTGAAGAGCTGGACGCTCACCTGCCCGCTTCCATGAAGAAGCTGCTAGCCAAGAAGAACGCCCGGTTCTACATCATCGACGCTATCGACCTGGCTGCCAAGGTTGGCATGGGCAACCGGATCAACACCATCATGCAGGCTGCTTTCTTCAAGCTGGCTGACGTGATCCCCTACGAGCAGGCCGATGAATACATGAAGGCTTATGCCAAGAAGACCTACGGCAAGAAGGGCGACGCTGTTGTCCAGAAGAACTGGGACGCTATCGACATCGCTATCTCCGGCCTGCAGGAAGTGAAGATCCCCGCTGAATGGGCTAACGCCACCACCGGCGCCGTAGCCATGAAGGTGAAGGGCACCACCGAGTACTTCGATACCTTCGTGCATCCCATCCTGGCTCAGGAAGGCGACAAGCTGCCCGTCAGCGCCCTGGATCCTCGCGGCATGGTGCCTACCGGAACCACCAAGTTCGAGAAGCGCGGCATTGCCGTGAAGGTGCCTGAATGGCTGAGCGACAACTGCGTGCAGTGCGGCAACTGCTCTCTGGTTTGCCCCCACGCCTGCATCCGTCCCATCTACGTGGCTGACGGTGCTCAGATTCCTGAAGGCTTCGTTACCAAGAAGGCTACCGGCAAGGAATTCGCCGGCATGCAGTATCGTATGCAGGTCTCTCCTCTGGACTGCACGGGCTGCGGCAACTGCGTTGAAGTCTGCCCCGCCAAGGAGAAGGCTCTGGTTATGAAGCCCCTGGATACCCAGCGCAAGGAAGAAGCCAACTGGGAGTATGCTATGACCGTGCCGGAAGTGGCCGATCGCATCACCAACAAGGCTTCCGTGAAGAACAGCCAGGCTCTGAAGCCCCTGTTCGAGTTCTCCGGCGCATGCGCAGGCTGCGGCGAGACCCCCTATGTGAAGCTGGTTACCCAGCTGTTCGGCGATCGGATGATCGTTGCCAACGCTACGGGCTGCTCTTCCATCTACGGCGGTTCTGCTCCCACCTGCCCCTACACCACCAACAACGAGGGTCATGGTCCCGCATGGGCAAACAGCCTGTTCGAGGACAATGCTGAGTTCGGCTTCGGCATGAACCTGGCTGTGACCCAGCGTCGCGCTAAGCTGGCCGACACCGTGCGTGCACTGGTGGCTGCTGAAGGCGTAAGCGAGGACGTGAAGGCTGCCGGTCAGGAATGGCTGGACAACATGGACGATGCTGAGGCTTCCAAGGCTGCCGGCAAGAAGCTGCTGGCTGCCTGCGAGACCGTAACCGGCGCAGCTGCCGACCTGGCAAAGGCTGTGAAGGACGGTGCTGACCTGCTGACCAAGAAGTCCATCTGGATCTTCGGCGGCGACGGCTGGGCATACGACATCGGCTACGGCGGCGTGGATCACGTGCTGGCACAGAATCAGGATGTCAACATCCTGGTACTGGATACCGAAGTGTACTCCAACACCGGCGGACAGGCTTCCAAGTCCACGCCTACCGGCTCTGTGGCTAAGTTTGCTGCTGCCGGCAAGCGGACCAAGAAGAAGGATCTGGGCATGATGGCCATGAGCTATGGCTATGTGTATGTGGCAACGGTGGCCATGAGCGCCAATCCCGCTCAGCTGCTGAAGGCCATGACCGAAGCCGAAGCTTATCACGGACCTTCCCTGATCATCGCCTATGCGCCCTGCATCAACCATGGTATCAACATGGGCAAGGCTCAGGAAGAGATCAAGAAGGCTGTGGCCTGCGGCTACTGGCCTCTGTATCGCTACAACCCTGCCAAGGCAGAAGCTGGCGAGAATCCCATGACCCTGGACAGCAAGGATCCCACCGAAAGCTATCAGGACTTCCTGAAGGGCGAGGTGCGGTATACTTCTCTGGCCAAGCTGTTCCCCACGGTTGCCGAGACGCTGTTCGAGCATTCCGAAGAGGATGCAAAGCTCCGTCGCGAGAACTACAAGAAGATGGCTGGTCTGGAATAATTCCGACTGCTACCCCCGCCCTTCCGGGCGGGGGCATTTCTATAGGCCGACCCTTCCCGCCGGTCTATAGAAATGCCGCCCATGCGTAGAAAGGAATTTTTGATTATGAGCGCACAACGCAAAATCGGTATCATTGGTCTGGGACACGTAGGCGCCCACGTAGCCAACAGCATTCTCCTGCAGGGCATTGCAGATGAACTGTACCTGTGCGGCCTCCACGACCAGAAGGTTATCTCCGAGGCGCAGGATCTCCACGACTCCCTCAGCTTTGTGCCCTACAACACCCGCATTGTCAACTGCAGCAACCGGTATGAGGATCTTGCCGACTGCGACATTATCATCAACTGTGCCGGTCACGTTGCCCAGAGTGCCAACAGCCGGGATGGTGAGCTCTTCTCCACCACAGAATCCGCCCGCACCTTTGCCAACCAGATTGTAGGTGCAGGCTTCAACGGCATTCTTGTTTCCGTTGCCAATCCCTGCGACGTGGTGTGCACCGCCATCTGGAAGCTGACCGGCTACACCCCCACGAAGATCATCGGCACGGGCTGCGGCTTGGACTCTGCCCGGCTCCGGTCGGAAATCTCCAAGGTGACCAACATCAGCCCCAAGTCCATTGACGCTTACATGATCGGCGAGCACGGCTTTTCCCAGGTTGCCGCATGGAAAGCTGCCTCCATCGCCGGCAAGCGTCTGTCCGAGCTGGCCAAGGAATACCCGGAGCAGTACGGCTTCGACCGTGCCGAGGTGGAAGAGCGGGCACGGAAGGGCGGCTATGTGACCTTTGCCGGCAAGGGCTGCACGGAATACGCCGTAGCCAACTGCACGGCACGGATCTGCTCCGCCATTTTCCACAACGAGCACGCTGTGCTGTCCGTTTCCACCCTGATGACGGGTCAATACGGCGAGGAAGGCATTTTCACCTCCCTCCCCTGCGTCATCGGTGCCAATGGTGTGGAGCAGGTGTATACCCTGAACCTATCCGAGGCAGAGGAAGAAGGCTTCCACAAGAGCTGCCAGCACATTCGTGAGAATATTGCCCGGCTGGACGAAGTCTGAATCGAAGCACGACAGTAAACGCAGAGCTCCGAGTCACGTCAACAGGCGTGACCCGGAGCTTTTTGCGTATCAAAAAAGGCGACACGCTTTCCTATGTGTCGCCTTAAAAATCAGCGTGCTGATGGCGGGACTCGAACCCGCACGCCTTTCAGCAAGGGATTTTAAGTCCCTGGTGTCTGCCATTCCACCACATCAGCGCATACGAGTATTATACCATTTTCCCTGCTATGCGTCAATGTGCGAACAGCGTGTTGGACGAGGGCAACTTGCGAGAGGGAAGCTTTTGTGTCAAAAGCTCCCCTCTCG